>NZ_HG322950.1:5847004-6162905 GCF_000689415.1 Pseudomonas knackmussii B13 | reverse complement strand
CGGGGTCACTACGACCTCAAGTCGTCAACCCAGGTACCGAACAATGAAACGTACTTTCCAACCCAGCACCCTCAAGCGCGCTCGCGTCCATGGTTTCCGCGCCCGTATGGCTACCAAGAACGGCCGTCAGGTTCTGTCGCGTCGTCGCGCCAAGGGCCGTAAGCGTCTGACCGTCTGATTTGCCCGGCACCGGTGGTGAGTCGAGGATTCGAACGGGAAAAGCGTCTACTGACTTCCCGGCACTTCACAGCAGTCTTCGACTCCCCCAGCGCCAAGGTTCCCGGTAAGCACGTCCTGCTGCTGGCGCGCGAAAACGCTCTGGATCACCCCCGCCTCGGCCTGGTGATCGGCAAGAAGAACGTCAAGCTCGCCGTCGAGCGCAATCGCCTGAAACGCGTGATCCGTGAAACGTTCCGGCACAACCAGGAAGCCCTGGCTGGTCTGGACATCGTTATCATCGCGCGCAAGGGCCTGGGCGACCTGGAGAATCCCGAGCTGCACCAGCAGTTCGGCAAACTCTTCAAGCGTCTGGTGCGCAACCGACCCCGGCCGGAAACCACAACCGAACCTCCGGGGGTAGCCGATAGTTCCCATGCGTAAACTGGCGCTTCTTCTGATCCAGTTTTACCGCTACGCCATCAGCCCTTTGATGGCCAACCACTGTCGCTTCCACCCCAGCTGTTCCTGCTACGCGCAAGAGGCCATCGAACATCATGGCCTCCTGCGTGGTGGCTGGCTGACCCTGCGTCGCCTGGGTCGCTGCCATCCCTGGCATCCCGGTGGCTATGATCCCGTGCCGCCCGCCAACTCCACGCCCCGCCCTTCCTCGACGGCCGAGTAACCATGGACATCAAGCGTTCAATCCTATTCGTCGCCCTGGCAATCGTGTCCTATGCGCTGGTTCTCCAGTGGAACAAGGACTACGGTCAGCCCCAGCTGCCGGAACAGACCGCGACCTTCAACCAGCAGAACCAAGGTCTGCCGGACACCTCCGTGCCGACCAGCGGCACCGCCAGTGCCGACGTGCCTACGGCGCCGACCGCTACTGCTAGCCTGCCGAACACCCAGGCAGCGGCCGCGACTGGCCAAATGATCAAGGTCAAGACCGACGTTCTCGAACTGGCCATCGACCCGCGCGGTGGCGACGTGGTGCAACTGGGCCTGACCCAGTACCCGTTCCGCCAGGATCGCCCGGACCTGCCGTTCCCGCTGTTCGAGCATGACCAGCAACGCACCTACCTGGCCCAGAGCGGTCTGACCGGCGCCGATGGTCCCGACGCGACTGTCGCCGGCCGTCCGCTGTTCAGCAGCGCCAAGAGCGAATACCAGCTGGCCGACGGCCAGGACAAACTGGTCGTCGACCTGAACTTCGCCCGCGACGGCGTCAGCTACATCAAGCGCTTCACCTTCCACCGCGGCATGAAGACCGACTGCAGCGACAAGGAAAAAGCGCAGAAGAAGCTCGACTGCATCAACCCGAACGCTTACCAGGTCGACGTCAGCTATCTGATCGACAACCAGAGCGGCAAGCAGTGGAACGGTCTGCTGTTCGCCCAGCTCAAGCGTGATGCCAGCGCAGACCCGTCGTCGACCACCGCCACTGGCGTATCGACCTACCTGGGCGCTGCTATCTGGACCCCGGACAAGCCCTACAAGAAAGTGTCCATGAAGGACATGGACAAGGAAGGCGTCAACGAAACCGTGCAGGGCGGCTGGGTAGCCTGGCTGCAGCACTATTTCGTGACCGCCTGGGTTCCGGCCAAGGGCGACACCCACAACGTCCTGACCCGCAAGGACGCCCAGGGCAACTACATCGTCGGCTTCACCGGCCCCACCCTGAGCGTCGCTGCCGGGGCCAAGGCCGAAACCAACCTGACCCTGTACGCCGGTCCCAAGCTGCAGAAGTACCTGGGCGAGCTGTCCCCGGGCCTGGAGCTGACCGTCGACTATGGCCCGCTGTGGTTCATCGCCCAACCGATCTTCTGGCTGCTGCAACATATCCACGGCCTGCTCGGTAACTGGGGCTGGTCGATCATGCTGCTGACGTTCGTCATCAAGATGGCCTTCTTCCCGCTGTCTGCCGCCAGCTACCGCTCGATGGCCCGCATGCGCGCCGTTTCGCCGAAGATGCAGGCGATCAAGGAGCAGCATGGCGAAGATCGCCAGAAGATGTCCCAGGCGATGATGGAGCTGTACAAGAAGGAGAAGATCAATCCGCTGGGCGGCTGCCTGCCGATCCTGGTGCAGATGCCGGTCTTCCTGTCCCTGTACTGGGTGCTCCTGGAAAGCGTCGAGATGCGCCAGGCCCCGTGGCTGGGCTGGATCACCGACCTCTCGGTGAAGGATCCCTTCTTCATCCTGCCGATCATCATGGGCGCGACCATGCTGGTTCAGCAGATGCTCAACCCGACTCCGCCGGACCCCATGCAGGCCAAGGTAATGAAGCTGATGCCAGTGGTCTTCACCTTCTTCTTCCTGTGGTTCCCGGCTGGCCTGGTGCTGTACTGGGTGGTCAACAACTGCCTGTCCATTACCCAGCAGTGGTACATTACCCGGCAGATCGAAGGCGCGAGCAAGGCCAAGACAGCCTGATAATCGCACCAGCCAAACAACAGAACGCCCCCTCGTGGGGCGTTTTGCTATGTGGAGAACGTGCATGAACGCAGCCCGTGAAACCATTGCCGCCGTCGCCACCGCCCAAGGCCGCGGAGGCGTCGGCATCGTCCGTGTCTCCGGACCAAGGGCGCTGCCAATCGCCATCAGCCTCAGCGGCCGTGAACCGCAGCCCCGCTACGCGCACTACGGGCCCTTCTACGACGACGATGGCGAAGTCATCGACGAAGGCTTGCTGCTGTTCTTCCGGGGGCCGAATTCCTTCACTGGCGAGGATGTCGTCGAACTGCACGGCCACGGCGGCCCGGTAGTGCTCGACATGCTCCTGCAGCGCTGCCTGGAGTTGGGCTCGCGCCAAGCCCGCCCCGGCGAATTCAGCGAACGCGCGTTCCTCAACGACAAACTCGACCTGGCCCAGGCCGAAGCCATCGCCGACCTCATCGAGGCCAGCTCGGCGCAGGCCGCACGCAACGCCGTTCGCTCGCTGCAGGGCGAGTTTTCGCGACGCGTACATCAGCTCACCGAACAGCTGATCCAGCTGCGCATCTACGTCGAAGCGGCCATCGACTTCCCCGAGGAAGAGATCGATTTCCTCGCCGATGGCCATGTCCTCTCCCAACTCGACAAGGTTCGCTCCGAACTCGCCGGCGTTCTGCGGGAGGCAGGACAAGGTGCGTTACTGCGCGATGGCATGACGGTAGTGATCGCCGGCCGTCCGAATGCCGGCAAATCCAGCCTGCTGAACGCACTGGCGGGCCGTGAAGCGGCCATCGTCACAGATATCGCAGGCACCACGCGGGACGTGTTGCGCGAACATATCCACATCGACGGCATGCCGCTGCATGTCGTCGACACCGCCGGCCTGCGGACGACGGATGACCATGTGGAAAAGATCGGTGTGGAGCGCGCACTCAAGGCTATCGGCGAAGCTGACAGGGTACTTCTGGTGGTGGACTCCACCGCTCCCGAGGCTGTGGATGCTTTCAGCCTGTGGCCGGAGTTCCTCGACGAACGACCGGACCCCGCTCGCGTAACCCTGATCCGCAACAAGGCCGACTTATCCACATCGCCTATCGGCCTGGAAGAAAGCGCCGACGGCCACGTCACCCTGACCCTGTCCGCCAGGTCCGGAGACGGCCTCGAACTGCTGCGTGAGCACCTGAAGGCCTGCATGGGCTTCGAGCAGACCGCAGAAAGCAGCTTCAGCGCCCGCCGGCGACACCTGGAAGCCCTGCGCCACGCAGGCCAGCACCTCGATCACGGGCACTCCCAGCTGCTTCTCGCCGGGGCCGGCGAACTCCTTGCAGAAGACCTGCGCCAGGCCCAGCACGCCCTTGGCGAGATCACCGGGGCATTCAGCTCGGACGACCTGCTCGGGCGCATCTTCTCCAGCTTCTGCATCGGCAAGTAATCCTCTTATCCACATCAGCAAACGCCCGGCTACTCGACAGTACCCGGGCGTTTTTGCTTCCGCTTCATTCGTCCGCTTGTGGACAGTCTTACCCTGACAATCCTCCTAACCCACGCCGTTATTGGTATCGATGGGAATATTCACATGCCTTCATGAACCCTGTGGAAAACTACCGTATAGGTACGTAGACAAGCCCGTGGCTAACCCACTGGATAACTCGCCTGTGCATAAATGTGCTTTCCATGCACAGGTGATCAACCGGCCTTCCCCCGTTTCCCGACACCTTCGGCACAGTCTTATCCTTCCTCGAAACCAGCGTCCTTAAGGGGCTTGAATCGTTTATCCACAGATAGTGTGCACACCAAACATAATCACTAGCTCTAAAAAGATTTAAAAACTCCCTTTCATTTTTTTCTGTTAATAGCTTTTCCCCTCCGTGAGCCGACCGACGATTGGCTACTTTTTGTCCAGGTCCCTTCAATCGTTTCCGTTAAGCCCCTATACTGTGCGGCTCTCTTTTTCTTTCCCTGATCGACAGGCACGAGGTGCGTGGTGGATTTCCCTTCCCGTTTTGACGTGATCGTGATCGGCGGTGGCCATGCCGGCACAGAGGCTGCGCTCGCGGCCGCACGCATGGGCGTGAAGACCCTGCTGCTCACCCACAATGTGGAAACCCTGGGCCAGATGAGCTGCAATCCGGCCATCGGCGGTATCGGCAAGAGCCACCTGGTCAAGGAAATCGACGCCCTGGGCGGCGCCATGGCGCACGCCACCGATAAGGGCGGCATCCAGTTCCGCGTGCTGAACAGCCGCAAGGGTCCGGCTGTACGCGCTACTCGTGCCCAGGCAGACCGCGTGCTCTACAAGGCAGCGATCCGCGAGATCCTGGAAAACCAGCCGAACCTGTGGATATTCCAGCAGGCCTGCGACGACCTCATCGTCGAACAGGATCAGGTCCGCGGCGTGGTGACCCAGATGGGTCTGAAATTCCATGCAGACCAGGTTGTACTCACCGCCGGTACTTTCCTCGGCGGACTTATCCACATCGGACTGCAGAATTACTCTGGCGGCCGCGCTGGTGACCCGCCCGCAATCGCCCTGGCCAAACGCCTGCGCGAACTGCCCTTACGTGTCGGTCGCCTGAAGACCGGTACGCCGCCGCGCATCGATGGTCGCAGTGTCGATTTCTCGGTAATGACCGAGCAGCCCGGCGACACGCCGATCCCGGTGATGTCCTTCCTCGGTTCCAAGGAAGAACACCCGGCCCAGGTCAGCTGCTGGATCACCCATACCAACGCCCGCACCCACGAGATCATCGCGAGCAACCTCGATCGCTCGCCGATGTACTCCGGTGTCATCGAAGGCATCGGCCCGCGCTATTGCCCGTCGATCGAAGACAAGATCCACCGCTTCGCCGACAAGGACAGCCATCAGGTCTTCCTGGAGCCGGAAGGCCTGACCACTCATGAGCTGTACCCCAACGGCATCTCCACTTCGCTGCCGTTCGACGTACAGCTCGAGATCGTCCGCTCGATCCGTGGCATGGAGAACGCCCACATCGTTCGCCCGGGCTACGCCATCGAGTACGACTACTTCGATCCTCGCGACCTGAAGTACAGCCTGGAGACCAAGGTGATCGGCGGCCTGTTCTTCGCCGGCCAGATCAACGGCACCACCGGCTACGAAGAAGCCGGCGCCCAAGGCCTGCTCGCCGGCGCCAACGCCGCACTGCGTGCGCAGGGCCGCGAAGCCTGGTGCCCGCGCCGTGACGAGGCGTACATCGGCGTGCTGGTCGACGACCTGATTACCCTGGGCACCCAGGAGCCTTACCGCATGTTCACTTCGCGTGCCGAATACCGACTGATCCTGCGCGAAGACAACGCCGATTTGCGCCTGACTGAAAAAGGCCGCGAGCTCGGCCTGGTCGACGACAAGCGCTGGGCGGCCTTCGAGGCCAAGCGCGAAGGCATCGAACGCGAAGAACAGCGCCTGAAGAGCACCTGGGTGCGCCCGAACACGCCGCAGGGCGATGCCATCGCCGAGCGTTTCGGTACTCCGCTGGCCCATGAGTACAACCTGCTCAACCTGCTGGCCCGCCCGGAAATCGACTACGCCAGCCTGGCCGAAGTGACCGGCAGCGGCGCAGAAGATCCGCAGGTTGCCGAGCAGGTAGAGATCCGCACCAAGTACGCCGGCTACATCGATCGTCAGCAGGACGAGATCGCCCGCCTGCGAGCGAGCGAGGACACCCGTCTGCCGGACGATATCGACTACACCACGATCTCCGGGCTGTCCAAGGAGATCCAGAACAAGCTCGGCCAGTCCCGACCGGAAACCCTCGGCCAGGCCGGGCGTATCCCCGGCGTCACCCCGGCGGCCATCTCCCTGCTGCTGATCCACCTGAAGAAACGCGCGTCGAGCCGCCAGCTGGAGCAAAGCGCCTGATGTCCCTCGTTACCCAAGCCCACGCCGACGAACTCGTGCGTGGGGCAGCCGCGCTCGGCGTCGCACTCGACGAAGAGCGCAAGCAAGGCCTGCTCGCCTACCTCGCCCTCCTGGCGAAGTGGAACAAGGCCTACAACCTCACCGCGGTGCGCGATATCGACGAGATGGTCTCGCGCCACCTGATCGACAGCCTGAGCATCGTCCCGAACTTCGTCGCCGCTGGCGGTGAACGCTGGCTCGACGTTGGCAGCGGCGGTGGCATGCCCGGCATCCCGCTGGCCATCCTGTTCCCCGAGAAGCGCCTGACTCTGCTCGACAGCAACGGCAAGAAGACGCGCTTCCTGACCCAGGTGAAGCTCGAGCTGAAGCTAAAGAACCTGGAAGTTATCCACAGCCGGGTCGAGGCCTATCAACCGGCCCAGCCCTTCAACGGCATCGTCTCCCGGGCTTTCAGCAGCCTGGAGGACTTCAGCAACTGGACCCGCCACCTCGGTGACGGCGAAACCCGCTGGCTGGCGATGAAAGGCGTACACCCGGCAGACGAGCTGGCAGCACTCCCGGAGGATTTCCGGGTCGAAGCCGAGCACACGCTGGATGTGCCGGGTTGCCAAGGTCAGCGGCATCTGTTGATACTGCGCCGTTGCGTGACGGGGACGGGGGAAAACCATGGCTAAGGTATTCGCGATCGCCAACCAGAAAGGCGGTGTCGGCAAGACCACCACCTGCATCAACCTCGCCGCTTCGCTGGTCGCGACCAAGCGCCGCGTGCTGCTGATCGACCTCGATCCACAGGGCAACGCCACCACCGGCAGCGGTGTGGATAAGTTGAACCTGGAGCACTCCATCTATGACGTCCTGACTGGCGAGTGCGATCTCGCCCAGGCAATGCAGTTCTCCGAGCACGGCGGTTATCAACTGCTGCCTGCCAACCGCGACCTCACAGCCGCGGAAGTGGTGCTGCTGGAGATGGAGATGAAGGAGCACCGACTGCGCCAGGCGCTGGCTCCGATCCGCGAGAACTACGACTACATCCTGATCGACTGCCCGCCATCGCTGTCGATGCTGACCGTGAATGCGCTGTCCGCCTCCGACGGGGTGATCATCCCCATGCAGTGCGAGTACTACGCGCTCGAAGGTCTGACCGACCTGATGAACAGCATCCAGCGCATCGCCGAACGCCTGAACCCGGCGCTGAAGATCGAAGGCCTGCTGCGCACCATGTACGACCCGCGCATCAGCCTGACCAACGACGTCAGCGCGCAGCTGCAGGAGCACTTCGGCGACAAGCTCTACACCACCGTGATCCCGCGCAACGTGCGTCTGGCCGAGGCCCCCAGCTTCGGCATGCCGGCGCTGGTCTACGACAAGCAATCTCGCGGCGCCATGGCCTACCTGGCCCTGGCGGGCGAACTGGCGCGCCGACAGCGCGCTTCCCGCTCCACCGCCACCGCATGAAGAACTAAGGAACCCGCATGGCCGTGAAGAAACGAGGTCTCGGACGCGGGCTGGACGCCCTGCTCAGTGGCTCCAGCGCCGCCACCCTGCAGGAAGAGGCGGTCCAGGTGGACAGCCGCGAGCTGCAACAGCTGCCACTGGACCTGATCCAGCGCGGCAAATACCAGCCGCGCCGTGACATGGATCCGCAGGCCCTGGAAGAACTGGCCCTGTCGATCAAGGCCCAGGGCGTCATGCAGCCGATCGTGGTGCGCCCGATCGATGGCGGCCGCTACGAGATCATCGCCGGTGAGCGCCGCTGGCGCGCCACCCAGCAAGCCGGCCTGGACAAGATCCCGGCGCTGGTACGCGAAGTGCCGGACGAAGCCGCGATCGCCATGGCGCTGATCGAGAACATCCAGCGCGAAGACCTCAACCCGATCGAGGAAGCTGCTGCACTGCAACGCCTGCAGCAGGAATTCCAACTCACCCAGCAACAGGTCGCCGACGCGGTCGGCAAGTCGCGCGTAACCGTGGCCAACCTGTTGCGCCTGATCGCCCTCCCCGAGGAGATCAAGACGCTGCTGTCCCATGGCGACCTGGAGATGGGCCATGCCCGTGCACTGCTCGGTCTACCTGAGCAGCGTCAGGTCGAAGGTGCGCGACATGTTGTCGCACGTGGCCTCACCGTGCGCCAAACCGAGGCACTGGTACGCCAGTGGCTGCATGCCCCGGCGGAACCTGTCAAAGCGGTCAAGGCCGATCCGGACATCAGCCGCCTGGAACAGCGCCTGGCCGAGCGCCTGGGCGCTCCGGTGCAGATTCGCCACGGGCAGAAAGGCAAGGGCCAACTGGTCATCCGCTACAACTCGCTGGACGAGTTGCAAGGGGTTCTGGCCCACATCCGTTGAAACCTTCGGATGTGTAGCGGTAGTCGGAAATCACTACCGGGCTGTTGCCCGGGTATCCCGGGGCCCCTATACTCTGCGCGCAATTTTGTCGGCACAAAGTATGCCAAGTTGTTGATTTGCGAAGCCGACACCAGAGGACTGTGAGACAGATGGAACCCTGCAAGCCCACTCGTTTGCCCTTCCATCGCCAACCGGCTCTAGGCCTGTTGCTCGTCCAGCTGGTGGTGCTGCTTTTTGGTGCAGCAACCCTTTGGTTCATCAAGGGGCCGGTCGCGGGGTACTCCGGTTTGCTCGGAGGCTTCATCGCATGGCTGCCGAATGTTTATTTCGCGTTCAAGGCGTTTCGTTACAGCGGAGCGCGCTCGGCTCAACTGATCGTCCGTTCTTTCTACGCGGGCGAGGCCGGGAAGCTGATTTTGACGGCAGTGCTCTTCGCACTGGCGTTTGCAGGAGTGAAGCCGCTGGAGCCTCTGGCTCTGTTCGGCATCTACCTGCTGACCTTGCTGGTCAGCTGGTGCGCACCCCTGCTGATGGGACACACATTTACAAGACCTTAGAGCGATTGAGGCAAACATGGCAGCAGAAAGCGCTTCGGGTTACATCCAGCACCACTTGCAGAACCTGACCTTTGGTCGTCTGCCGGAAGGTGGTTGGGGGTTCGCCCACACAGCCGAACAAGCCAAGGAAATGGGCTTTTGGGCATTCCACGTTGACACCCTGGGCTGGTCGGTATTCCTCGGCCTGGTGTTCATCCTGATCTTCCGTGCAGCGGCCAAGAAGGCCACCAGCGGTCAACCCGGCGGCCTGCAGAACTTCGTCGAAGTTCTGGTCGAGTTCGTCGACGGCAGTGTGAAGGACACCTTCCACGGCCGTAACCCGCTGATCGCCCCGCTGGCGCTGACCGTGTTCGTCTGGATCTTCCTGATGAACCTGATCGACCTGGTGCCGGTGGACTTCCTGCCGCTGGCCGCAGCCAAGGTCACCGGCAACGAGCACCTGTTCTTCCGCGCCGTAGCCACCACCGATCCGAACGCCACCTTCGGCATGTCGATCGCGGTGTTCGCGCTGATCATCTTCTACAGCATCAAGGTCAAGGGTCTCGGCGGCTTCCTCGGCGAACTGACCCTGCACCCGTTCCACAGCAGCAACATGCTGGTTCAGATCATCCTGATCCCGGTCAACTTCCTGCTCGAGTTCGTGACCCTGATCGCCAAGCCGGTTTCGCTGGCTCTGCGTCTCTTCGGCAACATGTATGCCGGCGAGCTGATCTTCATCCTGATCGCGGTCATGTTCGGCACCGGCATTCTGTGGCTGGGCGGCATGGGCGTGGTGCTGAACTGGGCGTGGGCTGTGTTCCACATCCTGATCATCACCCTGCAGGCCTTCATCTTCATGATGCTGACCATCGTCTACCTGTCGATGGCGCACGAAGACAGCCACTGATCCACCAGTTCTGACCGGCTCCTTCCTTCCCGGAAGGGGCCGCGGAAAAGAAGTTTCACCACCTTAACTTGCTTCAACCTTTAACCAACACGACAAAAAAGTCGGGAGGAAAAATGGAAACTGTAGTTGGCCTCACTGCTATCGCCGTTGCTCTGCTGATCGGTCTGGGCGCCCTGGGTACCGCCATTGGTTTCGGCCTGCTGGGCGGCAAATTCCTGGAAGGCGCTGCTCGTCAGCCGGAAATGGTTCCGATGCTGCAGGTGAAAATGTTCATCGTCGCCGGTCTGCTCGACGCCGTGACCATGATCGGTGTTGGTATCGCGCTGTTCTTCACCTTCGCTAACCCGTTCATCGCTCAGGTAGCCCACTAATTTCCGGCTTCCGGAAAGACGTGACTGACAACGAACGAGCGAGGTGTTGGCGTGAACATTAATGCAACTCTGATCGGCCAGGCCATTGCGTTCGCCATCTTCGTCATCTTCTGCATGAAGTTCGTATGGCCTCCGGTCATCGCGGCTCTGCACGAGCGTCAGAAGAAGATTGCCGACGGCCTGGATGCTGCCAACCGTGCGGCTCGTGATCTGGAACTGGCTCACGAGAAAGCGGGCCAGCAACTGCGCGAGGCCAAGGCTCAGGCAGCCGAAATCATCGAGCAGGCGAAGAAGAGCGCTAACCAGATCGTTGATGAAGCCCGTGATCAGGCCCGTGTCGAAGGTGATCGCATGATCGCCCAGGCCAAAGCCCAGATCGAACAGGAGCTGAACAGCGTCAAGGATGCTCTGCGTGCCCAAGTGGGTGCACTGGCCGTATCCGGCGCCGAGAAGATCCTGGGTGCTTCGATCGACGCCAACGCGCAAAAGCAGCTGGTTGATCAACTGGCCGCTGAGATCTAAGCGAGGGCGATATGGCAGAACTGACCACGTTGGCTCGTCCCTACGCGAAGGCGGCTTTCGAGTACGCCCAGGCTCATCAGCAATTGGCCGCTTGGTCCGCTGCTCTGGGTGTGCTGGCTGCAGTGTCGCAGGACGACACCGTGCGCCAGCTGCTCAAAGAGCCTCAGCTGACTGCTGCGTCCAAGGCCGATGCGCTGATCGACGTATGTGGCGACAAGCTCAATGCTCCAGCCCAGAACTTCGTCCGGACTGTGGCTGAAAACAAGCGGCTCGACCTGCTGCCGACCATCTTCGAGATGTTCGAGCAGCTCAAGGCCGAGCAGGAAAAGCTGGTCGAGGTCGAGGTCACCAGTGCCTTCGCCCTGGACCAGGAACAGCAGGACAAACTCGCCAAGGCTCTCAGCGCCCGGCTCAGTCGCGAAGTGCGACTTCATGCGTCGGAAGACGCGAGCCTGATCGGCGGCGTGGTGATCCGCGCCGGCGACTTGGTAATCGATGGCTCGGTGCGCGGCAAGCTCGCGAAACTGGCCGAAGCGTTGAAATCTTGAGTTTGAAGGGGCAGCGGCATGCAGCAACTCAATCCTTCCGAAATTAGTGAAATCATCAAGGGGCGTATCGAGAAACTCGATGTCGCCTCGCAAGCGCGTAACGAAGGCACCATCGTCAGCGTGTCCGACGGTATCGTGCGCATCTTCGGTCTGGCCGACGTCATGTACGGCGAGATGATCGAATTCCCGGGCGGCGTCTTCGGTATGGCGCTGAACCTGGAGCAAGACTCCGTTGGTGCTGTGGTTCTGGGTGAATACCAGGACCTCAAAGAAGGCATGAATGCCAAGTGCACCGGCCGCATCCTGGAAGTCCCGGTTGGTCCGGAACTGCTGGGTCGCGTGGTCGACGCACTGGGCAACCCGATCGATGGCAAAGGCCCGATCGATGCCAAGCTGACCGACGCCGTCGAGAAAGTGGCTCCGGGCGTGATCTGGCGTAAGTCGGTAGACCAGCCGGTACAGACCGGTTACAAGTCGGTCGACGCCATGATCCCGGTAGGCCGTGGCCAGCGCGAGCTGATCATCGGCGACCGTCAGATCGGTAAGACCGCTCTGGCCATCGACGCCATCATCAACCAGAAGAACAGCGGCATCCGCTGCGTCTACGTTGCCATCGGTCAGAAGCAATCGACCATCGCCAACGTCGTACGCAAGCTGGAAGAGAACGGCGCCCTGGCCAACACCATCGTGGTCGTTGCCAGTGCTTCCGAATCCGCTGCTCTGCAGTACCTGGCTCCCTACTCCGGCTGCACCATGGGCGAATACTTCCGCGATCGCGGTGAAGACGCCCTGATCGTGTACGACGACCTGTCCAAGCAGGCCGTTGCCTACCGCCAGATCTCCCTGCTGCTGCGCCGTCCGCCGGGCCGTGAAGCCTACCCGGGCGACGTGTTCTATCTCCACAGCCGTCTGCTGGAGCGCGCATCCCGCGTTTCCGAAGAGTACGTAGAGAAGTTCACCAATGGCGCCGTGACTGGCAAGACCGGTTCCCTGACCGCTCTGCCGATCATCGAAACCCAGGCTGGCGACGTTTCCGCGTTCGTTCCGACCAACGTGATCTCCATCACCGACGGTCAGATCTTCCTGGAATCGGCCATGTTCAACTCGGGTATCCGTCCGGCCGTCAACGCCGGTATCTCGGTATCCCGTGTGGGTGGCGCGGCTCAGACCAAGATCATCAAGAAACTGTCCGGCGGCATCCGTACCGCGCTGGCCCAGTACCGTGAACTGGCGGCCTTCGCCCAGTTCGCTTCGGACCTGGACGACGCGACCCGCAAGCAGCTTGAGCATGGTCAGCGCGTTACCGAGCTGATGAAGCAGAAGCAGTACGCGCCTATGTCCATCGCCGAGATGTCGCTGTCCCTGTATGCCGCCGAGCGTGGCTTCCTGCAGGACGTCGAGATCGCCAAGGTGGGCGCCTTCGAACAGGCGTTGATCGGTTACTTCCAGCGTGAGCACGCCGCTCTGCTGGCCAAGATCAACGAGAAGGGTGACTTCAACGACGAAATCGACGCTGGCATCAAAGCCGGTATCGAGAAGTTCAAGGCCACCCAAACCTGGTAAGCCGCAGCGGGGGTCCGGTAAGGGCCCCCGCCTGCTAACCCGATAGGTGTCAAATGGCAGGCGCAAAAGAGATTCGCAGCAAGATTGCGAGCATCAAAAGCACGCAGAAAATCACCAATGCCATGGAAAAGGTGGCGGTGAGCAAGATGCGCAAGGCACAAATGCGCATGGCGGCCGGCCGTCCCTACGCGGAGCGCATTCGCCAGGTGATCGGCCATCTGGCCAACGCCAACCCGGAGTACCGTCACCCGTTCATGGTCGAGCGCGAAATCAAGCGCGTCGGCTATATCGTCGTGAGCTCCGACCGTGGCCTGGCCGGCGGCCTGAACATCAACCTGTTCAAGGCGCTCGTCAAGGACATGTCCGCCAAGCGCGAACAGGGCGCGGAAGTCGACCTGTGCGTGATTGGTGCCAAGGGTGCATCCTTCTTCAAGAACTTTGGCGGCAACGTGGTTGCAGCCATCAGTCACCTGGGCGAAGAGCCGTCGATCAATGATCTGATCGGCAGCGTCAAGGTCATGCTGGATGCCTACCTGGATGGGCGTATTGATCGCCTGTACGTGGTTTCCAACAAGTTCGTCAACACCATGACCCAGAAGCCGACCGTGGAACAGCTGATTCCGCTGGTGGCCGAGGACGACGCGAACCTGAAGCACCACTGGGACTACCTCTACGAACCCGACGCCAAGGCGCTGCTCGACGGCCTGCTGGTGCGCTACGTGGAATCCCAGGTGTATCAGGCGGTGGTTGAGAACAACGCCTGCGAGCAGGCGGCCCGGATGATTGCAATGAAGAACGCTACCGACAACGCCGGCGATCTGATCAGCGGACTGCAGCTGATCTACAACAAGGCACGTCAGGCGGCGATCACCCAGGAAATCTCGGAAATCGTCGGCGGCGCTGCCGCGGTGTAAGAACAGGTTCAAAATTCAGAGGAACCAGACATGAGTAGCGGACGTATCGTTCAAATCATCGGCGCCGTGATCGACGTGGAATTCCCGCGCGATGCCGTGCCGAGCATCTACGAGGCCCTGAAGGTTCAGGGCGTCGAAACCACCCTCGAAGTTCAGCAGCAGCTGGGCGACGGCGTGGTTCGTTCCATTGCAATGGGTTCCACCGAAGGCCTCAAGCGTGGCCTGAACGTGGACAGCACCGGCGCAGCCATCTCCGTCCCGGTCGGTACCAAGACCCTGGGCCGTATCATGGACGTACTGGGCAACCCGATCGACGAAGCTGGTCCGATTGGCGAAGAAGAGCGCTGGGGTATTCACCGCGACGCTCCGTCCTACGCTGACCAAGCTGGCGGCAACGACCTGCTGGAAACCGGCATCAAGGTAATCGACCTGGTCTGCCCGTTCGCCAAGGGCGGTAAAGTCGGTCTGTTCGGTGGTGCCGGTGTAGGCAAGACCGTAAACATGATGGAGCTGATCCGTAACATCGCCATGGAGCACAGCGGTTACTCTGTGTTCGCTGGTGTGGGCGAGCGTACCCGTGAGGGCAACGACTTCTACCACGAGATGAAGGATTCCGGCGTACTGGACAAGGTAGCCCTGGTTTACGGCCAGATGAACGAGCCGCCGGGCAACCGTCTGCGCGTTGCACTGACCGGCCTGACCATGGCCGAGAAGTTCCGCGACGAAGGCCGTGACGTACTGCTGTTCATCGACAACATCTACCGTTACACCCTCGCCGGTACCGAAGTATCCGCACTGCTGGGCCGTATGCCTTCCGCAGTAGGTTACCAGCCGACCCTGGCCGAAGAGATGGGCGTTCTGCAGGAGCGCATCACCTCCACCAAGAAAGGCTCGATCACCTCGATCCAGGCCGTCTACGTTCCCGCGGACGACCTGACCGACCCGAGCCCGGCGACCACCTTCGCCCACTTGGACGCCACCGTCGTACTGTCCCGTGACATCGCCTCGCTGGGTATCTACCCGGCCGTCGATCCGCTGGACTCGACTTCGCGTCAGCTGGACCCGCTGGTCATCGGCCAGGATCACTACGACACCGCTCGTGGCGTGCAGTACGTTCTGCAGCGCTACAAAGAGCTGAAGGACATCATCGCGATCCTCGGCATGGACGAACTGTCCGAGTCCGACAAGCTGCTGGTGGCCCGTGCTCGTAAGATCCAGCGCTTCCTGTCCCAGCCGTTCTTCGTGGCTGAAGTATTCACCGGCTCGCCGGGCAAATACGTCTCCCTGAAGGACACCATCGCTGGCTTCAAAGGCATCCTCAACGGCGACTACGACCACCTGCCCGAGCAGGCGTTCTACATGGTCGGCGGCATCGAAGAAGCCATCGAGAAAGCGAAGAAGCTGTAATCCCGTGCGCCCGGAAACGGGCGCTTACGTGAGGCAAGGGTATGGCTATTACTGTCCATTGCGACATCGTCAGCGCCGAAGCGGAGATCTACTCCGGTCTGGTCGAGCTGGTCGTCGCGCACGGTTCGCTGGGTGATCTGGGTATCGCTCCGGGCCACGCGCCGCTGATCACCGAGCTCAAGCCGGGTCCGATCCGCATCGTCAAGCAGGGCGGCGAGCAGGAGGTGTACTACATCTCCGGCGGCTTCCTCGAAGTACAGCCGAGCATGGTGAAGGTCCTGGCCGACACTGTGATCCGCGCTGGCGACCTCGACGAAGCAGCTGCTCAGACCGCACTGAAGGAAGCTGAGAAGGCTCTGAACGCCAAGGGCGCAGAGTTCGACTACAGCGCCGCTGCAGCCCGCCTGTCCGAAGCCGCAGCCCAGCTGCGCACGGTCCAGCAGGTTCGCAAGAAGTTCGGCGGCTAAGCCGGATCGCGAATCCCTCCCACCGCTTTGGCAACGAAGCGGTTGCCGAGGGTTCAGCGACCTAGGGGAAAAGGGTAGCCTTGGCTACCCTTTTTCTTTTTCCACTCCATGGTTTTCCAGGACGGTTCAACTCCCATGTCCCTCGAGATCGTCATCCTCGCCGCTGGCCAGGGCACGCGCATGCGTTCCGCCCTGCCGAAAGTCCTCCACCCGGTCGCCGGCAAGCCCATGCTGGCCCACGTGATCGATACCGCGCGGACCCTGGCGCCTCAGCGCATCCACGTGGTGATCGGCCATGGCGCCGAGAAAGTGCGCGAGCAACTGCAGGCCGATGACCTGAATTTCGTGGTCCAGGAGCAGCAGCTCGGCACCGGCCACGCGGTGGCCCAGGCTGCACCCTTCCTCAGCGCCGACCGCGTGCTGATCCTCTACGGCGACGTGCCGCTGATCGAGCATCCGACCCTGGCGCGTCTTCTTGAACAGGCCAGCGCCGAGCAGCTCGCGCTGCTGACCGTGACGCTGGACGATCCGACCGGCTACGGACGCATCATCCGCGGCGCCGACGGCGAGGTCGCCGCCATCGTCGAGCAGAAGGACGCCAGCCCCGAGCAGCGCGCCATCCGCGAAGGCAATACCGGCATCCTCTGCGTGCCGCGTGCGCGTCTGGAAGGCTGGCTGGGCCGGCTGTCGAACAGCAACGCCCAGGGTGAGTACTACCTCACCGATGTCATCGCCATGGCCGTCGGCGATGGTCTGCGCGTGGCTACTGCACAACCGGCGGCAGCCATGGAAGTCCAGGGTGCCAACGATCGCATCCAGCTCGCCGAGCTCGAGCGCTTCTACCAGCAGCGCATCGCTCGCCGCCTGATGGCCCAGGGTGTGACCCTGCTGGACCCGGCACGCTTCGACGTGCGTGGGGAGGTGAACGTCGGCCGTGACGTGCTGATCGATGTGAACGTGATTCTCGAAGGCCGTGTGGATATCGAGGACAACGTGCAGATCGGCCCGAACTGTGTGATCAAGAACAGCACCCTGCGCCGTGGCGCGATCATCAAGGCCAACAGCCACCTGGAAGGTGCGGATGTCGGCGCCGGCAGCGATGTAGGTCCGTTCGCCCGTCTGCGTCCGGGTAGCGTCCTGCGCGACCAGGTGCATGTGGGTAACTTCGTCGAGCTGAAGAACGCCCTGCTCCACGACGGGGTGAAGGTCGGCCACCTGACCTATCTCGGCGACAGCGACGTCGGTGCGCGCACCAACATCGGCGCCGGCACCATCACCTGCAACTACGACGGCGCCAACAAGTGGCGCACCGTGATCGGCGAAGACGTCTTCATCGGCTCCAACAACTCGCTGGTGGCGCCTGTGGATATTCGTGCCGGCGCCACGACTGGCGCTGGTTCCACCATCACCGCCGAAGTCCCGGAGAAGGCCCTCGCGGTCGGCCGAGCCAAGCAGCGGGTGATCGAGGGCTGGAAACGCCCGGAGAAGATCAAGAAATCCTGATGGCTTGTGGATAAACCAACGTCCACACTCAACGGGTGCCTGCGGAGGAAATCATCCACAGGCATCCGCGCCTTCTCGTCCGCAGCTGATCTATCCACAGGGACGAATCCGACCGAGGCGCCCAGGCGCCATCTATCCAACTCCTGGAGTTATCCACAATGCTCGGCGTAGCCGTCCTGATCTTTCTGATCACCGACCCCTTCGGCAACATCGCGGTCTTTCTCGCCGCCCTCAAGTCGGTACCGGCGGAGCGTCGGCTCAAGGTCGCGCTGCGCGAGCTGCTGCTCGCCCTCGGCCTGCTGCTGCTGTTCCTGACCCTCGGCGAACACATCCTCACCGGGCTGGGCCTGACCCGCGAGGCGACCGGCATCGCCGGCGGCATCATCCTCTTCGTGGTCGCCATGCGCCTGATCTTCCCGACGCCGCAGGGCGTGCTCGGCGACATGCCGGACAGCGAGCCGCTGCTGGTTCCGCTCGCCACCCCGGCGGTGGCAGGCCCTTCTGCGCTGGCAATGCTGATCACCCTGCGGACCACCTACAACGGACCGCTGTGGGAGCTGTACCTGGCCGTGGTCCTGGCCTGGGCGGCGACTGCGGCCATACTCCTGCAGGCGTCCTTCCTGCAGCGCTTCCTCGGTCCGCGCGGGCTGACCGCGGTGGAACGCTTGGCGGGCATGCTGCTGATCATGCTGAGCGTCAACATGCTGCTGCAGAACCTGCGCAGCGTGCTGCACATCACCGGCTAAGCGGAGTCGCCATGCGCCACCTGTGCCTGATCCTCGCCAGCCTGCTGCTGGCTGCCTGCGCCGGCAAGGGCGGCCTGCAGATCGACCGCGAGCATCCCTCGCGCAACCAGGACAGCCGCGTCCAGTACGTGATCATCCACTACACCTCGACCGACCTCGAACGCTCGATGAAGATCCTGACTCAGGGCGATGTGAGCGCGCATTACCTGATCGGCGCCAACCCGCCGACCATCTACCAGCTGGTCGACGAGAACCGCCGCGCCTGGCATGCCGGGCAGAGCGAATGGCAGGGGCGGACCTGGCTGAACTCCACGTCCATCGGTATCGAGCTGGTCAACCCGGGCTACATCGACGGGCCCAATGGGCGCACCTGGGGAGCTTATCCACAGGGCCAGATCGATGCGCTGATCCTGCTGCTCAAGGACATCGTCAAGCGCCAGGGCATCGCTCCCGAACACATCCTCGGGCACAGCGACATCGCGCCCCAGCGCAAGGTCGATCCGGGCCCTGCGTTCCCCTGGAAGCGCCTGGCCGATGCCGGCTTGATCCCCTGGCCGCAACAGGCTGACGTGCAGCGCCACCTGGCCGATTTGAACGGTCAGCTGCCCGCGCCGGGCTGGTTCCAGCAACAACTGGCGCGCCAGGGTTATGCAGTGCCGCTCGATGGCGTGCTGAACCAGGCCACGCGCAACGTCATCGCGGCCTTCCAGATGCGCTACCGCCCGCAGCGTTTTGATGGCGAGCCTGATCTGGAAACCGCTGCACTACTGCTCGCGGTGCCCACCTCGCTGCCGGCGCCAGCCGTTCAGACCGGCAGCAGCATGTAGATGCGCGTGCCGGCGCCCGGCTGGGATTGCACGCCGATGCGCCCGCCGTGCAGTTGCACGATCTCCTTGCACAGCGCCAGGCCAAGCCCGGCGCCGCCGCTGCGCGTGCCGACCTGGACGAAGGGCTCGAAGATGCGGGCCTGCTGGCTGTAGGCGATGCCTTCGCCGCTGTCCTCGACCGCCAGGCTCAGGAACTTGTCCTGGTGCTGCGCCAGCAGGCGAACCCGCCCGCCCGCCGGGGTGTGGCGCAACGCGTTGACCAGCAGGTTGTCGAGCACCCGCTCCAGGCGCAGCCGATCGCCTTCCAGCAGGCTCAGGTTGGGCGCCAGCTCCACCTGGAGCGAGATTCCCTGAGCGTCGGCCCGCGCGGCGAAGCGCTGGCGCGCCTGTTCGAGCAGCTCGCCCGGATTGCAGGGCTCGCGTTCCAGCTTCTGCTGGCCTTCCTGGTAGCGCGAGAAGTTCAGCAGGTCGTCGATCAGCCGGACCAGGCGCTGCATTTCCTCGTCGACGGTATCGGCGAGCTCGCGCTCGCGTCCGCCCTCCGGCAGCTGCAGGCGCTCGCGCAGCAGTGCGAAGGCCATGTGCAGGCCCGTCACCGGGGTGCGTAGCTCGTGAGAGGCGCGCAGCACGAATTCGCTGCGCACACGTTCGAAGGCCCGGCTGTCGGTTACATCGCGCAGCACCAGCACTGCACCCATGTTGCGGCCGTCGTCGTGGGTGACCGGGACCAGCGTCCAGGCCAGCAGGCGGCATTCTCCGGAAATCTGCACCTCCAGGTCAGCCGATGACTCGGCAAGAGTCTCGCCGCGCAGCACCAGGCCAGTGGCCTGCAGCAGCTCCGGGTTATCCACAAGCTCGCCGAGCAGGCGGCCGTGCGGGTCGCTCTGCGAGAACAGCTGGCGGCTGGCGACCGGGTTGGCGTGCTCGATGCGGCTGCGCCGGTCGAGGATCACCAGGCCATCGTCGATGCTGTCGAGCACCGCCTGCAGGCGTCGCTGGCCGGCCATCACAGCCTCGATGTTGGTCGCCTTGTAGTCGGCCAGGGCCTGAGCCATGAGGCCGAAGCGCCGGCTTAGCGAGGCCATCTCGGCGACCTTGGAAAGCGGCAGCTTCACCTTGAAATCACCCTTGCCGATCTGGTCGGCGGCCTGCGCCAGTGCCTCGATGGGCGCGCCGAAACGGCGGGCGATGCCGTGGGCGGTGACGAAACCGATCAGCAGCACGGCCAGCCCGACCAGCCCGAGCAGGCCGGAGATCAGCCAGGCATGCTGGCGCGAACGCTGCTCGGCGTCGCTGATCGTCTGCATGGCGTGGCTATGCAGGGCCAACAGGTACTGGTGCAGGGCGTTGAAGGCGCGGCTGAAGCTGCTGTCTTCCACGAGGTTGAAGCGACTGTTGCGGGAGCTTTTGACCTGATCGAGGAAACGCTGGTTGGCCAGGTCGATGCGCTCGTAAAGCGCCCGTTCGACGTCGTTCTCCGCTTTTTGCCGACCTTCATTGAGATAGTCGGCGAAGGCCTTGCGCTGGATGGCCAGGCGTTCCGCGCTGGCGCTGTCGCTGAGCAGCTGGGCGAGTTGCTCGTCCAGCGCCTGGCGCAGCTGTTCGCTGCTGCGCACGATGGCAAAGTTGTGTGCGATCACCCGTTCCTGCTCGCGGCCCAGCAGCATCACGCTGAACACCCCGAGCAGCAGCCCGATCAGGGCCAGGGTGATCAGCGCCGAGATGCTCAGGAACATCCGCGACCGCAGGCTGGGCGGGCGTTTCACAGGTTGTACTGCTTGCGTTTGCGGTACAGCGTGGAGGCGTCGATGCCGAGGGTCTTGGCGGCCTGGTCGAGGGTCGGGCTGCTGGCCATCACCGAGGCGATGTGGGCTTTCTCCAGCTCTTCCAGGCTCAGCGCTTCACCGATCCGCGGCAGGTTGCTGCCGGCCTGTTCGCCCAGGCCCAGGTGCTCGGGCTCCACCAGCTCCTGGTTGCAAATTATGCTTGCGCGTTCCACCACGTTGCGTAGTTCGCGCACGTTGCCCGGCCAGGCGTACTGGCGCAGCAGCGCCTGCGCTTCAGGGGCGAAACCGCGCGCCGGGCGGCCGTAGTCGCGGACGAACTGGGCAAGGAAGCGCTCGGCCAGGTCCGGGATGTCCTCGGCGCGCTCACGCAGCGGCGGCAGGTTGAGGACGATGACGTTGAGGCGGTAGAGCAGGTCCTCGCGGAACAGGCCCTGGGCGACCATGCCGGCCAGGTCGCGGTTGGTCGCGGCGAGGATGCGCACGTCGGCGCGGCGCGTCACGGGGTCGCCGACGCGTTCGTACTCCTTGTCCTGGATGAAGCGCAGCAGCTTGGCCTGCAGCGGCAACGGGAAGTCGCCGATCTCGTCGAGGAACAGGGTGCCGCCGTCGGCCTGGCTGACCCGTCCCAGAGTGCTTTCGCTGGCACCTGTGAAGGCGCCGCGGCTGTGGCCGAACAGCTCGCTCTCCATCAGATCGGCACTCAGCGACGGGCAGTTGATGGTGACGAAGGCCTTCTTCGCGCGCTTGCTCCAGCCATGGATGGCGCGCGCCAGCTCGCCCTTGCCCGAGCCGGATTCGCCGAGCACGAGGATGTTGGCGTCGGTGGCCGCCACCTGCCGCGCGGTTTCCAGCACCGCGGTCATCGCCGGGCTGTGCGATTCGAGCTGCCCACCCTGGCCGGCCTGGGCGCCCTCAAGCACCTCCAGGCGCGCGGTCAGTTGGCGCAGCTCCAGCTGCTTGGCCGCGGCCATGCGCAATTGCTCGGGGGTACAGGGTTTGACCAGGTAATCGGCGGCGCCAGCCTGCATGGCATCGACGGCGGTATCCACGGCGGAATGCGCGGTGACTATCACTACGCGCATCCAGGGCGTCTGCAGGCGCATCTGCGCCAGCAGGTCGAGCCCGTTGTCGTCGCCCAGGCGCAGGTCGAGGAAGCACAGGTCGAACACCTGGCGCTGCAGCAACGCTTCGGCCTGCGCGGTACTGCTGGCGGTGGCCACGGCGTAGCCGCTGTCCTCCAGGCAGTAACGGAAGGTGCGCAGGATGGCGGGTTCGTCATCGACCAACAGGACTCGGCCTGACTGCTCGGTGGTGGGCTCCATGCGGTTACGTCCTCGCTCTCAGCGTCTAATTTAGGAATCTGCGCATTTAGTCCAGGAAATTTCCTGCAAGTTGCAAGGAAACAGTGAAGCCCTTGGCGAGAGTGGTTGTGCGGGCCATACGCCGGACGGCACAGCCCGCTCCAGGGTGCTCATCGTGCAAAACGCCCGGCCCGGCGCCTTGCATCGTGCAGGATGCGGGCATCGTGCGACCTTCGATTGGTTGCAAGTTATTGATTAGGAAGAATTAAGCGAGACGGCGGTATCTGGCACGGCGCATGCGAGGAAGGATCGGGCAGGGTTATCCAGGAGCGTTCCCACCGCTCCGGCCCATCACGACTTCGTCGGGAGGAATGCGCAGATGAACGGCCATGAATCGCCAACCGACCCTCGGGGCAGGCTGCTGTTGGCCGGCTTCGCGTTGGCGCTGCTGCTGGGCGGGGTGTATCCGTCCGCGCCGGCGCAACCGGTCCAGATGCTGACGCCCGTGCCTTTCGCTGCCGCCGCGCCCGCCTCGCACGAACACTGGGCGGCGCCAGCTGAAAACACCGGCAGCCAGGCTTCGGCCAACCCGCCGCGCCTGGAGCGCTGGGTGTTCTGAGCCGACGAGTTCCGCCACGCCATAAAGGAGAAACGCCATGCTGAGCTGGGCACTGACTTTCCTGATCATCGCCATCATCGCCGGGGTTCTCGGTTTCGGCGGCATCGCCGGGGCCGCGACCAGCATCGCGAAGATTCTCTTCGTGCTGTTCCTGGTGCTCTTCGTGTTGTCCTTCATCGCCGGCCGCCGGCGCGGCTGACCGGCACCCGCTGGTGCGGCGCTGTCAGGCCGCGCCGAGCGGGCTGCGTCGTTGCCTCGCCTGGTCACGGGCGGGGCTTGGTCAGGGGGCCGGGAGGCTGGGGGGAGCAGTGGAGCCGCAGCCACCCAGGGGTACAGGGAGTACCTCCGCAGAGGGCCGGGCCAGGTGAAAAGGCCGCGACGGGGTGGCTGCCTTGTACAGGCTGCGCCCCGGAGGGCCGGCTCGACCGGCGGTCCGAAAGGCGCCGCCGACCTCGGACAGATCTGATTTCGATCAATGCCCGGGCGAGCCTTAACCCTTCTACTGGGTGAGGCTTCGGCACCGGTCGGGTGCCGATATCCGCCGGGTTCGTCCCGCTGGCATTCATTTTCTTGCATCCATGCGAGCCGCCTGGCCCGCCGCTTTCCGCGTCATGCGCGGAAGATCAGGTGGGTGCAACGTCATGCCAGATATGAAGGTTCCAACCAGCTGGAACCCTCGTTCCGTTTGTCTTTTTCCATGCCGATTCGGCATGGGCTAGTCGTTTCCGGCATTAGACGTCGGGGGAGGCGCTGGGAATCATGCGCCCCTTTTTTCGCGCCCCCGGCCAACCCGGCGGGCAGCGGAACCCCCGACTTCCACAAGAACCAAGGGTGACTACACATGGGCAAAGCCAAGCTCAGCCTCGCCTGGCAGATCGTCATCGGTCTGCTCCTGGGCATCGCCGTCGGCGCCGCGCTGAACCACTTCAGCGCAGACAAGGCCTGGTGGACCAGCAATATCCTGCAACCGGCGGGCGACATCTTCATCCGCCTGATCAAGATGATCGTCGTACCGATCGTCATCTCCTCGCTGGTGGTCGGCATCGCCGGCATGGGCGACGCGAAGAAGCTCGGGCGCATCGGCCTGAAGACCATCGTCTACTTCGAGATCATCACCACCGTTGCCATCGTCGTCGGTCTGCTGCTGGCCAACCTGTTCCAGCCCGGCGCCGGCATCGACATGAGCACCCTCGGCACTGTGGATATCTCCAAGTACGCGCAGACCGCCAAGGAAGTCGAGCACCACCACGCGTTCATCGAGACCATCCTCAACCTGATCCCGTCGAACATCTTCGCCGCCATGGCGCGCGGCGAGATGCTGCCGATCATCTTCTTCTCGGTGATGTTCGGCCTGGGCCTGTCCTCGCTGCCGGCGCCGACCCGCGAGCCGCTGGTGAAGATGTTCCAGGGCGTGGCCGAGGCGATGTTCCGCGTGACCCACATGATCATGCTCTACGCCCCGGTCGGGGTGTTCGCGCTGATCGCCGTGACCGTCGCCAGCTTCGGCTTCGCCTCGCTGCTGCCGCTGGCCAAGCTGGTGCTGCTGGTGTACTTCGCCATCGCCTTCTTCGCCTTCATGGTGCTGGGCCTGGTGGCGCGGCTGTTCGGCTTCTCGATCATCAAGCTGATGCGCATCTTCAAGGACGAACTGGTCCTGGCGTACTCCACCGCCAGCTCGGAAACCGTGCTGCCGCGCATCATCGAGAAGATGGAGGCCTACGGCGCGCCCAAGGCGGTGAGCAGCTTCGTGGTGCCCACCGGCTACTCCTTCAACCTCGACGGCTCGACCCTGTACCAGAGCATCGCGGCGATCTTCATCGCCCAGCTCTACGGCATCGACCTGTCGATCAGCCAGCAATTGCTGCTGGTGCTGACCCTGATGGTGACCTCCAAGGGCATCGCCGGAGTGCCGGGGGTGTCCTTCGTGGTGCTGCTGGCGACCCTGGGCAGCGTCGGCATCCCGCTGGAAGGCCTGGCCTTCATCGCCGGCGTCGACCGCATCATGGACATGGCGCGCACCGCGCTGAACGTGATCGGCAACGCCCTGGCGGTGCTGGTCATCGCCAAGTGGGAAGGCATCTACGACGGCAAGCAGGGCGAGCTCTACTGGCAGGCGGTGGAGCAGGGCCGTGGCGAGGATCTGCTGAACGAAGCCAAGGCTGCCAGCGCGCACTGAGGCGTGACTGTGCGCGCGGACCTTGTCCGCGCATCGCGGATAAATCCGCTCCTACAGGGTGACGCCGAACTCAGCCGCTGACTTGTGTAGGAGCGAGCTTGCTCGCGAACAGCCCCGGCGCGAGGTCATTCGCGAGCAAGCTCGCTCCTACGAAAAGCAGCATCGCCAAGGCCCCGTCAGCGTCCGGGGCCTTGGCGTTTCTGGTCGCGGCCGACGCGCGCCGCTATCATCCCCGGCCAACATCCTCGGGGGGATTCCCATGCTCAATGGCCTCTGGCTCGGCTTCTTCGTGGTCGCGGCGGTCACCGCGCTGTCGCGCTGGCTGCTCGGTGGCGACGCCGGCGTGTTCGCCGCCATGGTCGAGAGCCTGTTCGCCATGGCCAAGCTGTCGGTCGAGGTGATGATCCTGCTGTTCGGCACCCTGACGCTGTGGCTGGGGTTCCTGCGCATCGCCGAGAAGGCCGGCCTGGTCGAGGGCCTGGCGCGCCTGCTCGGCCCGCTGTTCCGCCGGCTGATGCCGGAGGTGCCGGCCGGGCACCCGGCGATCGGCCTGATCACCCTGAACTTCGCCGCCAACGGCCTGGGCCTGGACAATGCCGCCACGCCGATCGGCCTCAAGGCAATGAAGGCGCTGCAGGAGCTCAACCCCAGCAGCACCACCGCGAGCAACGCGCAGATTCTCTTCCTGGTGCTCAACGCCTCGTCGTTGACCCTGCTGCCGGTGACGATCTTCATGTACCGCGCGCAGCAGGGCGCGGTCGACCCGACCCTGGTGTTCCTGCCGATCCTCCTGGCCACCAGCGCCTCGACGCTCACCGGGCTGCTCTCGGTGGCCTTCATGCAGCGCCTGCGCCTGTGGGATCCGGTGGTGCTCGCCTACCTGATCCCCGGCGCCCTCGGCCTGGGCGCCTTCATGGCGCTGCTCGCCGGGCTTTCGGCCACGGCGCTGGCGCAGCTGTCCTCGCTGCTGGGCAACCTCACGCTGTTCGGCCTGATCCTGGCCTTCGTGGTGCTCGGCTGGCTGCGCAAGGTGCCGGTCTACGAAACCTTCGTGGAAGGCGCCAAGGAAGGTTTCGACGTGGCGAAGAACCTGCTGCCGTACCTGGTCGCGATGCTCTGCGCCGTTGGCGTGCTGCGTGCTTCGGGCGCGCTGGAGCTGGTCCTCGATGGCATCCGCTGGCTGGTGCTGCACATGGGCTGGGACACGCGCTTCGTCGAGGCGCTGCCCACCGCGCTGGTCAAGCCGTTCTCCGGCAGCGCCGCGCGCGCCATGCTGCTGGAAACCATGCACAGCCAGGGTGTGGACAGTTTCCCCGGTCGCCTGGCAGCGGTGATGCAGGGCAGCACCGAGACCACCTTCTACGTGCTGGCGGTGTATTTCGGCTCGGTCGGCATCCAGCGTGCGCGCCATGCCGTGGGTTGTGCGCTTCTGGCCGACCTCGCCGGCGTCCTGGCGTCCATCGCGGTCTGCTACTGGTTCTTCGGCTGAGTTCGAATTCGAATTTTCTGGTTCGGGTCAAATACATCCGACGAGCTGTCGCGAAGCTTTCACGAGGCTTTCAAACCCTTGTATTTCGGGCCTTTCGGCGATTTTCCGATTGCTCTCCGGGAGTTTTTACACATAGGGTTACAAATATCTTCCCGGCCGCTGCCCCGATCCTTCGCGCTCGGGAAGGACCCCGTGTCTGCCTGAGTGGTGCTTCCAATGGCTTCCAACAATTCCAAGGCCAAAGCCGTTTTCCGTGTGGTCAGCGGCAACTTCCTCGAGATGTACGACTTCATGGTGTATGGCTTCTACGCCACCGCCATCGCCAAGACCTTCTTCCCCGGCGACAACGCTTTCGCCTCGCTGATGCTGTCGCTGGCCACCTTCGGCGCCGGCTTCCTGATGCGTCCGCTGGGCGCCATCTTCCTCGGCGCCTACATCGACCGCCATGGCCGTCGCCAGGGCCTGATCATCACCCTCGGGCTGATGGCCATGGGCACCCTGCTGATCGCCTTCGTGCCGGGCTATTCCACCCTCGGCGTGGTGGCGCCGATTCTGGTGCTGGTCGGCCGCCTGCTGCAGGGCTTCTCGGCTGGCGTCGAGCTGGGCGGGGTGTCGGTGTACCTGGCGGAGATCGCCACCCCCGGCAAGCGCGGCTTCTTCGTCAGCTGGCAGTCCGCCAGCCAGCAGGTGGCGGTGGTCTTCGCCGGGCTGCTGGGGGTGATCCTCAACCACTGGCTGAGCCCCGAGCAGATGGGCGAGTGGGGCTGGCGCGTGCCGTTCTTCGTCGGCTGCATGATCGTCCCGGCACTGTTCATCATCCGTCGCTCGCTCGAAGAGACCGAAGCCTTCCAGAAGCGCAAGCACCATCCGAGCCTGGGCGAAGTGCTGCGCTCCATCGGCCAGAACTTCGGCCTGGTGCTGGCCGGCACCGCCATGGTGGTGATGACCACCGTGTCCTTCTACCTGATCACCGCGTACACCCCGACCTTCGGCAAGAACGAGCTGCACCTGTCGGACTTCGACAGCTTGCTGGTGACCATGTGCATCGGCCTGTCGAACTTCATCTGGCTGCCGGTCATGGGCGCGCTGTCCGACCGCATCGGCCGTCGTCCTCTGCTGATCGCCGCGACCAGCCTGGCGCTGCTGACCGCCTACCCGGCGCTGTCCTGGTTGGTCGCCGAGCCGAGCTTCGCGCGCCTGCTGATGGTCGAGCTGTGGCTGTCGTTCCTCTACGGCAGCTACAACGGCGCCATGGTGGTGGCGCTGACCGAGGTGATGCCGGCCGACGTGCGCACCACCGGCTTCTCCCTGGCCTACAGCCTGGCCACCGCGACTTTCGGCGGCTTCACGCCGGCGGTCTGCACCTGGCTTATCCACAGCCTGGACAACAAGGCGGCGCCCGGCCTGTGGCTGAGCGGCGCGGCGCTGTTCGGCCTGGTGGCCACCCTGGTGCTGTTCCGCCGTGGCGGCCGTGCGCTGCCCGGCGGCGCCCTGGCTGGCGCCTGAGTCAGCCCTGCGACAAATCGTCCCTGGCGCCTCCGGGCGCCAGTTGACCCCCGTCAAGGGAGGCCGGATGGGGAAGAGAGAGGATGCGCCATCCCTTTCTGTTCTCTCTGGAGACGAGCCATGTCCACCCACCTGCAGTCCGAAGCGGCGGCCCTTGCCGCTGCCGGCCACGACCACTGGATCGAAACGCTGGAAGACGGCAGCCACGTGCTGATCCGTCCGCTGCGCAGCGAGGATCGCGAGCTGGAACGCGCCTTCCTCGAGCGCCTGTCGCCCCTGACCCGCAAGCTGCGTTTCCACGCCGTGGTGAAGATCAGCGATGCGCTGCTCGATAGCCTGATGGACGTCGACTACCAGCAGAACATGGCTTTCATCGCGCTTGCCCATGTCGATGGCGAGCTGCGCGAAGTCGGCATCAGCCGTTATGCGGCGGGCGAAGCCAGCGGCCAATGCGAATGCGCCCTCACCGTAGCGGACGAGTGGAAGCGCCGCGGTCTGGAGCAGGTGCTGATGCGCCGGCTGATCGAAGTGGCGCGGCGTAACGGTTTCAGCGAGATGTACAGCGTCGACCAGGCCATCGACCGCGACATGCGCGACCTCGCCCGCGAGCTGGGCTTCTGTGCACAGCTCGATCCGGACGACGCCACCCGCGTGGTGCGCCGCCTGGAGCTCTAAGCGGTTTTGTCGTCGCGGCGGCGAACGCGCAGCAGGGCGAAGCCCAGGGGCGCGAGCAGGAGTAGCGCCGCCGCGGCGCCGAGCGGATAGACCATGTCGTCGTCCAGCAGTGGACGTTCGATGCGCAGGTAGCCGTCGCCCTTGAACAGCTCGCGCGCCGCCGCGTTGGCCTGTTGCAGGCTGACCTGGGCCAGGCGCCGGTCTTCGTTGGGAAAGCGTTCGCCGTCGTAGTCGCCCAGCGCGCCCCAGTAGTAGTCGGCCAGGCTCGCATTGCTCGGCGTGCTCCAGGCCAGCTGCGCCCGCGCCACGCGCTGGATGCGGGCGAAGCGCGCCGGGTCCAGGCCGTGCTCGCGGATGTTGTCGAGCAACTGGCGCATGGCCTGGACGGTGGCGTCCTGGTCTTCCCGTGCGATGTCCGCGTTGAGGCTGAGGAAACCCTGGTTGGCGTAGGCCGCGCGCTCGCTCCAGGGGCCGTAGGACAGGCCGTGGTGGACGCGCAGCTCGCTGTACAGCAGGTCGCTCAGATAGGCCTGCAGCAGGTCGAGGGCGGCGCCGTCGGCTTCCTCAGGTTCCGGATAGATCCAATGCACCACCGCCCCCTCGCCGAACAACCCGGTGTTGAGGGTGCGCATGGCCGCGGCCGGGCCCTTCATGCTCGGCAGCTCGCGGCGTTCCGGCGTCGTGTGGTCGGGCAGGCTGCCAAAGGTGCGGTTGAGGTAGGCGGGCAGGCGCGGGTCGAGGTCGCCGACCACGATCAGGGTCATGTTGCTCGGCACGTACCAGTCGCTGCGCAGCTTCTCCAGCTGTGCCTGGGTCAACTGCGCCACCTCGGGCCGCTCAGTGCAGGCCAGGCCGAGTTCCACGGCCAGTTGTTCCTGTCCGGGCCGGCTGGTGTTCTGGTGGTCGAGGAACCGCTGCAGGTGCGAGTAGTGCCCACCGTCCTCGCGCACCAGCACCTGCTTGGTGGCTGCGATCTTGGCGGTGTCGAGTCGGGTGCGGGTGAGCACTTCCAGCAGCAGGTCGAGGACCTGGCGCTGGGTGGCGGCCGGCGCCTCGATGACGAAGGTGGTGTCACCCTCGCTGGTGTAGGCGTTCCACTGGCCGCCCAGGGCCTGCATGCGGGCTTCGAGGTCGGCTTCGTCGCCGCCGTTCAGGCCGCTGAAGAACAGGTGTTCCATCAGGTGCGGGAGCTGGCGGTCCTGGCAGGAGAAGTCGGAGAAGCCGACGCCGACCACCAGGCGGATCGACACCGAGCCGCTCTGCGAAGTGGGCTTGAACAGCACACCCATGCCGTTCTGCAACTGGTAGCCCTCGACCGCCGCGCGTGGGTCGGCGCCTGCCCGGGAAAGGAGCAGCAGCAGGAACAGAGGGACGAACAACCAACGCATGGAACCGGGCCCGGCGAAGCAAAGCCACGAGAATAGCGGATTGATCCGCATCTACCTACCCGCTGCGCGCCCGCCGGCGATGGAGGGCATGCTCGGCATCCGACCGGCGAGCGGTTGTCTCCGCCGATCATCGACAGTGGCGCGAAGTATCACTGCTGGCCTATTGCGACTAGCCTTACCCTGGCTCTTCCCGCTTCTCGTCGAGGCTTCCCCATGCGGGTTCTGATTACCGGCGCGGCCGGCTACATCGGGCAGAATCTGCTCAGCGACCTGGCCGTCCAGCACCTGGACTGGCACCTGATTGCCGCCGACGTACGCGCGTTGCCCGGGCACAATCTGAAGCCCAACGTCGAACCCGTGCGCATGGACCTGAGCCATCCCAAGCAGGTGATGGACTGCGTGCGCAACTATCGGCCGGACGCCATCGTGCATTTGGCCGCGGTGATCAATCCGCCGCGCGACATGTCGCCGGTGTTGCTGCACACCATCGAAGTCGGCGGCACGCGGACGCTGATCGAAGCCGCCGGTGAGTGCAACGTGGGCCAGCTGATCGTCACCAGTTCCGGCGCCGCCTACGGCTATCACCCGGAAAACGCCGAGTGGATCGACGAGGAGGACCCGCTGCGCGGCCATCCGCAGTTCGTCTATGCGCGGCACAAGCACGAGGTCGAGGAGCTGCTGGCCAAGGCGCGGAAGACTTATCCACAGATGCGCCAGCTGGTCCTGCGCCCCGGCACCATCCTCGGCCGCGGCGCACACAATCCGATCACCGACCTGTTCAAGCGCCGCTCGGTGCTGGGCATCAGCGGGCGTTGCAGCCGCTTCGTGTTCATCTGGGACCAGGACGTGGTGAACATCATCCGCCAGGGCCTGGAGCGCAACAGCGAAGGCATCTTCAACCTGGCCGGCGACGGCGCCCTGAGCATGCGCGAGATCGCCGAGATCCTCGGCAAGCCCTACCGCCCCTATCCGGCCTTGGTGATGCGCAGTGCGCTCGCCGTGCTCAAGCCGCTGGGCCTGTCGCAGTATGGCCCGGAGCAAGTCGACTTCCTGCGCTACCGTCCGGTGCTCGCCAACCGGCGACTCAAGGAGGAGTTCGGCTACCAGCCGCGCTACTCCAGCCGCGAGGCCTTCCTGGCCTTCCTCGCCGCGCGTGGCATCAAGGCGGACAAGCGCTAGCCACGCCGACCCTCCCAGAAACTGCCGGCGAGCAGCCGCAGGTCTTCGGCCAGCTGCGCCATGCGCGAGGCGCTGGCCTGGCTCGCGCCGGCGCTCACGGCATTGCCGTCGGCCGATTCGCGGATCGCCAGCAGGCTGCGCTGCACCTCTTCGCTGGCGCAGCCCTGTTCCTCGATGGCGCCGGCGATCTCCAGGCTCATGCGCTGGATCGCCGCGGTCTGCGCGCCTATCTGCTGCAGCGCGCCGGCGGCCTGGCCAGCCTGCTCGAGGCTGGCCTGCGCCTGGTTGCAGCATTGGCGCAGGGCTTGTACCGAATCTCCGGCGCCGCGTTGAAGGTCGCCGACCAGCCTGTGGATATCTTCCGCCGAGTCGGCCGTGCGCGAGGCCAGCGCGCGAACCTCGTCGGCGACCACGGCGAAGCCCCGGCCGGCATCGCCGGCGCGCGCAGCCTCGATGGCGGCGTTGAGCGCCAGCAGGTTGGTCTGCTCGGCGACGTCCTGGATTACCTGGAGCATCCGCGAGATGCCCTCGCTGTGCCCGTGCAGCTGCTCTACCGCACTGCTGGCCTGGCGCACGCCGGACTCCAGCTCCGAGAGGCGGTTGCGCGTGGCTTGAACTTCACCCTGTCCGGATTGGGTCACGCGGTCGCTGCATTGCGCGGCCACCGCGCTGTGCTGGGCGTTGCGCGCAACGTCCTGGACGCTCTGCGCCAGCTGTTGCATGGCGCTGGCCACCTGGTCGGTCTCCTGCTGCTGGCGCCGCGTGCCGGCGTAGCTGCTGGCCACCGCCGTGGCCAGCTGTCCGGCCTGCTCGGCGAGCTGGCGCGCGGCTTCGGCCATGCGCCCGACCACCGCGCCGGTCTCGGCTTCGAGCATGCACAGGGCGAAATCGATCTCGCCGAACTCGTCGTCGCGGCCGCTGTACAGACGCTGGCTCAGCGGGTTGTCGGCGATGCGTCGGACGCGCGCGAGCAACGGACCGAACGGGCGCAACTGATGGATCAGCCAGGCACCGCCGAGCAGCAGGGCGAGCCATGGCGAAAGGAAAGACAGGCCCGGCACGGCGAAGGCCAGCAGGGCGCCCAGGCCTTGCGCCAGGAGCAGTCCGCCGAGCAGTCGCGGCAACAGTCCCAGGCGCGGCCGAGCGAGGCGGGCGCCGGCGCGCACCTGTGCATAAAGTCGCTCGGCCGCTTCTATCTGGGCGGGTTCGGCGCGGGTGCGCACCGACTGGTATTCGACCACCTTGCCGTCGCGGCGGATCGGCGTGGCGAAGGCGCTCACCCAGTAGTGGTCGCCGTTCTTGCAGCGGTTCTTCACCAGGCCCATCCAGCTGCGCCCGTCCTTCAGCGTCTGCCAGAGGTGGGCGAAGGCGGCCGGCGGCATGTCCGGGTGACGCACGCGGTTGTGGTTCTGGCCCAGCAGCTCCTCGGCGCTGAAGCCACTGATGCTGATGAAGTCCGGGTTGATGTGGCTAACCGCACCCTTGAGATCGGTGGTGGAAAGGATGTTGGCGCTGGCCGGTACCTCGACCTGGCGCCCGCTGACCGGCAGGTTGAGCTTCATCGCGGAGTCTCCGGGTTACTGGCGAACAACTGGTCGGCGGCCATGGGGCGGCTGAACAGGAAGCCCTGGGCGAAACGGCAGCCTTCTTCGTGGAGGAACTTGAGCTGGTCTTCGTGCTCGACGCCTTCGGCCACCACTTCCAGGCCCAGGCTGTGGCCCAGGCCGATGATCGCCCGGCAGATGGCGCTCATCTCGGGATCGTCGGGGACGCGGGCGATGAAGCTGCGGTCGACCTTCAGCAGGTGCAGCGGGAAGCGCTTGAGGTAGCCCAGCGAGGAATAGCCGGTGCCGAAGTCGTCGAGGGCCAGGTACACGCCGAGCGCGGCCAGCTCGCGCAGGCAGGCGAGGGTATCGGGAGCGTCCTGCATCATCAGGCTCTCGGTTATCTCCAGCACCAGGCTGGAGGGCGCCAGGCCCGTCTCGCCGAGGATCTGTTGCAGGCGCTCGGCGAAGCCCGGCTGCTGCAGCTGGCGGATCGACAGGTTCACCGAGCAGTACAACTGCGGCTGCCCTTCGCGCTGCCAGGCCAGGGTCTGCCGGCAGGCCTGGCGCAGGACCCAGTCGCCGACGCGGACGATTTCCCCGGATTCCTCCAGCGCCGGAATGAACTGCAACGGCGAGACCGCCTCGCCGTCGCGGCGCCAGCGCAGCAGTACCTCGACGGCGATGCAGCGCGGCGGGTCGATGTCGATATCCAGGATCGGCTGGTAATGCAGGTCGAACTCCCCGCGGTCGAGCGCTTGCGCCAGGTCGCTTTCCAGCGCCAGGCGGTGCTGCGCGGCGGCCTGCAATTCGCTGCTGAAGCGCGCGTACTGCGCCTTGCCGGCTTCCTTGGCGCGGTACAGCGCAAGGTCGGCCGCCTGCAGGGTGTCCAGCGCCTGGCCATCGCCGATCAGCCCGGTGATGCCGATGCTGGCGCTGACCACCAGGGTGCGGCCGTCCAGGTGCAGCGGCTGGTGCAGGCAGTCGAGCATGCGTTGGGCGACCCCCTCGGCATCGGCCAGGCTGGCCATGTCGTCGAGCAGCACGACGAATTCATCGCCACCGAAGCGGGCCAGGTGATCGCCCGGACGCAGGCAGCGCAGCAGGCGCTGGGCGACGTCGACCAGCACGCGGTCACCGACGGCGTGGCCGAGGCTGTCGTTGATCAGCTTGAAGCGGTCGAGGTCGATGAACAGCAGCCCGGCCTCGCGCGCGCCGGGCCGGCGCTGGCGCTGCAGGGCCTGTTGCAGCAGCTCGTCCAGGCGCAGGCGGTTGGCCAGGCCGGTCAGCGGGTCGTGGCGCGCGGCGTGGCTGAGCTGGTGCTCGCTGGCCTTGCGCTGGCTGATGTCGGTCTGCGAGCCGGCCATGCGCCCTTCGGTGATCACGCCGCGCGCGAGCACCCACAGGTAGCTGCCGTCGCGTTGGCGAATCCGGTACTCGTGGCTTAGCAGGGTGGAGTTGCCGCGCAGGTGCGCTTCGATCGCCTGGTTCAGCCCGGGCAGGTCGTCGGGATGCACGCGTGCGAACCAGCTGGCGCTGCCTTCGCCGAGGCTGTCGCGGTTCAGGCCGAGCATGCCGGCCCAGCGCTCGGAAACGTACAGGCGGTCGTTGCCCAGGTCCCAGTCCCAGATACCGTCGTTGGCCCCGCGCAGGGCGCGGGCAAAGCGCGCCTCGCTGTCTTCCAGGGCCTGGCGCTGGGCTGCGGTGTAGGTGTCGATGGCCAGCGACATGTCGAAGAACACGCGCTTGAGCAGGCTGGCGAAGACCGGGGCATGGGGATGCGCGCCAAGCAGTTCGTCGAGGATGTGGTCGAGGTACTGGCGGTAGGCGCCCAGGTACCACTTGAGGTCGACGCCGACCTGCTGGTGGACCATGCCGATGCGCAGGCGGTCGCGCACGTAGGTGGGGTCGAAGGGCGCGCTCCACAGCTGCCGGTAGTACTCGGTCTGGCTGTGCTTGAGGCGGGTGAGGATGGCCGGGTTGCCGATGATCGAGGCCAGCGGCGGGAATTGCGCGAGGTGGTCGTAGAGACGGTCGATGAACAGCAGGTGGCTGTCCTCCAGGTCCTCGAACTCGTGCAAGCGGCGGCCGTCGGCCTCCTGCCAGTCGAGGTAGCTCAGGCGTTGCTCGACCTCCGCCGGCGACAGGCCGATGCGGTCTAGAACGCTGTCGAACTTGGGTCCCAGGCCCATGCCATTGTTCTCCTTGTACTTTTCTTCGGGCATGAAAAAAGCGCCGCCCCGTGTCGACCGAGTGATCGGTGACGGTGGCGGCGCTTTGTCTTGCAGGCCCTGGCGTCCTGCCCGGCAAAGCCGGCTCCGGATGTAGCGGAGTTCTGGTCGGCGATTTTTACACCAGCGGATATCTGTCAGACAACTCCTTCAGTGCATTGCTGAGACGCAGTCGGAGTTCGCCCAGCTCTCGGGACTTGAAGGCGTGGCGGCTGCGTTCGAGCACCGTGATGGCGTCGTCCAGCAGGGCCAGCACGCGTGCGCTGTCGCTCAGGGGCGCGTCCTTGAACCAGCGGCACAGTGGCGCCTGCGAGCAGTCCTGGCGGCCGCTGAGCACTGCGCAGGGCATCTCGTGGGCCGCCAGCAGGGCACGCAGCTCGCGGGCTAGTGTCGGGTCTTGGGACGTGACCAGCAATTGCGCTGGAAACCGGCTGAGGGTCATTTCGATACGGCTCGGTAATATCAACTGGCCATTAGGTTAGTGAATGGCCAATCCGTGACATTGATCCGGGTCAGTTCGACGCTGGAGTGATCTTGGCAGCCGATTGACGGTATTCGCCTGGAGTCTTCCCGGTCCAGTGGCGGAAGGCACGGAAGAACACGCTGGGCTCGGAATAGCCGAGCAGCAGGGCAATGTCGGTCGCCGGCAACTGGCCTTCCTCCAGGTAGCGCTCGGCGAGCTGGCGGCGAGTGTCAGTGAGCAGCTGTTGATAACTGCTGCCTTCTTCCGCCAGGCGCCGCTGCAGGGTGCGCTCGCTCAACCCCAGTTCCTGGGCCAGCGCCGCGCGACCGGGTTCGCCGCGGCTGAGCTGGTTGCCGAGCAGCGCCGTGACCCGCGCCCGCACGCTGGCGCTGGGCAGCTTGGCCAGCAGGCTCTCGGCGTGCTGGCGCAGCAGGTTGCGCAGGGGCGGGTTGGCTTGCGGCAGCTGCTTGGCGAGCAGGCGTCGCGGCAGGCACAGGGAGTATTCGTTGCCGCCGAAATGCAGCGGACAGGCGAAGCGCTCGCGGTAGTGGTCCAGCGTCGGCGGCTCGGCATGGATGAAGTGGCAGCCGGCCAGTTCGAATTCCGGCAGCAGGGCGCGCAATTGCAGGACCCAGAAGCTCATCAGCGCCAGGACCCGCGCGCGGGTTGCCGGTACCAGCGGGTTCAGCGGCAGGTAGCTGATCCAGGCCAGGTCGCCGGCCTCGCTCATCAGCACTTCGCCACCCTCACCGCCCAGGCGCTGGTAGCGCAGGGCGGTCTCCAGCGCCTCGCCGAGGGTGGCGCTGGTCTGCAACAGGTAGTTGAGGACGCTGAATGACGCCGCTGGCAGGTTCCCGCCCAGGGCAAGGCCGGGTTCGGGATGCTGCAGGTGCGTCTGGATGTAGTGCCAGAGGGCTTCCTGGTTGCGGAAGGCGATGCGTCCGTCGGGGTCGGCCAGTTGGCGTTCCTGCACGTCCGAAGCACTGAGCAATTCGCTGCGCTGCAGGCCCAGGCGTTCGGCGGCGACCAGTACAGCCTGCGTGAGGCCGGCGCTGACCGAGGGTTGGCAATGGCTGAGGGGGCTGCTGTCGTCCATGGCGGCTGATTCTGCCCGATCCGGATGAAAAGTGTCAGCGTCTTGACGTCATGCTTCGGAGCGCACTTATCCGATGGCGCTGGAATCCGAAGGGGATGTCGGCAGGCGCTGTTCCTCCAGTCCTCGAACGTCGTCCTCCTGCAGTGCCTCCAGGGCTTCCTCGAGCTCGCCGGGGAGCGTGTCGGGGTTGTCCAGCACGGCGTAGGCGATGGCGCAGAACAACGAGTTCAGGCGTTTCATATCGGAAATCAGGTCCAGGTGCAGTGAACTGGTTTCAATACTCTGCACGACCTGCTGGCGCAGGCGTTCGACATGCGAGTGCGCGTAGCGCCGTTCCTGCAGGCGGAAGCGCTGCTTGGCGCGGCGCAGGCGGCGCGCGCCTTCCTGGTCGCCATTGAGGAACACCGACAGGCTCAGGCGCAGGTTGACCTGCAGCTGGCTGTGCAGCGCGGTGATCTCGGCCAGGCCGTTGTCGGAGAAGGAGCGGCTGCGCGAGGTCTTCTTGTCCTGCACGGCGCTGAGCATGTGCTCGATGATGTCGCCGGCCTGCTCGAGGTTGATCGCCAGTTCGATGATCTCCGCCCAGCGCCGGCTGTCGCGCTCCACCAGGTCCTCGCGGGGCATGCGCGCCAGGTACAGCTTGATCGCCGTGTAGAGGGCGTCGACGTCGTCGTCGAGCTTGCGGATCTCCTTGCCCAGCAGCGGGTTGCCGGTGCGGATCACGTCCAGCAGGTTGTTCAGCATCTGCTCGACGATATCGCCCATGCGAAGGGTCTCGCGCACCGCGTTGACCAGCGCCAGGCTCGGCGTTTCCAGTGCCGCCGGGTCGAGGTGGCGGGGGCGCACGCGATCTTCCGGGGTCGGCCGGTCCGGCAGCAGGCGCGTGCAGAAGGCGGCCATGTGGCTGGTCAGCGGCAGGCAGGCGAGGCAGCGCACCGAGTTGTAGAGCACGTGGAACGCGATCACCAGCTCCTGGGTGCGGAACGGCCAGCCGTCGACCCACTGCGACAACGGGCCGATCAGCGGCAGCACCAGCACGCAGCCGGCGACCTTGAACAGCAAGCTGCCCAGCGCCACGCGGCGCCCGGCGGCGTTCTGTGCGGTAGTGCCGATCAGGGCGAGGATGCCGCTACCCAGGTTGGCGCCGACCACCAGGCACAGCGCGACCTTCAGCGAGATCACCTTGGACGTCGCCAGGGTCGCGGTGAGCAGTACGGCGGCCAGGCTGGAGTAGGAAATCATGGCGAAGAGCGCACCGGTCATGGCGTCGAGCATGACGTCGCCGGTCAGGCTGGAAAACAGCACCTTGACACCTTTGGCCTGGGTCATGGGCTCGGCCGCCGCGACTATCAACTGCAGCGCCAGGATGATCAGCCCGAGGCCGATGAAGACCCGGCCGAGTTGCCCTAGCGGCGTCTGCTTGCGCGTCAGGAAGAAGACCACGCCGAAGAAGATCGCCAGCGGCGACAGCCACGACAGGTCGAGGGTCAACACCCGCGCCATCAGCGCCGTACCGACGTCGGCGCCGAGCATGATCGCCAGCGCCGGGGCCAGCGCCATCAGGCCGCTGGCGACGAAGGAGGTGACCAGCAGGGCGGTGGCATTGCTGCTCTGCACCAGCGCGGTGACGCCGATGCCGGCCGCGAAGGCCAGCGGGCGCTTCTGCACGCTGCGGCTGAGGATGCGCCGCAGGTTGGCGCCGTACACCCGCAGGATGCCGGTGCGGACTATGTGGGTGCCCCACACCAGCAGGGCAACGGCGGACAGCAGATCGAGCAGCTTCAGCATGGCGGCCCCCCTCGTACAGCGCGCCGCCCGACGTCCCTTGGTGCCCGTGGACGGCAGGGTCAGCATGGCCGTTCTTTGTCATCTGACTGTCATGGTAGACCCTCGTATTCCCGCGAGGGTTCGCCCGGCAGTGCTTTCCGTGATGCTTTCCCTGAGTAAAGCCCCGACGGGATGAGCCTGTGGAGAATTTGTAGGATCGCCGTGGCGCAGGCACACCCAGCTAGACTTTCCCGACCTCCGTCCCCGAAAGGCCAAACCGCATGCCCATCCGCTCCGTTCTACGCCATCTGCTGACCCTGGCCCTGCTGCTCACCCTGAGTGCCTGCGCCAGCTGGTTCGGTGGCAGCGATCCGCTGCGGGTCGACCTGGTCGGCCTGGAGCCCTTGCCCGCGCAGGGCATGGAGGCGCGCTTCGCGGTCAAGTTGCGGGTGCAGAACCCCAACGACAGCAACATCGATTACCACGGCGTGGCGCTGGACCTGAGCGTCAACGGGCGGCCGCTGGCCAGTGGCGTCAGCGACCAGAGCGGCCAGGTGCCGCGCTTCGGCGAACAGGTGTTGAGCGTGCCGGTGAGCATTTCCGCCTTCCGCCTGGTGCGCCAGGCCTGGGGGCTGGGCAACGCGCAACCGCTGAAGGGCTTGCCCTACGAGCTCAGCGGCAAGCTCGCCGGTGGGCTGTTCGGCACCGTGCGCTTCAACGACAAGGGCGTGCTCGATTGGCCGGCCAATGCGCCGGTGCCTTCGCTCTGAGGCCTCAGCCCGCAGCCTGCACCAGGCCCATCACCAGCAGCAGGCTGGCGCCGGCCAGCAGGGTCTGCAGGGTGATGACGCCGGCCATCAGGTGACTGTCGCCGCCCAGCTCGCGGGTCAGCACATAGGAGGTCGGTGCGGTCGGCAGGGCGAAGAACAGCACCAGCACCGCACTCTCCAATGGCGCCAGGCCGAGCAGCCGGGTGATGCAGAAGGCCAGCGCCGGCATCGCCAGCAGGCGTGTGGCGCAGCAGCCGAGCAGGGCGGGCAGCTCCGCGCGCAGCTCCTTGGGTTGCAGCGCAGCGCCTACGCAGAGCAAGCCCAGCGGCAGGCTGGCTACTGCCAGCAGATCGAACAGCCGGGCACCGCCACCGTCGAGCGAAATGCCGGCCAGGTTGACCAGCGCGCCGGCGGCGCAGGCGAGGATCAGCGGGTTCTTCAGTATCGGCAGCAACAGAGCGCGCGGGCCGATGCCGCGCTCGGCGGTCAGCGCCCAGACCGACATCAGGTTCACCGCCGGCACCAGCAGCGCCAGCATGAGCGCGGCCAGGGTCAGGCCATCCTTGCCGTACAGGCTGCCGATCGCCGCAAGGCCCAGGTAAGTGTTGAAGCGCAGCACTCCTTGTGCCAGGGCGCCGAAGCGCGCCGCGCTCCAGCTGCGCAGGCGCCTCCAGAGCAACAGCAGCAGCCAGGCCGCGCCCAGCCCGAGCAGTACCGCCAGCGCCAGCCGGCCGATGCCGGGATCGTGCAGCGGCGCCTTGGCCAGGCTGGCGAACAGCAGGGAAGGGAACAGGATGAAGTAGTTCAGGCGTTCTGCGGCCGGCCAGAAGGCTTCGCCGGGAAAGCCGCGACGGCGCAACAGGAAGCCGCCGACGATGAGCGCGAAGAGTGGCCAGAGGGCCTCGAACAGGATGGACACGGCTACTCCGCGGCAGGGATAGAGCCGGCATCTTGCCGAGCCGCGATACCCGCGGGCAAGCGCGGCTCAGCCGCGGCAGCGGCGCAGGACCTGCTCCAGCAGGGCGGCGGTGGCCTGTTCGGTATCGACGCGGCTGGTGTCGATCGCGCAGTCGGCGTCCAGCGGCGGTTCGTAGGGGCTGTCGATGCCGGTGAAGTTGCGGATGCGTCCTTCGCGAGCGGCACGATACAGGCCTTTCGGATCACGTTCGGCGCAAACTTCCAGCGGTGTGCTGACGTAGACGCTGAGCAACGCATCCTTGCCCAGGCGCTGGCGCGCGGCTTCGCGGTCAGCGCGGAACGGCGTGATGGCGGAGACGATCACCACCAACCCGGCGTCGAGCATCAGCCGCGCCACTTCGGTCAGCCGGCGGATGTTCTCGCGACGCCCGGCCTCGCTCATGTCGAGGTCGCAGTTCAGTCCGCTGCGCAGGGTGTCGCCATCGATCAGGAAGCTGTGGATGCCCTGCGCATGGAGGGCCTTTTCGAGGGCATTGGCCAGGGTCGACTTGCCCGAGCCGGACAGCCCGGTGAGCCAGACGCAGCAGGGCTGCTGGCCTTTCTGCAGGGCGCGGTCTTGCGGGCTGATGCTGCTGGCGTGGGGGTGGATGTGCAGGGCGTCGGTCATGGGCAGGCTCGTCATTCGTAGCCGAGCAGCTGGTAGTCGCGCTGGTAGGCGCGACGCACCAGGCGGCGCGTACGGGTGCTGCAAAGGTCGCGAGCGGGCTGTTCGCTGCGCTCGCGCGAGGCGTTCAGGTGCGGCAGCTGCACGTCCAGGTTCAGGCGTTCGCAGAGCGCGCGGAAGTCCGCATCGAGGCTCTCCTGGCGGCCGATGAAATCCATCGCCAGGTGGCCGAGGGAGTCGCAGAGGAAATCGGTCTGCGGCACGAAATGCAGTTGCTTGTGCAGGTTTTCCGGATGCAGCCACTGCTGGATGAAGTCGTCGAAGTCGCGGTAGCGGCTGACCAGCTCGTGGGCCGCCTGGTCGCGCTTGGCCAGCTGGTTGCCGCGCAGGTAGGCGTAGGCCGAATAGGCGCGCTCCAGCGGATCGCGGACGAAGCTGAACTTGAAGCTTTCGGCGTAATCCCGGGGGAACTGCTGTTCGTACCAGTACAGCGGCAGGTGGCCGGGGCGACCCTTGCCGAACAGGGCGGCGCAAAGGCTGCTGCCGGCGCACTTGGGTACGTGGATGAACAGGCACCTCTGCTGGCGGAAGTAGTCGGGGAAGTGCGCCTTCGCCGACATTGCCTTGTTCACCAGCGGGCGCTCCTCGGCCGGCATTCGGCTGAGCAGGAAGGCGCGCTGGCTCTTTGGCAGCAGCTTCCAGAAATAGCGTTGCAGCATGGGACTCTCGGTACGTCCTGGGCATCCTTCAATGAAGTGCGTCGGACTGGAAGGGACGATCGAAGTTCAGCAAATCTTAACAAAACTCTGATCCGGGAATATGCCATCCAGGTCAAGACCGTAAAGGCCTTGATACATGGCGACTTCGGCCTGTCCGAAATTTAGCGGAAGAAGCGCCATCCGCATCCCTCGCCGGCATCGCCGATGCCGCCGCCTTACCGCCGTGGCAGGCCGCTTAGGCCGCGTCGGTCGGGGCGCGCAGCAGGGGATGCAGCGCCAGGGCAGGAAACCTGTTTCGACGAAAGAGGGCACATCGATCAACGATAGAGCCTGGCCGACCCTGTACTCGGCCGCGGTTTACATCCTGACCGGGCGGCCAGCTGAAGGCAGCTTTTTCTTATGTCGCAACCACATAAATAATAATTTTCCGAGCCTCTCGCTTCGGCCACCATCGGCCTGTCACCTCTTGCCAACCGCCGCCTGCCAACAGGTGCAGGAGCCGCAGAGCTCCGCGTCGCACAGATTCGGTGAGAGTCGATCTTCGGCCACCTGGCCACTGCCGCAGTTATCCAATAACAAGCCAAATCGGCTGTGGGAGTGCTTCATGAACAAGTCCTTGCTCGTGCGTCTCGCTCGTCCCCTCGCCCTCGCCGGGTTGCTCGCCGGCGCCGCCGGTGCCGCCCAGGCCGGCACCCTGTCCATCGGCCACACCACCTGGGTCGGCTACGGCACCCTGTACCTCGCCCGCGACCTGGGTTACTTCAAGGAACAGGGTCTCGACCTGCAGCTGACTCCCATCGAGGAAGCCTCGATGTACATGGCCGCCCAGGCCTCAGGGAAGCTCTCAGGTTCCGCCTCGACCATCGACGAAATCCTCAAGTACCGCCCGCAGTTCTGCTTCAAGGCTGTAGCCGCGCTGGACGACAGCCATGGCGGCGACGGCGTGCTGGTGGGCAAGGACGTCACCAGCCTGGCCCAGCTCAAGGGCAAGGAAGTGGCGGTCAACGAAGGCTCGGTGTCGCAGTTCTGGCTGTCCTACCTGCTGAAGAACGCCGGCATGAGCATGAGTGACATCAAGGTGCAGAACATGACCGCCGACGATGCCGCCACCGCCTTCATCGCCGGCCGCGTGCCCGCCGCCGTGACCTGGGAGCCGCACCTGTCGCTGGTGCGCCAGAAGCAGACCGGCAAGGTGCTGATCGACAGTACCAGCACCCCCGGCGTGATCGTCGACGTGGTGGCGCTGAACTGCGACGTCATCGAGAAGCAGCCCGAGGACGTCAAGGCGCTGGTGAAGGGCCTGTACAAGGCCGTGCAGTACACCAAGGAGCACCCGCAGGAGGCCTACGCGATCATGGCCAAGGGCGTCGGCGGCTACCTGGCCGATCCGAAGGACCTGGCCGACGCCGCCAAGGGCGTGCGCTTCTACGACGAGGCCATGAGCGAGAAGCTCCTCGGTGCGCCCGGCAAGCCAGGCGACATCAAGGACATCATCGGACTGGCCAACAGCACCTGGACCCAGCTGCAGGGCAAGACCTTCCAGGTCAGCTACGACGACCTGGTCGACACCCGCTACGTCGTCCAGTGATCCCGGCGGGCTCCGTGCCCGCCTTCCCACCCGATTTTTCCACCCCTGATCCTGGCGGAGGCCCCCGGCCGGCCGCATGGAGGTAATCGATGTCTCGTCCCGCGCAATCCTGGCTCAGCCGCTGCCTGACCCCCAAGGTCGAGCTGCCGGTGCGCCTGGTGTGGTCCGCCAGCGCCGTCTGCTGGCTCCTGGTGCTCGGCCTCTGGGCCCTGTTCTCCTACGGTGGCCTGGTGCCCTCGATGTTCCTGCCCAGCCCCGGCGCGGTGGTCGAGGCCGCATTCCGCCTGGCCGGCGACGGCACCCTCGGCACCCATGTGCTGGCCAGCGTCGAAGTGGTGATGATCGGCTTCCTGGTGTCCTCGGTGGTCGCCGTGCCGCTGGGCCTGCTGATGGGCAGCTTCCGCATCGTCCAGGCGTTCCTCGAACCCCTGGTGAACTTCATCCGCTACCTGCCGGTGACCTCCTTCGTGCCGCTGTTCATCCTGTGGATCGGCATCGGCATCGAGCAGCGCGTCGCGGTGATCATCTTCGGCACCTTCTTCCAGCAGCTGGTGATGATCTCCGACGTCTCCCGCGGGGTCTCCAAGGACCTGGTCAACGCCTCCTACACCCTCGGTTGCAACCGCCGCGACGTGGTCATGCACGTGCTCGGCCCGGCTTCGCTGCCCGGCGTGCTCGACACCCTGCGCGTCACCATGGGCTGGGCCTGGACCTACCTGGTGGTGGCCGAGCTGGTCGCCGCCAGCAGCGGCCTGGGCTACATCAGCCTGAAGGCCATGCGTGGCTTCCAGGTGGACGTGATCTTCCTCGCCATCGCCATCATCGGCCTGCTCGGGCTGATCACCGACCAACTGTTCCGCATCATCCGTCTGAAGGTGGCCTCATGGGCGCAGTAACCGCTATGCATCGCAACGACGCGGCTCCCGCCGCACAGGGCGCGCAGCAACCCCGGCTGCGCGTGGAGCAGGTCAGCCTGCGCTACCGCACCCCGGACGGCGGCACCTTCGCCGCGCTGGACAAGGTTTCCTTCGAAGTGCCGGACCAGCAGTTCGCGGTCATCGTCGGCCCCTCCGGCTGCGGCAAGTCGAGCCTGCTGTACCTCACCGCCGGACTCTCCGAGCCCACCGACGGCGACATCTACGTCGGCGGCAAGCGCGTCGAGGGCCCGGGCCCGGACCGCGGCATGGTGTTCCAGAGCTACACCCTGTTCCCCTGGCTCACCGTGCGCGAGAACATCGAGTTCGGCCTCAAGCGCCGCGGCATGCCGGCCTCCGAGCGCAAGGAAATCGTCGACTACTACCTCAACGAAGTGGGCCTGGCGAACTTCGCCGGCAATTATCCCAAGCAGCTCTCCGGCGGCATGATGCAGCGCGTGGCCATCGCCCGCGCGCTGGCCAACGACCCGCAGATCCTGCTGATGGACGAACCCTTCGGCGCCCTCGACAGCCAGACCCGCATGCAGATGCAGAAGCTGCTGCTGCGCGTCTGGGACCACAGCAAGAAGACCGTGGTGTTCGTCACCCACGACATCGACGAGGCCATCCTGCTGGGCGACCGCGTCTACGTCATGGGTGCCCGCCCAGGCCGCATCAAGCGCATCCTCGATGTGCCGATCGAGCGCCCGCGCTCGCTGGACATGGTCATGGACCGCCAGTTCATCGACATGAAGCGCGAGATTCTCGGGCTGCTGCACGACGACCTGGAAGAGGCGCACTGATTAGGTTTTCGCGTTCGCGGGGATGACGTGAAGAGCCGGTGAATGTCGGCACGTGCTCTGCATCGTCTCCCCCCCGAACGCGGGGGCCCAGCGAATGGCCCTCGGGCAACAAGGAGACCCTCATGCCCCACGATCCCAACGCCTACGACTACCTCATCGTCGGCGCCGGTTCCTCCGGCTGCGTGCTGGCCAACCGCCTGAGCGCCGACCCCTCGGTGCGCGTCTGCCTGCTGGAGGCCGGCGGCAGCGACGCCAGCCCGCGCATCCAGACCCCGGCCGGCACCATCACCCTGTACAAGAGCCGCACATACAGCTGGAACTTCTTCTCCGCGCCGCAGAAGCGCCTGAACGACCGCGCGCTGCACTGCCCACGCGGCAAGGCCCTCGGCGGTTCCAGCTCGATGAACAGCATGATCTACATCCGCGGCCACGCCTCGGACTACGACCGCTGGGCCGAGCTCGGCTGCGAGGGCTGGAGCTGGCGCGAAGTGCTGCCGTACTTCCGCAAATCAGAAGGCAATCGCCTCGGCCAGGACCTGGCGCTGCACGGCACCCAGGGCGAGCTCTGGGTCGACCGCCCGCGCGACCCCAACCCGCTGTCGCACCTGTTCGTGAAGGCCGCGCAGCGCATCGGCCTGCGCCACAACGACGACTTCAACGGCCGCGAGCTCGAAGGCGCCGGCATCTACAACGTGACTCAGAAAGACGCGAAGCGGCTGAGCAGCTATCGCGCCTTCGTCGCACCGCTGCAGCGCCCGAATCTCACCGTGCTGACCGACTGCCAGGTGCATCGCCTGCTGCTCGACGGCGCGCGCGTCACCGGCCTTGAGCTGCGCAGCGGCGAACGCCTGCTGGCCAGCCGCGAAGTGCTGCTGAGCGCCGGCTCGCTGGGTTCGCCGCAGATTCTCCTGGCCTCCGGTATCGGCCCGCGCGACGAGCTGCAGGCCGCCGGCATCGAGGCGCGGCACCACCTGCCGGGCGTCGGCAAGAACCTCCAGGACCACCTCGACGGCCTGGTCACGGTGCGCTCGCCGAGCCCGCTGAGCCTGGGCTTCTCCCTCGGTTCGCTGGGCCAGGTGCTGCTCTCGCCGTTCAAGTACCTGCTGCGCAGGAAGGGTTGGCTGACCACCAACTACGTCGAGGCCGGCGGCTTCGCCCGCACCTCGCTGGCGGACGGCCTGGCCGACGTGCAATTCCACTTCGTGCCCGGCTACCGCAGCCATCGCGGCCGGCTGTTCGAGTGGGGCCACGGCTACGCCATCCACACCTGCGTGCTGCGCCCGAAAAGCATCGGTGAACTGCGCGTGAAGCCCGGCGGCGACATCGAGATCGACTACAACTTCCTCGCCGACGAGGCCGATGGCCGGGTGCTGGTGGAAGGCGTGAAGCTGGCGCGCAAGATCCTCGCCCAGCCCGAGTTCGATGCCATCCGCGGCGCCGAGATGCTGCCCGGCCCGCAGGTGCAGAGCGACGAGCAACTGCTCGAACACCTGCGCGACCATGCCGCCACCGTGTTCCACCCGGTGGGCACCTGCAAGATGGGCCACGACCCGATGGCGGTGGTCGATCCGCAGCTGCGCGTCCACGGCCTGAAGGGCCTGCGCGTGGTCGATGCCTCGATCATGCCGACCCTGGTCAGCGGCAACACCAACGCGCCCTGCATCATGATCGGCGAGAAGGCGGCGGCGATGATCCTGGCGGAGCGTTTCGCGCCGGTAGCGAGCGCGGCGGTGCCCGCGTAACGGCGTTATTCACTGGGTTATTCCCCTTCGGGCCAGCGCTTGCGATGGCCTGACGGGGAATAACCCAGAAACCGTCACAGCCCCAGGTCGCTGAGGGACGGATGCTCATCCGGCCGCCGTCCCAGCGGCCAGCGGAACAGCCGCTCGCCCTCGCTGATCGGCAGGTCGTTGATCGATGCGTGCCGCTCGAACATCAGGCCGTTCTCGTCGAAGGCCCAGTTCTCGTTGCCGTAGGAGCGGAACCAGTTGCCCGAGTCGTCGCGCCACTCGTAGGCGAAGCGCACGGCGATGCGGTTGTCGGTGAACGCCCAGAGCTCCTTGATCAGCCGGTATTCCTGCTCGCGGCGCCACTTGGCAGCGAGGAACTCGACGATCTGCGGGCGGCCGCGGAGGAAGGTCGAACGGTTGCGCCACTGGCTGTCCGGGCTGTAGGCCAGGGACACGCGCTGCGGATCGCGGCTGTTCCAGCCGTCCTCGGCGGCGCGGACCTTCTGGATGGCGGTTTCACGGGTGAAGGGCGGAAGCGGGGGACGTTGTTCGCTCATGGCTGTTTTCCTCGGAGAGTGGCGTTGCAGTTGCTGTAATGCTGCGCCTGGCCGGGTTATGGATAAATGACGAAGACCCCACGGATCTTGCCAATCGCTTCATTCCACCGTGTAGGAGCGGCCCATGGCCGCGAATCGCGCGCATGGCGCGCTCCTACAGGGGATACGGATCAGGTCGCCACCCTCGGCAACGCCGCCCGGTCATGGCTCGGGCACACACCGAACTTCGCCCGGTAGCTGCGCGACAGGTACGACGGCGACTCGAAGCCGCAGGCCAGGCCCACTTCCAGCACGCTCATGTCGGTCTGCCGCAGCAGCTGGCGCGCCTTGTCCAGGCGCAGGCCGAGGTAGAAGTTCGATGGCGTGTCGTGCAGGTGCAGGCGGAACAAGCGCTCCAGCTGGCGGCGGGTGACCTGGATGTGCTCGGCCAGCTCCAGGGTCGAGAGCGGTGGTTCGGTGTGCCGCTCCATCTTGCCGAGCACCTGGATCAGCTTCTTGTTGGTTACCCCGTAGCGGCTAGCCAACTGCAGGCGCTGGTGGTCCTGCCGGGTGCGGATGCGCCCGACGACGAACTGCTCGGAGACCTGCACCGCCAGCTCCGGGCCGTGGGCGCGGGCGATCAGGTCGAGCATCAGGTCGATGGACGCGGTGCCGCCGGCGCTGGTGATGCGCGGGCCGTCGATCTCGAACAGCTCCTGGGTTGCCTCCAGTTGTGGATAACTCTCGCGGAAAGCGTCCAGCGCCTCCCAGTGCAGGGTGCAGCGCCGGCCTTCGAGCAGCCCGGCCTCGGCGAGGACGAAGCTGCCGGTGTCGATGCCACCGAGGGTCACGCCCTCGCGATCCAGCCAGCGCAGCCAGTGCACCAGCGCCGGGTTGCAGGTGCCCAACGGATCGAAGCCGGCGACCACGAACAGCGTATCGCCGCGCCGCAGCGTCTCCAGGCCGCTGTCGGCGTTCATCGACATGCCGTTGCTGGCCAGCACCGGGCCGCCGTCGACGCTGCACAGGTGCCAGCGGTACAGCTCGCCGCGAAAGCGGTTGGCCACGCGCAACGGCTCCACGGCGGAGACGAAACCCATCACGGAAAATCCGGGCAGCAGGAGAAACCAGAAGTCATTGGACACGGCGTCATCCGGGCGATTCGGGCGGTGATCAACCGGTATGGAGCATTTATTGGGCGCTGGCAATCGGGGAGGTCGCTGCTGTGCAAGAGGTGGTCGCCGGTGTGCGATTTTTCGCCGCAGGCACTGCGTAGTTTTGACTCCAGCCACCGCCGGGCGGGGCCGCATGACACAACAACGATAACCATTGCCGCAAAGGCCTTGAGGGAGAAGTCATGAAGCGAATGATCAAAGCGGTAGGCTGCGCCGCTGCTGTACTCGCCAGCCAGTCGCCGTGGGCCGCCGAACAGGCGTCCTGTCAGGACGTGCGGATGGGCGTGGTCGCCTGGACCGACGTGGTCGCCACCAGTGCCATGGGCGATGTGCTGCTCGAAAGCCTGGGCTACCGGGTCAAGCAGACCAACGCGGTGCAGCAGATCATCTTCTCCGGCATCCGCGACAACCGCCTGGACATCTTCCTCGGCTACTGGAAGCCGGCGATGGACAAGAACATCGCGCCCTTCCTCCAGGCCAAGCAGGTCACCGTGCTGGAGAAACCCAGCCTGGCCGACGCCCAGGCCACCCTGGCGGTGCCCGACTATGTATATGACGGCGGCCTGAAGACCTTCGCCGACATCGCCAAGTACCGCGACAAGCTCGGCAACAAGATCTACGGCATCGAGCCAGGCACCGGCGCCAACGCCAACATCAAGGGCATGATCGACAAGGACCAGTTCGGCCTGAAGGGCTTCCAGCTGGTCGAGTCCGGCGAAGCCGGCATGCTCGCCGCGGTCAAGCGCGCCGGGCAGCGCAACGAGTGGGTGGTGTTCGTCGGTTGGACCCCGCACCCGATGAACATCAACATGAAGATGCACTACCTCACCGGCAGCCAGGACGTCTTCGGCCCCGACGAAGGCCGCGCCAGCGTCTCGGTGGTCACCGCGCCGGACTATGCGCAGCGCTGCCCCAACGTCAGCCGCCTGCTCTCCAACCTGACCTTCAGCGCCGCCCAGGAAAGCCAGCTGATGGTGCCGATCATGGAACGCAAGGACCCGAAGGACGTGGCCCGGCAGTGGCTCAAGGATCACCCCGAGGACGCCAAGCGCTGGCTCGACGGCGTGACCACCTTCGACGGCAAGCCCGCCGACCCCGCGGCCCTCACCGCCGCCAACTGATCACCGACTCCCCGCTGCGCGGCAGCCGCCGCGCACGGCCTCCGTACGCCTGAAGGAAGGACTGCAACCGTGAACTACGAAGTGATCGTCACCTGCGCGGTGACCGGCGCCGGCGACACCGTCGGCAAGCACCCGGCGATCCCCGTCACCCCCAAGGAAATCGCCGCCGCCGCCATCGAGGCCGCCAAGGCCGGGGCCACGGTCGCCCACTGCCACGTGCGCGATCCGAAGACCGGCAAGCCGAGCCGCGACGTGAACCTCTACCGCGAAGTGGTGGAACGCATCCGCGAGAGCGACACCGACGTCATCATCAACCTCACCGCCGGCATGGGCGGGGACCTGGAGATCGGCAAGGGCGAGCAGCCGCTGGAGTTCGGCGCCGGCACCGACCTGGTCGGCCCGCTGGAGCGCCTCAAGCACGTCGAGGAACTGCTGCCGGAAATCTGCACCCTGGACTGCGGCACCCTGAACTTCGGCGACGGCGACTTCATCTACGTTTCCACCCCGGCCCAACTGCGCGCTGGCGCCAAACGCATCACCGAGCTGGGCGTGAAGGCCGAGCTGGAAATCTTCGATACCGGGCACCTGTGGTTCGCCAAGCAGATGCTCAAGGAAGGCCTGCTGGAAGACCCGCTGATCCAGATCTGCCTGGGCATCCCGTGGGGCGCGCCGGCCGACACCACCACCATGAAGGCCATGGCCGACAACATTCCCGACGGCCTCACCTGGGCCGGCTTCGGCATCGGCCGCTCGCAGATGCCGATGGTCGCGCAAGCCATGCTGCTGGGCGGCAACGTGCGCGTCGGCCTGGAAGACAACATCTGGCTGGACCGCGGCGTACACGCCAGCAACGGCCAACTGGTGGAGCGCGCCATCGAGATCATCGAACGCCTCGGCGGCCGCGCCCTGACGCCCGCCGAAGGGCGCAAGAAGATGAACCTCAAGCCGCGTGGCTGAAGGGCGTTTTTGGATCCCCGCGTGCGCGGGGACGACGCTCCTGTGATCGACACCGCGCACGTCGCCCCGTCCCACCTTCGTCACCCCCCCCCACGCGGGGGCCCAGAAAACAGCAGGAATCGAACATGGCGTACATCACCGAAATCAAGACCTTCGCCGCCCTTGGCAGCGGCGTCATCGGCAGCGGCTGGATCGCCCGCGCCCTGGCCCACGGCCTCGACGTCATCGCCTGGGACCCGGCGCCGGGCGCCGAAGCCGTGCTGCGCCAGCGCGTCGCCAACGCCTGGCCGGCGCTGCAGAAGGCAGGCCTCGCGCCCGGGGCCTCGCAGGACCGCCTGACCTTCGTCGCCACCATCGAGGAATGCGTGCGCAATGCCGACTTCATCCAGGAAAGCGCCCCCGAGCGCCTGGGCCTGAAGCTCGACGTGCACGCCAAGATCAGCGCCGCCGCCAAGCCCGACGCGATCATCGCCTCCAGCACCTCGGGCCTGCTGCCTAGCGAGTTCTACGCCGACGCCATCCACCCCGAACGCTGCGTGGTCGGCCACCCGTTCAACCCGGTCTACCTGCTGCCGCTGGTGGAAGTGGTGGGCGGCGAAAAGACCGACCCGGCAGCCGTGCAGGCAGCCATCTCGGTGTACAGCAGCCTCGGCATGCGCCCGCTGCACGTGCGCAAGGAAGTCCCCGGCTTCATCGCCGACCGCCTGCTCGAAGCGCTCTGGCGCGAGGCTCTGCACCTGGTCAACGACGGCGTGGCGAGCACCGGCGAGATCGACGACGCCATCCGCTTCGGCGCCGGCCTGCGCTGGTCGTTCATGGGCACCTTCCTGACCTACACCCTGGCCGGCGGCAACGCCGGGATGCGCCACTTCATGGCGCAGTTCGGCCCGGCCCTGCAGCTGCCCTGGACCTACCTGCCGGCGCCGGAACTCACCGAGTCGCTGATCGACAAGGTGGTCGAAGGCACCAGCGAACAGCAGGGCAGCCGCAGCATCGCCGAGCTGGAACGCTATCGGGACGATTGCCTGCTGGCCGTGCTCGGCGCGATCAAGGACACGAAAGCACGCCACGGCTTCGCCTTCGTCGACTAACCTCGCCCCATCGCCCTCCCCATGGGGAGGGCGCCTGCCGGATGCCTAGCCATGCACGCCCTGAAAACCTACGAAACCCCGGTGCTCGCCGAGTGGACCGACTACAACGGCCACCTGCGCGACGCCTTCTACCTGTTGATCTTCAGCTACGCCACCGACGCCCTGATGGACCACCTGGGCCTGGACGAGGCGCATCGCGCGGCGACCCACGACTCGCTGTTCACCCTGGAAATCCACCTCAACTACCTGCACGAGGTGAAGCAGGGCGAAGCGGTGGAAGTACGCACCCAGCTGATCGCCCACGACCGCAAGCGCCTGCATGTTTTCCACAGCCTGCATCGCGCCGGCGAAGACCTCGCCCTGGCCGCCAGCGAGCAGATGCTGCTGCACGTGAACCTGGAAGGCGGCGCACGCTCGGCGCCCTTCGAGGGCGTGGTGCTCGAACGCGTGCTGGCGCTGGCCGAGGCGCACCGCAGCCTGCCGCGTCCGGACTACGTCGGGCGCACCATCGGCCTGCCGGGCTGAGCATGTATCCGCTGTCGGCCGGCATGGCGGCCTTCGTCGCGCTGACGCGTTCCTTCGCCAGCGCTGATCCGTCGCTGCAGGCGCAACGTGAGGCCTACGCGCGGATGGCGACGGCCTTCTCGCCGCCGCTGCCGGCGGGGCTGCAGGTCCGCGACCTCGCGCCCACCGGACTGCCGCCGCTGCGCCTGTATCTACCGAAAGTGGCTGCGCCCGAGGTTGGCTGGCCGGCCGTGCTGTTCCTCCACGGCGGCGGCTGGATGCTCGGCGGCCTGGATTCCCACGCCTTCCTCTGCCAGGAACTGGCCCTGCGCCTGAAGGTGGCGGTGCTGGCGGTGGATTACCGGCTGGCGCCGGAACACCCCTTCCCGGCGGCCCTGGAAGACAGCCTGGCGGCCTGGCGCTTCCTGCGCGACGGCGCCCTGGGTATCCCCCTCGACCGCTCCCGCCTGGCCGTGGCCGGCGACAGCGCCGGCGGCAACCTCGCGGCGGCGCTGTGCCTGGCCCTGCGCGATGCCGACGAACCGCAACCGCGCCTGCAAGCGCTGATCTACCCGGCACTGGGCGACCAGCCCACGGCGTCGAGCACGGAATGCGCCGACGCGCCTTTGTTATCCACAGCCGATATGCAGGCTTGCCTCGACGCTTACCTGCCGGTCGATTCCCTGCGCCATTGCCCTTTGGCGTTGCCTCTGCGCGCCCACGACCTGTCCGACCTGGCGCCGGCCGTCATCGCGGTCGCCGAGTTCGACCCCCTGCGCGATGACGGGCAGCTTTATGCACAGCGCCTGCAGGAAGCGCGCGTGCCTGTGGATTATTTCCCCGGCGCCGGCCTGGTCCACGGCTGCCTGCGCGCGCGGCAGTTGCCCGAGGTGGACCGTCTCTACGAAGCCCTCTTCGAAGCCTTGGCCAAACGGCTTTTGTAGGAGCGAGCTTGCTCGCGAACCTCAAGGCACGGCGTCACCCTGAAAGAGCAACTTATTCCCCTTAGCGCCTGCGCAAGCGCTGTGCGCGATGGAGCCGCGTCCCGCGCTCGCGGGGAAGACGTTATCGAAGATCGGGTGCGGCCAGGTTCGTGAGCAGGTTCGCTCCTGCGGGCAGGTCTACCCGTATTCGCAATTGCCCCGGAAAAAAAATCCCCCGCTGCGCCCGACGCGCAACGGGGGAGAAAGCGAGCCGGTATGGGCTCTCAGTGTGACAAGCACCTACTTCGGTGTGACCGCAGTGGTATGGCTCCAGTGTGGCTGCTTTGCGTTTGCCGGGTTTGCCGAAAGCGACCTGTGCGTATCCACCGCGGACAGGCAACGACCATAGGCTCGCTGCGTTATGTGATTCTTAACGCACCCGGCGCGGCGAGCATGTGCCGGGCCGCCAGCGGGTCGGAAAACGACCTGCTCTTGTCTGTCAGGGACACACCAACGGCCGGGTGCTTGCGCCCGGCCGAGGCTGTTCCGAGAATCCGGGAGAGCCCAATCTCCCGGAGGACCCCGCGATGATGCACGCCGACCTGATCGACCAGGACGATTTCCGCGAACGCTTGCAGGCACTGGGCTTCGCCGTGCCGCCGGACGTCACCGCCGAGCAGGCCTGCGAATACGCGGTGCGCGCCCTGACCCCGGAGCGCTCCATGGCCCTGCGCCGGCTGGTGGAAGAAATGCTCGGCGGCCACGCGACCCTGCTGCCCGCCGTGCGCGAGGCGATCTCCCGGCAGTTGCTGCCGGCGCTGGTGCCGCGTCCCTGATCGCACCGTTGCAACGGATCTGCTGGTAGGAGCAACCGTCTATTGGGCTCCCGCGTTCGCGGGAGTGACGGTATTGGGGGGCGCTTTCCCCGACGTCATCCCCGCGAACGCGGGGACCCAGAAAACAACGTACAAGAGCCGGTTTCGCCCCAATGCGCAGTCATGCAAAACATGTTTGCAGCATGGGTATCGCTTCGCTCCGCCCATCCTACGCTTGTCGGATACCCCTTCACGGAGTCCGCCATGACCGCGCTGCATGACCTCACCGCCATCCAGCTGCTGGCCCTGTACCGTTCGCGCCAGCTTTCGCCCGTCGAATACCTCGATCACCTGCTCGCGCACATCCAACGCTGGGAGCCGCACCTGTGTGCGCTCTATGCATTCGCGCCCGAGCGGGCGATGAAAGAGGCGCGGGCGTCCGAGGCGCGCTGGCTGAAGGGCGAGCCCTGCGGTGAGCTGGACGGCGTGCCGGTGACCATCAAGGAACTGATCGCCAGCCGTGGCGACCCCATTCCCCAGGGCAGCGCCGCCGTACCGCTGCTGCCTGCCACCGAGGATGCACCGCCCACCGCGCGGCTGCGCGAGGCCGGGGCGATCCTGCTGGCCAAGACCACGGTGCCGGACTTCGGCATGTTGTCTTCCGGGCTGTCTAGCTTCCACAAGCTGACCCGCAACCCCTGGGACCTGCGCATGAACCCCGGCGGCTCCAGCGCCGGAGCCGCCGCGGCTGCCGCTGCCGGTTACGGCCCGCTGCACGTCGGCACAGACATCGGTGGCTCGGTGGGCCCGCCTGCCGGCCGGCTGGTGCGGGCTGGCCGGGTTCAAGCCGAGCCTCGGTGCACGTCGGCACAGACATCGGTGGCTCGGTGCGCCTGCCGGCCGGCTGGTGCGGGCTGGCCGGGTTCAAGCCGAGCCTCGGGCGTATCCCCATCGACCCGTACTACACCGGGCGCTGCGCCGGGCCCATGACGCGGGCCCTGGACGACGCGGCGCTGATGATGAAGCACCTCGCTCGCGCGGATTGGCGCGACGCCACCAGCCTGCCGCCCGCCGAACTCGACTGGGCCCTGCAGGCGGCGGATGTGCGCGGCTTGCGCATCGGCCTGCAGCTCGATGCCGGCTGCGGCCTGCGCCCGGAAGCCGAAGTGCGCGACGCGGTGTGCGCGGCGGCGCAGCGCTTCGCCGAGGCGGGTGCGGAAATCGTCGAGGTCACGCCCATCCTCGATAGCGAGCTGCTCGACGGGCTCGACAAGTTCTGGCGCGCGCGTCTCTGGGCGGAGCTTGAGAACCTGCCGGCCGAGCGCCGCGAGCGGGTGTTGCCGTACATCTTCCAATGGGCCGAGGCGGGTGCGCAGGTGAGCGGCGTCGACGCGGTGCGCGGCTTCAACCGCACCTTCGAGATGCGCAAGCGCGCCGCCGCGCAGTTCCAGGGTATCGACTTCCTGCTCAGCCCGACCAACCAGATCGCTTCCTTCCCCGCCGAATTCGCCGCTCCGACCAACGATCCGGCGCGGCCGTTCGAGCACATCGGCTTCACCGTGCCGTGGAACATGTCCGAGCAGCCGGCGCTGTCGATCAACTGCGGCTTCACCGCCGCCGGCATGCCCATCGGCCTGCAGATCGTCGGTCCGCGCTTCGCCGATATCGAGGTGCTGCGCCTGGGCCGGGCCTGGGAAGAATGGCGCGGCGCACCGCCGCAGTGGCCGCAGCCGCCCGCCGGCAGCTAAGCTCAGGTCCATCGCCGCCCGCAGGGAAACGCTCGCGCGCATGTCCTACTCCACCTACATCGCCCACTTGCTGGTGCTGATCCAGCTGCTCGGCATCGTCGCCGCGGTGCATGCCGTGCTCACCGTGCGCACCGCGCAGGGCGCCATCGCCTGGGCCACTTCTCTGGCGTTCATGCCGCTGCTGACGCTGCTGCCCTACCTGGTGTTCGGTCTCCGGCGCTTCGACGCCTATATCGAGGCACGCCGCCAGGCCGACCAGGAGATGCACCGCGTGGCCGCCGAGCTGGACTGGCGGCCCTGGGTCGACGAGGCCCTGGCAGCGCGCCAGTCCAGCCGCTACAAGGCGCTCAAGGCGATGTCCGCGCTGGCGCGCATGCCGACCCTGGCGAACAACCGGGTGCGCCTGCTGATCAACGGCAAGGCCGCCTTCGATGCCATGTTCGAGGCCATCGGCCAGGCGCGGAAGGTGGTCCTGGTGCAGTTCTTCATCCTCCGCGACGACGCCCTCGGCCAGCGCCTCGCCCAGCTGCTGCTCGAACGCGCGGCGAATGGTGTGGAGGTCTTCGTGCTCTACGACGCGATCGGCAGCCACGCGTTGCCGGGGCGCTACGTCGAGCAGCTGCGTGCCGGCGGCGTTCAAGTGCAGGCTTTCAGCACCGGCAGCGGGGCGATCAACCGCTTCCAGCTGAATTTCCGCAACCACCGCAAGATCGTGGTGGTCGACGGCGCAACCGGCTTCCTCGGCGGGCTCAACGTCGGCGTCGAATACCTCGGCGAGAAGCCGCCGCTGTCGCCCTGGCGCGACACCCACGTGGCGCTGCGGGGCCCGGCCGTAGCCTGCCTGCAGGAATCCTTCGCCGAGGACTGGTTCTGGGCCGCCCGCGCCTTGCCGACGCTGCTGGTGCCGGACGCGTTCGACAGCGACGGCATGCTCTGCCAGGTGGTCCCCAGCGGCCCGGCGGACAAGCAGGAAACCTGCTCGCTGTTCTTCGTCGAAGCGATCCACGCGGCCAGCGAAAGGGTGTGGATAACCACGCCGTACTTCATCCCCGACGAGGCAGTCGCTGCAGCCCTGCGCCTGGCGGTGCTGCGCGGGGTGGACGTGCGCATCCTGCTGCCCTCGCGCCCCGACCACCGCACGGTGTACGCAGTGTCCAGCCTCTACGCCCAGGACGCGGTCCGTGCCGGCGTGCGGGTATTCCGCTACCAGCCGGGCTTCCTGCACCAGAAGGTGATGCTGGTCGACCGCGACTTCGCCAGCGTGGGCAGCGCCAACCTGGACAACCGCTCGTTCCGCCTGAACTTCGAGGCGACCCTGGTCACCGTCGACGAAGGTTTCGCCAGCGAAGTGGAAAGCATGCTTCTGGCGGACTTCGAGGACTCGGTGGAGATGGGCCTGGAGCGCAGCGGCCGGCTGCAGCAGCTGGGCATGCGCGTGGCGCGGCTGGCGGCGCCGATTCTCTGAACGCCTGCCACGCCTTTCTGCTTCTCGTAGGAGCGAGCTTGCTCGCGAACCGCACGGCACGAATGCCAACCCCCGAAAACAAAAACGCCCGGCACATGCCGGGCGTTTTCAGGGGCGGGTGGCTATCAGGCCGGCGCCGAGCTGCGGATCAGGTGGTCGAAGGCCGACAGCGAGGCTTTCGCGCCTTCACCGACCGCGATCACGATCTGCTTGTACGGCACCGTGGTCACGTCGCCGGCGGCGAAGATGCCCGGCAGCGAGGTTTCGCCGCGCTGGTCGACGATGATTTCGCCGCGCGGAGTCAGCTCGATGCTGCCCTTGAGCCATTCGCTGTTCGGCAGCAGGCCGATCTGCACGAAGATGCCTTCCAGCTCCACGGACTTGAACTCATCCGTGTTGCGGTCCTTGTAGACCAGGCCGGTGACCTTCTGGCCGTCGCCTTTCACTTCGCTGGTCAGCGCGCTGGTGATCACCTCGACGTTGGGCATGCTGTACAGCTTGCGCTGCAGCACGGCGTCGGCGCGCAGCTTGCTGTCGAACTCCAGCAGGGTCACGTGGGACACGATGCCGGCCAGGTCGATGGCCGCTTCGACGCCGGAGTTACCGCCACCGATCACCGCCACGCGCTTGCCCTTGAACAGCGGGCCGTCGCAGTGCGGGCAGAAGCACACGCCCTTGGCCTTGTATTCCTGCTCGCCGGGCACGCCCATTTCGCGCCAGCGGGCGCCGGTGGCGAGGATCAGGGTCTTGGCCTTGAGGCTGCCGCCGCCCTCGAACTTCACTTCGTGCAGCTCGCCGGCATTCTTGGCCGGAACCAGTGCGCTGGCGCGCTGCAGGTTCATGATGTCGACCTCGTACTGCTTCACGTGCTCTTCGAGCGCGCGGGCCAGTTTCGGGCCTTCGGTTTCCTGCACCGAGATGAAGTTCTCGATGGCCATGGTGTCCAGCACCTGGCCGCCGAAGCGCTCGGCGGCAACGCCAGTGCGGATGCCTTTGCGCGCGGCGTAGATGGCCGCTGCGGCGCCGGCCGGGCCACCGCCCACCACCAGCACGTCGAAGGCGTCCTTGGCCGACAGCTTCTCAGCTTCGCGAGCGGCGGCGCCGGTGTCGATCTTGGCGAGGATTTCCTCCACGCCCATGCGGCCCGCGCCGAAGACTTCGCCGTTCAGGTAGATGCTCGGCACCGACATGATCTGGCGGCGCTCGACTTCTTCCTGGAACAGCGCGCCGTCGATGGCGACGTGGCGGATGTTCGGGTTGAGCACGGCCATCAGGTTCAGCGCCTGGACCACGTCCGGGCAGTTCTGGCAGGACAGCGAGAAGTAGGTTTCGAATTCGAATTTGCCCTGGATGCCCTTCACCTGCTCGATGACCTCGGCCTCGAGCTTGGACGGGTGGCCGCCGACCTGCAGCAGGGCCAGGACCAGGGAGGTGAATTCGTGGCCCATGGGGATGCCGGCGAAGGCCAGGCCGATGTTCGCCCCCGGGCGGTTCAGCGAGAAGGACGGGACGCGGGCGTCTTTGCCGTCTTCGCGCAGGGTGATCTTGTCGGTCAGGCCGACGATGTCGTGCAGCAGTTCGCTCAGCTCGCGGGATTTGTCGCTGTCATCGAGGGACGCGACGATCTCGAACGGCTGGGTGACCTTTTCCAGGTAGGCCTTCAACTGGGTCTTCAGATTGGCGTCCAACATGATTCATCTCCTGCGAATTTCGAGCAAAAGGGGGCCCCGGCAAGCTGAATGCTCGCCCTACGGCACGCTTGTGGCTGGGTAGGAAGGGCGCAGGTAGGCGCCCCCGGGGTATTGCGTGGTGCGGATCGGGCGCCGACGAGTGCCGGCGCTCGATCGACGCAGCGCGAACGCTGCGCGAAGGGCTTAGATCTTGCCGACGAGGTCCAGCGACGGAGCCAGGGTCTTCTCGCCTTCTTTCCACTTGGCCGGGCAGACTTCGCCCGGGTGAGCGGCGGTGTACTGGGCGGCTTTCAGCTTGCGCAGGGTCTCGCCGACGTCACGAGCGATCTCGTTGCTGTGGATTTCGACGGTCTTGATCACGCCTTCCGGGTTGATCACGAAGGTGCCGCGCAGGGCCAGGCCTTCTTCCGGGATGTGCACGCCGAAAGCGTTGGTCAGCTGGTGGGTCGGATCGCCGATCAGCGGGAACTGGGCCTTGCCAACGGCCGGCGAGGTTTCGTGCCAGACCTTGTGCGAGAAGTGGGTGTCGGTGGTGACGATGTACACCTCGGTGTTGGCGTCACGGAACGCAGCGTAGTTGTTGGCGGCGTCTTCGATCTCGGTCGGGCAGTTGAAGGTGAAGGCTGCCGGCATGAAGATCAGGACCGACCACTTGCCCTTCAGGGACTGCTCGGTGACTTCGATGAACTTGCCGTTGTGGAAGGCATTGACCTTGAACGGTTGGACTTGGGTGTTGATCAGGTTCATTCGGCATTCCTCGTAAAGTGAGTGGATCGAATCGGGTTTGGAAATTCGACGTGGGCAAGAGTATCGATTGAGAGCCCGAATGCCTCATTGATTTAAGGCATCGAAAAAATTGGCTCTCTCTATCACCGGATATATAAAAGGAAGAGCCACGCTATCGAGCGTGGCTCCTTTCCATCCTGCCGAGTGCATGCGACCGCCGCATGACAGGGCCGTTCAGTGCCCGGCCTTCCACGGCTGGCCAAGGGACACCGGGGCGAACAGGCGGGTGCGCAGGCCGTCACGAGACAGCAGCACCAGCACGACTATGGTCGCCACGTACGGCAGCATCGCCAGCAGGTTGGCCGGAATGCTCAGGCCGACGCCCTGGGCCACCAGGTGGAGGATGCTCGCCAGGCCGAACAGCCAGGCCCCGAGCAGCACGCGCAGCACCCGCCAGCTGGCGAACACCACCAGGGCGAGGGCGATCCAGCCGCGCCCGGCGCTCATGTTCTCCGCCCACATCGGCGTGTAGGCCAGCGACAGGTAGGCGCCGGCCAGCCCGGCCATGGCGCCGCCGAAGAGCACCGCCAGCAGGCGCACGCGCAGTACCGGCAGGCCCATGGCGGCGGCTGCGTCGGGGTTCTCGCCGACTGCCTGGATGACCAGCCCGGCGCGGCTTTTCAGCAGCAGCCAGGCAACCCCGGCGAAGAGCGCGAAGCTCAGGTAGACCAGCGCGTCCTGGGCGAACAGCATCTTGCCGAGCACCGGCAGCTGCGCCAGCCAGGGAAGAGCCAGGGGCGCGAAGCCCTGCAGCGGCTTGCCGACCCAGGCCGCGCCAACGAACGACGACAAGCCGACGCCGAAGATGGTCAGCGCCAGCCCGCAGGCAACCTGGTTGGCGTTCAGGCCCAGGGCCACGGCGGCGAACAGGCTGGCCAGGAGCATCCCGGCGAGGATCGCGAAGAGCACGCCGAGCCACAGGCTGCCGGTGCTGAAGGCGACCATGAAGCCGATCACCGCGCCGAACAGCATCATTCCTTCCTGGCCGAGGTTGAGCACCCCGGACTTCTCGCAGACCAGCTCGCCCAGCGCCACCAGCAGCAGCGGCGTGCCGGTGCGGACCATGGCGAAGAGCACGTTGCCCAGCAGATCGATATCCATCGTGATTCTCCGATCAATCCCTGTAGGAGCGGGCCATGCCCGCGATTTCGCGGACAAGGTCCGCTCCTACGAAAAGCTCAGCTTGCGGCGCGCGGCCTGCAGGCGAAAACCGCCCGAGAAGCGCAGCCGGTACAGGATCAGCACGTCACAGGCGAGCAGGAAGAACAGCATCATTCCCTGGAACAGCCCGGTCAGCGCCAAGGGCAGGTTCAGGCTCATCTGCGCCGTCTCGCCGCCGAGGTACAGCAGCGCCATCAGCAGGCTGGCGAAGAGGATGCCGATGGGGTTCAGGCGGCCGAGGAAGGCCACGGTGATGGCCGCATAGCCGTAGCCAGGCGACACCTGCGGCACCAGCTGGCCGATCGGCCCGGTCACTTCGCAGACGCCCGCCAGCCCCGCCAGCGCGCCGGAAAGCAGCAACGCCAGCCACACCAGGCGCTTCTCGCGAAAACCGACGAAACCGGCGGCGCGGCGGTCGAGGCCGAGCACCTTGATCTGGAAGCCGACGAAGCTGCGCTGCGCGAGCACCCAGACCGCGACCAGGGCGAACAGGGCGAAGAGGGCGCCCAGGTGCATGCGGCTGTCGTCGAACAGCGTCGGCAGCCGCGCCGAATCGGCGAACAGCGCCGACTGCGGGAAGTTGAAGCCCTGCGGGTCCTTCAGTGGCCCGTGCACGCAGAACAGCAGCAGGTTCAGGGCGATGTAGTTGAGCATGATGCTGGTGAGGATCTCGTTGGCGTTGCAGTGCGTGCGCAGCCAGGCCACCAGCGCGGCCCAGGCGGCGCCGCCGGCGATACCGGCCAGCAGCGTCCAGACCAGCGCCCAGCGGCTTTCCCAGCCGAGCAGTTGCAGCGCCATGGCGCTGCCGGCGAGGGCGCCGACCAGCAGTTGGCCTTCGGCGCCGATGTTCCAGATGCGCGCCTGGTAGGCCAGCGCCAGGCCCAGGGCGCAGAGCAGGATGGGCGTGGCCTTCACCAGCAGTTCGCCGACGCCGTACCAGTCCTGCACCGGTTCGATCAGCAGGGTGTGCAGCGTAGCCAGCGGCGGATGGCCGAGGGCGGCGAACAGCGCCGCGCCGCAGAGCAGCGTGAGCAGCCCGGCCAGCAGCGGCGAGAGCAGCAGCATCAGGCGCGATTGCTGGCCGCGCGGATCGAGGGAAAGCAGCATGACGGGCTCCTCAGGCGGCGGCGTCGAATTGCCCGGCCATCCAGCGGCCGACGGCGAGGGGATCGGTGGCGGCGGTCTCCACCAGCGGCGACAGCCGTCCGGAGCAGAGCGCGCCGATGCGGTCGCTGATTTGGAACAGCTCGTCGAGGTCCTCGGAGATCACCAGGATGGCCGCGCCGGCATCGCGCAGGGCTATCAGCGCCCTGTGGATAACCGCTGCAGCGCCGACATCGACACCCCAGGTCGGGTGCGCGGCGATGAGCAGGCGCGGCTGCTGGAGGATCTCGCGGCCGAGGATGAACTTCTGCAGGTTGCCGCCCGAGAGGCTGCGCGCGGCGGCCTGGGCGTCCGGGGTCTTCACGCCGAAGCGCTGGATGATGGCGTCGGCGAAAGCGCGCACCTTGCCGCGCTGCACCAGCCCGTGACGCACCAGGCCGTGCTGGAAGCCGGTGAGCAGGGCGTTGTCGGCCAGGCTCATCTCCGGCACTGCGCCGTGGCCCAGGCGCTCGGCCGGGACGAAGGCCTGGCCGCGCGCGCGGCGGGCATCCGGTGGCAGATGGGCGATGGCTTCGCCGGCGATGCGGATGGCTTCGGCCTGGGCGCGCGGCAGGCGTTGTTCGCCGCTGAGCAGGGCGAGCAGTTCGTCCTGGCCGTTGCCGGCGACCCCGGCGATGCCGACGATCTCGCCGGCGCGCACCTCCAGGTCGAGCCCGGCGAAGGACACGCCGAAGGGATCGGCGCTGCGCCGGTGCAGCCCGCTCACTTGCAGCAGCGCCTCGCCTCCTTGGGCTTTCGGGTACTGCGCCTCGAGCCCTTCGGCATCGCCGACCATCAGCCGCGCCAGCTCCAGGTCCGAGCACTGCGCCGGCACGCAATCGCCGGAGACGCGCCCGCCGCGCAGCACGGTCGCCCGTTCGCAGAGCGCGCGCACCTCGGCCAGCTTGTGGCTGATGAACAGGATGCTGCAGCCCTCGGCGGCGAGCCGGCGCAGCACGGCGAAAAGGTCCTCGGCCTCCTGCGGGGTGAGCACCGAGGTCGGTTCGTCGAGGATCAGCAGGCGGATGTCCTGCATCAGGCAGCGGACGATCTCCACTCGCTGGCGCTCGCCGATGGACAGCCCGTGCACCAGGCGCTCGGGCTCCAGCGGCATGCCATAGCGCTGCGACACCTCGCGGATGCGCGGCGCCAGCTGGCGCGGGGTACCGGCGGCCGCGCCCAGGGCTAGGGCGATGTTCTCTGCCACCGTCAGCGTCTCGAACAGCGAGAAGTGCTGGAACACCATGCCGATGCCCAGCGCGCGGGCTTGCGCCGGGTCCTTCACGCTCACCGCGCGGCCATCCCAGAACAGCTCGCCGCTGTCCGGGCGGGTCACGCCGTAGATGATCTTCATCAGGGTGCTCTTGCCGGCGCCGTTCTCGCCGAGCATGGCGTGGATCTCGCCGGGCTGGATGCTGAGGTCGACGCGGTCGTTGGCCAGGCAGCCCGGATAGCGCTTGCTGATGGCGCGCAGTTCCAGGCGGGGAGGGGCGGTCGTGGACATGGAGGGCTCGGTCGGGAATTCACCAGTGGCGGGGCCGTAGCAAGTTCCTGGCCAGCTGGTCAAAGAGCGCCGCAAGCCTATGCTTTCACTCAGGTCTGTAGGATTCTTCCACTGGCAGATTTCGTGCATTACCTGACCATATGGACAGCTTTAGCACGGCCTTCCCGGCATATTCCTACCTGCCGTTGGCCGTGTTCCGACGAGGTTTCGCATGATCCAATTCCTGCTCGACGAAGAGCTGCGCCAGGTCGATGGTCTGGCACCGGAAACGAGCCTGCTCGACTACCTGCGCACCCAACTGGGGCGCACCGGCACCAAGGAGGGCTGCGCCTCCGGCGACTGCGGCGCCTGCACCGTGGTGCTCGCCGAACCCGAGGGGGAAGGGCTGCGCTATCGCGCAGTGAATGCCTGCATCACGCCAATCGGCGCCGTGCATGGCCGCCAGCTGCTGACCGTGGAGAGCCTCGCCGAAGCCGAGCGCCTGCACCCGGTGCAGCAGGCGATGGTCGATTGCCACGGCGCGCAGTGCGGCTTCTGCACGCCGGGCATCGTCATGTCGCTGTTCGCCTGGCACCACGCGCCTTGTAGCCACGACCGCGAGAGCGCGCTGACGGCACTGTCGGGCAACCTGTGCCGCTGCACCGGCTACCGGCCGATCCTCGATGCAGCTGGAAAGATCGCCGCCGAACCCGATGCCGACCGCTTCAGCGCAAACGAACAGGCCATCGCCGAGCGCCTGCGCGCCTTGCCGGCCGACGCCAGCCTCGACTGCGACGAGCAGCACGCCTTCCTGCCGACCTCGCTGGACGCGCTCGACGCCCTGTTGACGAATTATCCACAGGCGCGCCTGGTGGCAGGCGCGACGGACCTCGCGCTGGAGGCGACCCAGGCGCTGAAGAGCTTCCCGCAACTGATCCACCTGGAGCGCGTGGCCGAGCTGCGCCGCCTGGAGGAGCACCCCGACCACCTGCTGATCGGCGCCGCGCGTCCCTACGCCGACTGCCTGGATGCGCTGCATGCCTTCCCCGGCGTGCCCGAGCTGCTGGAGCGCCTGGGCTCGCTGCAGATCCGCCAGCGCGGCACGCTTGGCGGCAACGTCGCCAACGCCTCACCCATCGGCGACATGCCGCCGGTGCTGCTGGCGCTGGACGCGCGCCTGCGCCTGCGGAGGGCCGGCGAAGTGCGTGAGGTGCCCGTCGACGGCTTCTTCACCGGCTACCGGCAGAGCGTGCTGCAGCCGGGCGAGTACATCGAAACCATCGTTATCCCCAGGCTGGGCGGTGGACAACTTTTTCGTGTGGACAAGATTTCCAAGCGCCGCGACGACGACATCTCCGCCGTCTGCCTGGCCTTGCGCCTGGACCTCGACGAGCAGGGCAGCGTCCGCGACGTACGCCTAGCCTGCGGCGGCATGGCGGCAACACCGTTACGTGGGCGGAAAACCGAAGCCGCATTGTGCGGTCGGCCCTTCGACGCCGCTGCCGTGGCTGCCGCGCAAGCCGCGCTGGCCGAGGACTTCCAGCCCATCGACGACCTGCGCGCCAGCGCCGCCTATCGCCTGAAGGTGGCGCAGAACCTGTTGCAGCGCGCATTACTCGAATGGACTCCCGTCATCGCGGAGGTGCGCCATGCGTAGCCTGCCTCCCCTGGCCAGCAACGGCGCCGTGGAAGATATCCACAGCGCCGGCCGACCCAAGACCCACGACAGCGCCGAACTGCACGTCAGCGGCGCGGCGCGCTATGTCGACGACATCAAGGAGCCGCGCGACCTGCTCTACGCCGCTGTCGGTCTGAGCGAGATCGCCTGCGGCGCCATCCACAGCCTCGATCTCGATGCCGTGCGTGCCGCGCCCGGCGTGGTGGCGGTGCTGACCCTCGACCAAGTGCCCGGGCACACCGACATCGGTCCGGTGTTCCCTGGCGATCCGCTGCTGGCGGGCGACCGCGTGAAGCACCACGGCCAGGCGCTGTTCGCCGTGGCTGCCGAGACCCAGCTGCAGGCCCGTCGCGCTGCACGCCTGGCAAAGGTCGAATACACCGAGGAAACGCCGCTGCTCGATCCGCTGCAGGCCAAGGCCGAGGAGCGCTTCGTTCGCCCACCGCATTTCATGCGCCGGGGCGATGCCGAGCATGCGCTGGCCGCCTCGCCTTATGTGCTTCACGCGGGCCAGTTCGTCGGCGGTCAGGAGCACTTCTACCTCGAAGGCCAGGCCTCAATGGCTGTGCCGACCGACGACGGGGGCATGTTCGTTTTCACCTCCAGCCAGCACCCGAGCGAAGTGCAGAAACTGGTGGCCGAGGTGCTGGCGATTCCGCTGGCCAAGGTCACGGTGGAAGTGCGCCGCATGGGCGGCGGCTTCGGCGGCAAGGAAACCCAGGCCGCGCCCTGGGCCTGCCTGGCCGCGCTGCTGGCGCGGCAGACCGGGCGCGCGGTGAAGCTGCGCCTGCCGCGTGCCGACGACATGCGCCTGACCGGCAAGCGCCACCCGTTCCACAACCAGTACCAGGTCGGCTTCGACGCCGAAGGCCGGTTGCTTGCCGCGCAGCTTGAGGTGGTCGGCGACTGCGGCCACTCGCCGGACCTCTCCGACGCTATCGTCGATCGCGCCATGTTCCACGCCGACAACGCCTACTTCATCCCGGCGGTGAGCATCGCCGGCTATCGCAGCTTCACCAACATCGTTTCGCACACCGCTTTCCGCGGTTTCGGCGGGCCGCAGGGGATGATGCTGATCGAGCGCGCCATGGACGACATCGCCCGCGCCGTCGGCCAGGACCCGCTCGACGTGCGCAAGCTCAACCTCTACGGCGGCAGCGGGCGCGACCTCACGCCCTACCACCAGCGCGTCGAGCACAACCTGCTGGGCGAGCTGATCGAGCGCCTGGAGGTGAGCAGCGACTACCGCGTTCGGCGCGCCGCCATCGGCCAGTTCAATGCCGCCAGCCCGGTGCTCAAGCGTGGCCTGGCGCTGACCCCGGTGAAGTTCGGCATCAGCTTCACTGCGCAGCACCTGAACCAGGCGGGGGCGCTCGTCCACCTCTACACCGACGGCAGCATCCAGCTGAACCACGGCGGCACCGAGATGGGCCAGGGCCTGAACACCAAGGTGGCGCAGATAGTCGCCGAGGAATTCCAGGTGCCGCTGGCGCGCGTGAGCATCACCGCGACGCGCACCGACAAGGTCCCCAACACCTCGCCCACCGCGGCCTCAAGCGGCACTGACCTGAACGGCATGGCCGCTCGCGACGCGGCGCGTACGCTCAAGAGGCGGCTCGCCGAGTTCCTCGCCGCGCGTGAGGGCGGGACGCCCCAGGAAGTGCGCTTCGAGCACGGCCAGGTGCGGGTCGCCGGCAAGGCGCTGGACTTCGCCGAAGTGGTGCAGGCGGCGTACTTCGCCCGTGTGCAGCTGTCGGCCACCGGCTTCTACCGCACGCCGAAAATCCACTACGACCGCGAGACCGGCCAGGGCCACCCGTTCTTCTACTTCGCCTACGGCGCGGCGGTGTCGGAGGTGGAGGTCGATACGCTGACCGGTGAATATCGCCTGCTGCGTGTGGATATCCTCCACGACGTCGGCCGCAGCCTGAACCCGGCCATCGACATCGGCCAGATCGAAGGCGGCTTCGTCCAGGGCATGGGCTGGCTGACCACCGAGGAATTGAAATGGGATGCCAAGGGCCGCCTGCTCACCACCGGGCCTGCGACCTACAAGATCCCGGCGGCGAGCGACGTGCCCGAGGACTTCCGCGTGGCCCTGTTCGACCGCCCCAACGAGGAAGACAGCGTGTACCTGTCCAAGGCCGTCGGCGAGCCGCCGTTCATGCTCGCCATCTCGGTGTGGTCGGCCCTGCGCGACGCCATCGCCAGCCTGGCCGACTACCGCGTGAGCCCGGCGCTCGACACCCCGGCGACGCCGGAACGGGTGCTCTGGGCGTGCGAGGCCCTGCGCGCTGTGGATAAGCCCAAGACCGTCGCCGTGGAGGAACCGGTATGACCCCGACCTGGATGGATGCCATCGCCCGCCTGCGCGACGGCGCGGAGCCCTACGTGCTAGTCACGGTGGTCGGCGTGCAGGGCTCCACCCCGCGCGAGTCCGGCTGCAAGATGCTGGTCACCGCCGACACCTGCTACGACACCATCGGTGGCGGCCACCTGGAGCTGGCCGCCACCGAGCACGCGCGCCAGCTGCTGCTGGCCGGCAAGGACGCGCAAAGCCTGGAACATTTCCCCCTCGGCGCGCGCCTCGGCCAGTGCTGCGGCGGCCGCGCCAGCCTGTTGTTCGAGTGCTTCGCGGTGCGCGGGCCGCAGGTGCTGCTATTCGGCGCCGGGCACGTCGGCCGTGCCCTGGCGCCGTTGCTGGCCGGTTTGCCATTGCGCCTGGAATGGGTCGACAGCCGGGCCGGCGAATTCCCCGCCGAGTTACCCACAGGCGTGCGCGCGAGCTTGCTCGACGATCCGCTGGAGGCTGTGGATAAAGCCGCGGCGGGCAGTTACTACCTGATCATGACCCACAACCACCCGCTGGATTACGCCCTCGCCGAAGCGGTGCTCAAGCGTGGCGACGCCGGCTTCCTCGGCATGATCGGCTCGCAGACCAAGGCCCAGCGCTTCCGCTTGCGCCTGGAGCAACGCGGCTTTTCCACAGGGGCGATCGAGTCGATGCATTGCCCCATCGGCCTGCCCGGCATCCCCGGCAAGCGCCCGCTGGAAGTGGCCATCGCCGTCGCCGCCCAGGTCGTCGCCCGTTACCACCAGGATGCGCCGATGCGTGCAACGCGCAGCGGTGTCGAATGGAAGGCCCTCTGCAGCGAGACAGCGCACACGTAGGACGTACAACCGTTCGCGGATGACGTCGAACGTCATCCGCCCTGCGGTTGGGCGAATTCCTCTGCCGTTCGTCGAAAAAGCTGACCAACCGGACAACAGTTGGTCGCCTTGTTGCCGATAACACTCAAGCCCCATTCCCCCTGCCCAGGACCCTACTCGCGAACGGACTCGCCGCGCGTACGAGGACAACAAGAACATGCGCCTTCGCAGCATCCAGACCCAACTCATCCTCAGCATGGGCGCCGCCCTGCTGATCAGCCTGCTCATCGTGCTCGGCCTCTATGCCGTGCTGGTCAACCGCCTGAGCGAACGCTATCTGCTCGACCAGGCGTTGCCGGCGAGCATCGCGGCGATCCGCAACGACTTCGAGCGCCAGCTCACCGGCCCGCTCACCGCCGCCGCCGATATCGCCGGCAACAGCCTGGCGCAGGACTGGCTGGCCGCCGGCGAAGACCCGGCGCGGCAGGCCGACTTCGTCCGCTACCTGGGCGGCGTGCGGACCTCGCAGAACGCCTTCGCCGCGCTGATGGTCGGCCAGGCGAGCAGCGCCTACTACAGCGACAAGGGCAAGGAGCGCACGCTCAGCCGCGACAACCCGCAGGACACCTGGTACTTCCACTTCATCGAGAGCGGCCAGGCGCAGGTGCTGAACATCGACACCGATGTCGGCAGCGGCAAGCTGACCCTGTTCATCGACCGCCGCATCGAGCGCGACGGCAAGCTGCTGGGCATCGCCGGCCTGGGCCTGAATGTCGACGAGCTGTCGCAGCTGATCCGCGACTTCCGTTTCGGCAAGTCCGGCCGCGTGTACCTGGTGAAGAACGACGGCCAGGTACAGATCCATCCGGACCCGGCACAGGCCAAGGGCAAGGCGCTGGCCGACCTGGTGGGTCGCGAGGCGGCGTCCGCGCTGCTCGGCCACCGCGACTTCCAGAGTGCGCAATTCGAGCGCGACGGCGAGGACTACCTGGCCGCCAGCCTGCCTTTGCACGACCTGGGCTGGACCCTGGTCAGCGAGGTGCCGCAAGCAGAAATCTACGCCGACGCGCATTCGGCGCTGCGCCTCTCCGGCCTGGCCGGTGCGGCGGTCGCGGCGCTCTGCCTGCTGCTGGTGGTACTGCTGGCGCGCGGCCTGGCGCGACCGATTCGCCAGGTCACCGCCGCGCTGCTGGAAATCGGCGCCGGCGGTGGCGACCTGACCCGCCGCCTGGACGACTCCCGTGCCGACGAGCTGGGCGACCTGGCGCGCGGCTTCAACCGCTTCCTCGAAGGCCAGCGCGCGCTGATCAGCGCGGTGCTCGCCACCAGCCAGCAACTGCAGCGCAGCGTCGGCGAGGTCGCCCGGGTTGTGGATAACACCGCCGAGCGCGCCGGCCGCCAGCAGGACATGACCGACATGGTGGCCACTGCGGTCAACGAAATGGGCAGCACCGTGCAGGAAATCGCGCGCAACGCCGAACAGGCTGCCAGCGCTTCGCAGCAAGCGCGCAGCGAGGCCGGCGAGGCTCGCCAGGTGGTCGGCGGCTCGCTGCAGCACAGCCAGCGCATGTCCGACGAGATCGGCCACGCGGCAGGGGTGGTCGGCGACCTCGCCGATCAGGTTGCCGGCATCGACCAGGTGCTGGCGGTGATCCGTGGCATCTCCGAGCAGACCAACCTGCTGGCGCTCAACGCCGCCATCGAGGCGGCGCGCGCCGGTGAACTGGGTCGCGGCTTCGCCGTGGTGGCTGATGAGGTACGTACCCTGGCCGGGCGCACCCAGGGCTCCACCGACGAGATCCAGGCCATGATCCAGCGCCTGAAGCAGGGCGCGGACCTCGCCGTCAGCTCCATGCAGTCGGGCCAGGCGGCCACCGGCGAGGGCCTGCAGGCCAGCCGCCGCGCCGGCGAGTCCCTCGGCTCCATCGCCGACCAGGTGGAGCGCATCAGCGACATCAACCACCAGGTCGCCGCGGCCACCGAGGAACAGTCGGCGGTCACCGAGGAGATCAACCGCAACGTCCAGGGCATCGCCGACCTCGCCCGCGCCACCGCCGGCGAAGTGCACCAGGGCCGCGAACAGTGCCAGACCCTGCGCAGCCTGGCCGACGACCTGCAGCGGCAGATGGGGCAGTTCCGCCTGTAGGAGCGGATCTCATCCGCGATAGCCTCGCACCGAAGCCCCCCTGTAGGAGCGCGCCATGCGCGCGAATCGCGGCCATGGGCCGCTCCTACAGGGTTGGCCGCTGCCGTCCGTGCCATGCGCCGCTCCGCCTTGTAGGAGCGGATCTCATCCGCGAAGCGCCCCACACCGAAGTTTCCCTGTAGGAGCGCGCCATGCGCGCGAATCGCGGCCATGGGCCGCTCCTACACAGTTATCCCCACCGCCTACACCCGTTTCACTATCCACAGGCGCCTTGCCCTTGGCGAAGGAGGATTAGGGCCTGCGCGTCCCCTCTGGCGCCCGCCTCGATCTGTGGATACTCGCCTGCAAGCCACTGATTTCGCGGGATTCGCTCAAAAAACGAACAGTTTTCGCCAGGCTGCGATGGGTCTGGCACCGGGACTGTTCCCCAGAGGATATCCACAACACTGTCCACGCTATCTGTGGGGAATGCGCGCCCGGGCTGGGGAAAACTGCGCGCAGGCCGCTTCATGCAGCCCTTTCATCTTGGCTAGCCCGCATGGCTACTGCGCTGCAGACTTTTAACCAGCTTATTCACAGCCTGCGCAGAGCCTTTCCAAAGGCTTTTCACCAGCGCCGGGCCAGTCTCTTTCGGCTTCGCTCAAGCCCTTGTCTTTACTGGCTTTTAGCGATTTTGTGAGCAAAAAACGTACAGTCTCGTCCAAGCCGCGCCAGGCGTGCCTCAGCGGGGTTGATGGACAGCTTATCCACACTTTTCCCCACCGCTACCGGGGATAGCTGTGAGTAGCCTTTTTCACGGTTGCATAAATTTTGCTCAATAGGCGCCAGGGCCCGCAGTTCGTGGGCCCTGCAAGGGAGTGGACAGTTTGTCCACAGGTCGCTGCACAGGAATTGTGGGAAATCGGTTGGGGATAACCGGAGGGGCGATTCAGTCTTCCAGGACTTGAGCCTGGATGCGCCCGCGGCTGAGGTCGCCGAGCAGGCGTTGCAGCTCGTCCACGCGGGCACTGGGGAGGCTTAGGCGGACTTCCACGCCCTCGGCGCCGTAGGCTTCGTCCTCGATGGAGGCGCCCAGGGCGAGCGCGCGGGCTTTGAGCAGGGCGTGCTCGGCGAAGGCGCAGGCGAAGCCCAGGCGCGTGCTGGCGACCAGTTCGATGCGCGCGGCATCCTGCAGGCATTTCGCCGCACAGCCGCCGTAGGCGCGGGCGAGGCCGCCGGTGCCGAGCTTGATGCCGCCGAACCAGCGGCTGACCAGCACCACCACGCGGTCCATGTCCTGGCCCTCGATGGCCGCGAGCATCGGCCGCCCGGCAGTGCCGCCGGGCTCGCCGTCGTCGCTGAAGCGGTACTGCGTGCCGAGCTTCCAGGCCCAGCAGTTATGCCCGGCGCTGGCGTCGCGGTGGGCAGCGAGGAAGGCCTGCGCTTCGGCCTCGCTGGCAATCGGCGCGGCGAGGCAGGTGAAGCGGCTCTTGCGGATGTCCTCGGCGTAGCTGGCCGGGGCGGCGAGGGTGAAACTCATGCCTTGGGCGGCGGCGTCAGCCCGCACCCCTTGAGGATGATCTGGATGAGGTTGTCGGCGGCGTCGGCATAGTCCTGCTTGGACATGCGCTTGCGTCCGGTGACGAAGGCGATCTGGGTGGCGAAGTCCGCGTAGTGCTGGGTGCTGCCCCAGAGCAGGAAGATCAGGTTCACCGGGTCCACCGGGTCCATCTTGCCGGCGGCGATCCACGCCTCGAACACGGCGGCGCGGCCGCGGAACCAGCTGCGATAGTCCTGGTTGAAGTGGCTGCTCAGGCATTCGCCGCCGCTGATGATCTCCATGGCAAAGATCCGCGAGGCCTGCGGGTAGCGCCGGGAGAATTCCATCTTGGCGCGGATGTAGCCGGCCAGGGCGATGGCCGGGTCGTCGTCGGCGGTGAGGTGGTTGAAGGTGCTGTCCCACAATTCGAGGATGTTCGCGAGCACCGCGGTGTACAGCCCCAGCTTGTTGCTGAAGTAGTAGTGCAGGTTGGCCTTGGGCAGGTCGGCGCGCAGCGCGATGGCATTCATGCTGGTGCCCTTGAAGCCGTGGCGGGCGAATTCTTCTTCGGCGGCGGCGAGGATGGTTTCCTCGTTCTTCTGGCGAATGCGGCCGGCGGGGCGTTCCTGGCCGTCGGCGAGGTGGGCTGGCACTGGGAAGGTCATACGGCGTGTCCATGCTTCAGCGAAAGGGGCGGAGCATGGATAACCCAGGCGGGGCGGGCGATTCAAGTTTCCTAGGGTTTTTTCTGACAGCGCCGGGAAGGGCTGCCTGGCATTGCACCGCAAGGGTGCGCGGAACGCCCGGCGGAACCGCATCGGTCCCGCTGGCGAAGCCCCGCCGGGGAGGCGGGGCGGGGTGCATCAGAAGTGGTACTTGACCAGCAGGCTGGCGGTGTTCTGGTCGGTGGTGAAGAACTGCGAGTCCTTGATGCCGTACTTGTCGGACCAGTAGTCGTACTCGACACCGACGTACAGGTGCTTGGCCTCGTAGCCCATGGCCTTGCCCAGGTCGTACTTGATCTGCGGGTTGAAGTGCAGGTTGGCGTGGTAGTCGCTCTGGCCGCGCTCGCTGGAGCTGGCGCTCTTGTTGTTGACGACCCAGTCCATGAAGCCGTCGAAGAGGATGTCGGAGTTGCCGACCGGGAAGGTCATGGCCCACGCCGGGGTGATCTGCCAGGCGCCGGACGGTACGCGGTTGCCGTCGGGCTTGCGGTAGTAGAAGTTCAGCTGGAAGTAGTCGAAGCCGGGCAGGGCCAGGTCGAAGCCCGGGCCGAGCAGGTAGGACTCGACGTCGCCTTCGCCGAACTCGTAGGTGGAGGCCAGCAGCACGTCCTTGATCGGGCCGAAGGACAGGTCGGTGCCGGTGATCTTGCCGAACGACAGGCGCGGGCTGAACTCGCCGTAGTAGCTGTACCGGCCGTTCTGGCTGTCTTCCTTGCCGTTGTAGCGGGTGTTGTCGACGAAGAACCAGATGTCGCCCCAGGTCCAGGCGCTCGCGCTCTCGAGGGTGACGGTCTGCTGGATCGGCGCGTTGACCTTGTAGTCCTTGCCCCACAGGTAGGTCAGGCTCTCGTTGTGCCAGATCAGCGGGCCGTTGTTGACCGCCGGTGCGGGGGTCAGGTCTTCGCCGCCGGCCATGGCCTGGCCTGCGGTGAGCAGCCCGCCGGCGAGCAGCAGGGATGCGAGGGTGCGAGTCATGTGGAGCTCCTAGGTTTTGAAGTGCTGCGATCTCGTTGGTATAGGAACCTGTCCAATCAGTCAGGCTTGGCCTGCCAAGGCAAGATCGGGGCCAACGCTCGTCGTCGGCTGGTTTTTAGTGTTCGGATCGCTGCGGGCCAGCCCTTTTCATGGGGTCGCCGCAATGCAGTGCCGGTGGCATGCGTGCGCTCAAAAGGGCGACACAGCGGCAGAAACCTGACCAGCGGGACAGGTCATGCCTTCAAAGAGGGCACGGCCGTCGGTCGGGGCGCCAATTTGGCGAGCAACGCATGGCGGAATTGAATACAGGATTCTGTCCGGTTGAATTGAGTCAACGAGAAACTTGTATACAAAGATGCTGTGAAGATTCTACACATCTGCCCGCGCGCTCCGTCAGTGACGGATGGTCGCGCAATCCGGCGGCGGATAATGCCAGAGCCACGCCGCCCAGGCATCCCCGCCGGCCGGACGGCGCCGTTACCAGGCGGCGATCTGGCTGTCGGTGCGCGGCTCGCAGCCGCCGCAAAGCACGCCGCTGACGGGGTCGCGGAGGATGATCTGGCCGCGCCCGTAGCTGGTCAGGTCGTGTGCGACTTCGACGTGGTGACCGCGCCGCGTCAGCACCGCCGCCAGGCTGCGCGGCGCGCCGTGCTCGATGCCGATGCGCTTGTCGCCCAGCCACTGCCAGCGTGGGGCGTCCAGCGCCGCCTGCGGGTTGAGGCCGAAATCGACCAGGTTCATCACCATCTGCACGTGCCCTTGCGGCTGCATGTAGGCGCCCATCACGCCGAACGGGCCGAGCGGTACGCCGTCCTTGCTGAGGAAGCCGGGGATGATGGTGTGGAAGGTCTTCTTGCCCGGCGCCAGGGCGTTCACATGCGCGGGGTCGAGGCTGAACTCGGCGCCGCGATTCTGCAGGGCGATGCCGGTGCCGGGGATCACCACGCCGGAGCCGAAGCCGTGGTAGTTGCTCTGGATGAAGGAGACCAGGTTGCCCTCGCCATCGGCGGCGGCCAGGTACACGGTGCCGCCGGCGCGCGGCTTGCCCGGATGCGGCTCCAGGGCGCGCTCGTCGATCAGCGCGCGGCGCTGTGCGGCGTAGCCTTCGCTGAGCAGCTCGGCAACGCTCACGCGCATGCAGTCCGGTTGGCTGATATAGGCGCGGCCGTCGGCGTAGGCGAGCTTCATCGCCTCCAGTTGACGGTGCCAGGTGTCCGGGCTGTCGCGGTCGGCGAAGTCGAAGCCCTTGAGGATGTTCAGCGCCATCAGCGCGACCAGGCCCTGGCCGGCCGGCGGGATTTCCCAGACGTCGTAGCCGCGGTAGTTCAGCGAGATCGGCTCGACCCACTGCGCCCGGTAGCCAGCCAGGTCGTCGGCGCGTAGGTAGCCGCCGCTGCGTTCGGCATGCGCGGCGATGCGTCGTGCCAGTTCGCCGCGATAGAAGCTCTCGCAGCGGGTCGCTGCCAGTTCGCGCAGGGTGTCGGCCTGGGCCGGGTTGCGGAAGATCTCGCCGGCGCGCGGGGCGCGGCCGTCGATGAGGAATTCGGTGAACCAAGCGTCCAGTTCGGGGTGGTCACCGCGTACTGCTCGGAATTTATCCAGCCCGCCCTGCCACAGCCCGGCGATCACCGGCGAGACGGGGAAGCCGTCCTCCGCCAGCTCGATGGCCGGCGCCAGCAGCTCGGCGAAAGGCAACCGGCCGAAGCGCGCCGACAGCTCGGCCCAGGCCGCCGGGCAGCCAGGCACGGTAACGGGCGTCCAGCCATGCAGCGGAATGCGCGAGTGGCCCGCGCCGCGCACCGCGTCGATGCTCAGCGCGGCCGGCGCCTGGCCGCTGGCGTCGAGGCCGTACAGGCGGTCCTTGATCCACACCAGGGCGAAGGCATCGCCGCCAATGCCGCAGCCGGTCGGTTCCACTACCGTCAGCGCTGCCGCCGTGGCCACTGCTGCGTCCACCGCGTTGCCGCCGCGCTTGAGCATGTCCAGGCCGATCTGCGCCGCCAGCGGCTGCGAAGTGGCGACCATGCCCCGGCGCGCGAAAACCAGCGAACGTTGCGAGGCGTAGGGGTATTCCTGGGCGGAGAAATTCAGCATGGCAGGCTCCGGGGCGGCTTGAGGCGGCAGGGGAGCCCTGCCAGACTCCGTCGACTAGCGACACAAAGCCAAAGCATAGCGATGAACGGACAGCCTCCCGAACTGCAACGCCTGATCCCGGTCCTCGACGGCCTGCCGCGCCCGGTCTACGCCCGCGCCGAAAGCCTGCGCGCCGGCTCCTGGACCGGCCGCCACCACCACGCCTGGGTGCAGCTGTCCTACGCCATCAGCGGGGTGCTTGGCGTGCACACGGCGGAGGGCAGCTTCTTCGCCCCGCCGCAGCGCGCGATCTGGATACCGGCCTACCTGGAGCACGAAGTGGTGACCTCGGGCCGCGCCGAGATGCGCAGCCTATACTTGCGCGACGACGCCAGCGCCTGGGCGCCGGAGCGCTGCCGGGTGCTGGAGGTGACGCCCCTGGCGCGCGAGCTGATCAAGAGCTTCTGCGAGCTGCCGGTGGATTATCCACAGGGCGAAACCCCCGAAGAGCGCCTGGTGGGCGTGCTGCTGGACCAGCTGCGCACCCTGCCGGAAGTCGCCTTCTCCCTGCCCATGCCGCAGGAAGCCCGCCTGCTGCAGCTGTGCCAGGCGCTGATCGAGCAACCCACGGCGAGCCTGACCCTGGGCGATTGGGCGCAGCGCCTGGGGACATCGGAGAAGACCCTGTCGCGGCTGTTCCAGCGCGAGACCGGCATGAGCTTCCGACTCTGGCGCCAACGCCAGCGCCTGCTGGCCTCGCTCAACACCCTGGAGAAAGGCGACAGCGTCACCGCCGCCGCGCTGGATTGCGGCTACGACTCCACCTCGGCCTATATCGCGGCGTTCAAGGGATTGTTCGGCTTCACGCCCGGCGAACTGTTCAAGCAGCGCTGGCAGGCCCTTTACCAAAGCTACCTGGCGCGCGGCCTGAAGAAGATCGAGGCCCTGACTATCCTCGCCCGCAAATTGGCCCGAATTGCCTTTGCCCTGATGCAATCCCAGACCAGCTACCAGCCTCCAAAGCAGGAGCCGTCATTGACATAGAATCTCCTACAAAGGCGTGGTGCGGCGGCGGTGAATAAATCGCGCACATGGCGAACCCCGACGGAGCCCCGTCGTTAACCCCGCCAGGGCGGGCCATGAGCGCGAAGAGGGACCGCGAGACGATGCCCCCGACGGCCGTGAAGCGCCGGGCAACATCATCCCGCGGTGGAAATCGGTGCAGGGCGAATAACCGCGAGGCGGTTATCCGCCGCAGGCCGTCAGGCCTTCATCCATGCCGCCAATCGAGCCAGCAGCTCATCGCAGGCATTGAGCTGCGCGATGCTGACGAACTCGTCGGGCTTGTGGCCCTGGTCCATGCTGCCCGGGCCGCAGACCACCGTGGGAATGCCGGCCTGGTCGAACAGGCCGCCCTCGGTGCCATAGGCCACGGTGCTGAACTCTTCCGAACCGCTCAGTTGCGCCAGCAGCTGCGCGACTTCGCTCTGCGGGTCGGTGGCCAGCGCCGGGTAGGCCGACAGCTCGCTGAAGCGGATGTCGGTTTCCGCCTTCACCGCGCGCATCTGCGGTAGCAGCTCGGTTTCCGCATAGTCGCGCAGCGCGTCGGCGACTTGCTGCGGATCATCGCTGGGCAGCGCGCGCACTTCGAAGTCGAACTGGCATTCCGCCGGGACGATGTTCAGTGCGCGGCCGCCGCTGATCACGCCGGTCTGCACGGTGGAGTAGGGCGGGTCGAAGCGCGCGTCGTGGCGCTCCACGGCCGCCAGGCGGGTGCCGATCTCGCCGAGGCGGTTGATCAGCTTCGCCGCGTATTCGATGGCGTTCACCCCCTGCGGGGCGTAGGCCGAGTGGCAGGGCGCTCCGTGCACCTGGCAGCGCATGGCCAGCTTGCCCTTGTGGCCGAGCACCGGTTTCAGCTCGGTGGGCTCGCCGATGATGCAGGCGATGGGCTTGTGCTCGCGCTTCTCCAGCGCGGCCAGCAGCGAACGCACGCCCAGGCAGCCGACTTCCTCGTCGTAGGAGAAGGCCAGGTGCAGCGGCACGCGCAGCGGTTGTGCGAGGAACTGCGGAACGGCGGCCAGCACGCAGGCGATGTAGCCCTTCATGTCGGCGCTGCCGCGGCCGTACAGGCGGCCGTCCTTCTCGGTCAGCTCGAACGGCGGCACCGTCCAGGGTTGGCCGTCCACCGGCACCACGTCGGTATGCCCGGACAGGCACACGCCGCCGCGATCGCGCGGGCCGAGGGTGGCGAACAGGTTGGCCTTGCGCCCTTCGGCGTCGTGGAAGAGTTCGCTTTCCACGCCGAGGTCGGCGAGGTAGTCGCGGATGTACTCGATCAGCGCCAGGTTGGAGTTGCGGCTGACGGTGTCGAAGGCGATCAGCTTGGCGAGGATTTCACGGCTGGAAGGCATGCTCGGTTCCTGTGTTCTTCAAACGTAGGAGCGAGGGGGACGCCCAGTTCTTGCTCGCGAATCCGCCCCGCTGCGAGGCCGTTCGCGAGCAAGCTCGCTCCTACAGGGTTACGTCACTCGTCGCCCGGCACGCCGTAGCTCGGCGCCTTGGTCGGGTCGAGCGCGCGGGTGATGTAGTCCTGCATCTGCGGCTTGTAGGCCACCCAGAGCTTCTCCAGCTCGTCGATCGGCGCCTCGTCGGCCCAGTCGACGCGCAGGTCGACCATCGGCCAGACCAGGTCGCCGACCACCTTCAGCGCCGCCGAATGCACAGGCCCCGCTTCGCCGCCGGCGGCCATGGCCGCCTGCATGGCCGCGATCAGGCGCTCGGCCAGGCAGCCGGAGGCGTTCTCGAAGGCCTGGGTCATCGCCTCGATCACCGCCGTGGAGGAGAGCAGGTTGCCCGCCGCCACGCAGTTCTCGCCGGCCACCGCGTGGTTCACACCCAGCGCTTCACTGCCGGTGAACAGCGCGACCTTGCCGTGCTGGTCGATCACCGTCACCTGGCGGAACTGGCTGTAGCCGTTGCTCGACAGCGCCTTGTCCAGCGCGGCGGCCGGGTCGAGGCCGGCCTCCAGCTGGTCGAGGATCTGCGGGCCGAGGGCCGGCAGGGTCACGTTCTGCGTGGCTACCGCGCCGACGCCGGCGCGTACCCAGGGGCAGCGGGCGCCGACGGCGATGCTCGAGGAACTGATGGCGATGCCCAACTGGCCGGTCTCGGCGCAGCGGCCAACGATGGAGAAGGTCATGGGCCGCTCCTTATTTTTCCCAGTCGTCCGGGATGACCGCGATCACGTCGATTTCCATCAGCCACTGCGGCTGGCCGAGGGCCGAGACGACCAGGCCGGTGGAGATCGGGAACACGCCCTTCAGCCACTTGCCGACTTCCTGGTAGACCGGCTCGCGGTAGCGCGGGTCGATGATGTAGGTGGTGGTCTTGACGATGTGCGACAGGTCGCTGCCGGCTTCTTCCAGCAGTTGCTTGACGTTCTTCATCGCCTGCTCGGCTTGCGCCGCCGGGTCGCCCAGGCCGACCAGCTTGCCCTCGAAGTCGGTGCCGACCTGGCCGCGCACGTACACGGTGTTGCCGGCACGCACGGCCTGGCACAGGTCGTTGTTCAGGGTCTGGTTCGGGTAGGTGTCCTTGGTGTTGAACATGCGAATGCGAGTGTGGGTAGGCATCGTCTTACTCCCAGGATGCGGCTTTCTGTACGGGTACGCTGGCGTCGGACTGGCGTTGCCCGGCGTCGCGGTATTCGAGGTATTGGCGCTGCGTGGCGATGTGCCCGGCGACGTGCTTGGCGTCGTGCCACACGCCCCAGATGAACGAGGAACCACGGCGCGACAGCCACGGCAGGCCGACGAAGTACACGCCCGGCTCGCGGGAGACGCCGCGCTGGTGCTTGGGCTTGCCCTTGTCGTCGAAGGCGTCCACCTGCAGCCAGCTGAAGTCCACGGCATAGCCGGTGGCCCAGATGATCGAGGTGATGCCGGCGGCGGCCAGGTCCAGCTCGCGGATCGGGTTGCGGATGCACTCGGCGTCCGGGTAGACGCGGCGCGCCTCAGGCTCTTCCGGCAGGTCCAGGCCGTTGCGGGCGATGTAGGCATCGGCAGCGTCGAGCAGGCCGAGGTAGTTCTCGTCGCCGGCTTTCAGGTTCGCCACCAGGTCGTCGCGGAAGCTCACCTTGCCGTCCTGGAAGGACTGGGTCAGGCCGACCAGGGTCATGCCCTCGTTGGCCAGGCGACGGAAGTCGATGGTCTCGCCGCCACGCGCACCGCTCACGGCGATGGTCACGTGCTCGCGGCCGGGCTGCACTTCCTCGGCATCCCACAGGCCCAGCACGCCCAGCCACCAGCAGAAGTCGCGGTTGCGGTAGGAGCGCGGCGGACGGTCATGGGCGCCCACGGAGAGGTAGACCTGCTTGCCGGCGCGCATCAGCTCGTCGGCGATCTGCACGCCGGAGGAACCGGCACCGACCACCAGCACGGCGCCTTCGGGCAGCTGCTGCGGGTTGAAGTAGGCGGCGGAGTGGATCTGGTACAGACCCTCGTCCTTCGGCGCGATGGCAGGGATCACCGGGCGCTGGAACGGGCCGGTAGCGGAAACCACGCGGTTGGCGACGATGGTGCCTTCGGAGGTCTCGACGGTGAAGCCGGGACGGTCGGCATTGCGGGTCACCTTCTTCACTTCCACGCCGGTGCGGATCGGCGCGTTGAACTGCTTGGCATAGGCCTCGAAGTAGGCAGCGACGGTTTCCTTGGGCGCGAAGGCGTCCGGATCGATGTCGAATTCCATGCCCGGGAAGCGGTCGTGCCAGGCCGGGCCGTTGGCGACCAGCGAATCCCAGCGCCCAGTGCGCCAGGCTTCGGCGATGCGGTTCTTCTCCAGGACCAGGTGCGGGACACCGAGCTTGGTCAGGTGTTCGCTGACGGCCACGCCGGCCTGGCCAGCGCCGACCACCAGGGTATCGATTTCCATGTTGCCTACCGTCCTGTGCAGGGCGGTTTGATTCAGCTCGGTCATGGACTGCCTCCTTCCGACTCTGATCGTTGTTGTTCTAAGCGGCTGTCTGCCGGGTTGGCCGCATTCTGTTCAGAGCCGGGCAATAGCGAAATTATGTTTTTTGTAGTCGCTGGCTAGGGAAAAGCTGCACGAGCCCCAAGCCCGCGGCCTGCGGGGCGGCGGGCAGGGGTTATAGGATTTTTGCGCTCAGGGCAGAGGAAAGCGCTGGGCTGGTGATGGGCGGTTGGCTACGTCACCAGTAATCGGGCTTGCAGGCCGGGCGTTTGCGGGTCGGAACCCGTGGCGGAAACTGGTGCGCCCGCAGCTCTTCCTTGGTGATGATTCGGCGCATCCAGTGCGAATGTTCCTGCAGGGAACCCGGTGGTTCGCGCTTCAGGCCTTCGCGGTGGGGAAGGATTACGCCGAGGCGCAGTTCAGGAAAGTCTTCCCGCATTGCCCTCAGGGCTGGCGCCATGTCCGTATCGGCAGACACCAGAACGATCTGCCCGATTCGCTCGTTCGGGCCGAGAGTGGCCTGGCGTGAGGCCAGTCGATACATGCTGATGGCCAGATGGACGTCGGTTTCCTTTTCTTCCAGTTCCCAGATATCGACCTGATCCGCCCGCGAAGCCGGAATGTGCTTGCTGATGAATCGCGGAGCGCGACCGGGCTCGAGGCGGTGCCGCCCAAGAAATACCTCTACACCACGCGCTTTCAGGGCGCGGATGTAGGTGTCCTGGGCTTCCTTGGAGGCCACGCCTCGCGACGCCAGATCTGGCTTCACGCTGGCAGTGAAGTAGCGGATCGCCGCTGTCTGGGCGGAAGGGTCCTGCACCCGCAGGACATGCTGGAGGAGGCCGGGGAGGTCCAGCCATTTGAATTCGGTGCCGGCCAGCAGGCCGTAGAAGAGGTTGTAACCGTCGACGAAGAAGGCGGTACGCACAGTTTTCCAATCCTCAGAAACGAAAAAACCGGCCAGCGGGCCGGTTTTTTCACCCCAACGGCCAGCGAACTGAATCGCTGCGTACGGGGCTGAGTCGTAGAAGAGATGCTAGGGAACGAGCGCAAAAGCTGTCAACCGGAATCAGTTGAGTGAAAGGGCTCACAAGGAACGTCCAACTTCGCCGCATTGCGGCTCTTCGTAGGAGCGAGCTTGCTCGCGAACCGCACGGGGGGTTGTACCGGTGTAGGAGCGGACCTTGTCCGCGAATCGCGCGCAAGGCGCGCTCCGACAGCTTGGAACCGGTGCGGGGATTTTCGCGGATGAGATCCGCTCCTACAGGGAGCCGGTGCGCCGCCATCAGCGGCTCTCCGCCACCGCCTCCAGGAAGCGCTCCAGCACCAGGTTCGGCCGGCGGCCCTTGCGGGTCACCACGGTCAGCGGGATGTCGTAGTGGAAGCGCTCCGCGCGCAGCGCGCGCATGCTGCCCTGGGCTACCCAATCCGCCGCGTAGTGGTCGGGCAGGTAGCCGATATAGCTGCCGGTGAGGATCAGGAAGGCCATGCCCTCGCGGTCAGAGGCGTTGGCGCTGCCGTTCAGCTCCTGGTGCCTTTCCTGGGCTTCGGCGGGGATGCGGTAGCTCGGTGCCACCGCGTCGCAGGCATGGATTTCCGCCACCGTGATGCTCGCGTCGTCGCGCTCGAACAGCGGGTGCTCCTGGCTGCAATAGAGCAGCGAGCGTTCCTCGTACAGCGCCGAGTACTCCAGCCCCGACAGCGGGCTGATGAGCGGCACCACGCCGACGTGCAGGCGGCCGTCGAGCACGCCCAGCTCGATCTCGTTGGGCGTGGTCATGCCGATGTTGATGCGCACGCCCGGCCCGCTGCCCTTGAGCGCGCGCAGGGCGTGGGTGATGCGCATCTGCGGCAGGGTCACCAGGTTGTTGATGATGCCGATGTTCAGCTCGCCGCGCAGGTGCTGGTGCAGCTCGTTGACCTCCGCGCGGAAGCCCTCCAGCGCTGCCAGCAGCGAACCGGTGGCGCGGTACACCTCGCGGCCTTCGTCGGTCAGCGCGAAGCCGGCGCGGCCGCGCTGGCACAGGCGCATGCCCAGGCGCTTCTCCAGGTCGCCCATGTGCAGGCTGATAGCCGAGCGGCTGATGCCGAGGGTGCTTTCGGCGGCCGAGAAGCTGCCGCATTCCACGATGGTCTTGAATATCCGCAGGAGGCGGATCTCGAAGTCGCTGACCTGGCCCAGGGAAGGGCTACGGGGTTTCGCCATTTTAGTTTTACCGAATCGAAACTGAGCGTGAGAAGAATAGGCTTTAACTCACGTTAAGTCAGGCCCAATCTTGTGTCATCGCAGCAGGTGTGACGCGGCCTGCGCGCCCAACAAGACAGTCGTCGAGGACGAGCTCCATGAACCAGCAAGTGAACGTCACCCCGTCGGTGGCCAGCGAACTGAACCTGAAGGCCCACTGGATGCCCTTCAGCGCCAACCGCAACTTCCAGAAAGACCCGCGCATCATCGTCGGCGCCGAAGGCAGCTACCTGGTCGACGACAAGGGCCGTCGCATCTACGACAGCCTGTCCGGTCTGTGGACCTGCGGCGCCGGTCACTCGCGCAAGGAAATCGCCGACGCGGTCGCCAAGCAGCTGACCACCCTCGACTACTCCCCGGCCTTCCAGTACGGCCACCCGCTGTCCTTCAAGCTGGCCGAGAAGATCGCCCAGATGACCCCGGCGGGCCTGGACCACGTGTTCTTCACCGGCTCGGGTTCCGAGTGCGCCGACACCTCGATCAAGATGGCCCGCGCCTACTGGCGCATCAAAGGCCAGGCGCAGAAGACCAAGCTGATCGGCCGCGCCCGTGGCTACCACGGCGTGAACGTCGCCGGCACCGCCCTGGGCGGCATCGGCGGCAACCGCAAGATGTTCGGCCAGCTGATGGACGTCGACCACCTGCCGCACACCCTGCAGCCGGGCCTGGCCTTCACCAAGGGCATGGCCGAGACCGGCGGCGTGGAGCTGGCCAACGAGCTGCTCAAGCTGATCGAACTGCATGACGCCTCCAACATCGCCGCCGTGATCGTCGAGCCGATGTCCGGTTCCGCCGGCGTGATCGTGCCGCCCAAGGGCTACCTGCAGCGCCTGCGCGAAATCTGCGACCAGCACAACATCCTGCTGATCTTCGACGAAGTGATCACCGCCTTCGGCCGCATGGGCAAGGCCACCGGCGCCGAGTTCTTCGGCGTGAAGCCGGACATCATGAACGTCGCCAAGCAGGTCACCAACGGCGCCATCCCGATGGGCGCGGTGATCGCCAGCAGCGAGATCTACGACACCTTCATGGGCCAGAACCTGCCGGAATACGCGGTGGAATTCGGCCACGGCTACACCTACTCCGCGCACCCGGTCGCCTGCGCCGCCGGCCTGGCCGCCCTCGACCTGCTGGAGAAAGAGAATCTCATCCAGCAGTCCCTGGAGCTGGCGCCGCACTTCGAGAAAGCGCTGCACGGCCTGAAGGGCGCGAAGAACGTCATCGACATCCGCAACTGCGGCCTGGCCGGCGCGATCCAGATCGCCGGTCGCGACGGCGACGCCATCGTGCGTCCGTTCGAAGCCAGCATGAAGCTGTGGAAAGAAGGCTTCTACGTGCGCTTCGGCGGCGACACCCTGCAGTTCGGCCCGACCTTCAACGCCAAGCCCGAAGACCTGGACCGCCTGTTCAACGCCGTCGGCGAAGCCCTGAACGGGGTCGCGTAAGGTGAGCCAGCGTCCCAAGGCCATCCCGACCGTGCAGATCGACAATGCCAAGGTCCTGGTCACCGAATGGCGCTTCCCGCCCGGTGCCGAGACCGGCTGGCACCGTCACGGCATGGAGTACGTGGTGGTCCCGGTGACCGGCGGCGAGCTGCTGCTGGAAACCCCCGAGGGCGAGCGGCGCGCGCCGCTGGTCCTGGGCCAGAGCTACACCCGCCAGATCGGCACCGAGCACAACGTGATCAACCCGTGCGACCACGAAGTGGCCTTCATCGAGATCGAGCTCAAGGACGGGCAGCCGCACGATCATTGAGCGCGCGGGCACGCAAGAAAGCGGCGCCGGGCGAGTCACCTTAGAGTGCTTCCCGGCGTCCCTTGCAGCCCACCGCAAACCGAACAATCCCCGCTCCCTTCTGGGCGCGGGCTAGGGAAAGGGGCTCCTGAAAGAGCCTCGCCCCGACCCACTTAGCGAGAAGAGAATTCCCATGACTACCGTCAAGCACCTGATCGGCGGCGAAATGATCGCCGACACCGGCCGCAGCGCCGACGTCTTCAACCCGTCCACTGGCGAAGCCGTGCGCAAGGTCCCGCTGGCCAGCCGCGCCACCGTGCAGAAGGCCATCGACGCCGCCAAGGCCGCCTTCCCGGCCTGGCGCAACACCCCGCCGGCCAAGCGCGCTCAGGTGCTGTTCCGCTTCAAGCAACTGCTCGAAGCCAACGAGCAGCGCATCGTCCAGCTGATCAGCGAAGAACACGGCAAGACCATCGAAGACGCCGCCGGTGAACTCAAGCGCGGCATCGAGAACGTCGAGTACGCCACCGCTGCTCCGGAAATCCTGAAAGGCGAATACACCCGCAACGTCGGCCCGAACATCGACGCCTGGAGCGACTTCCAGCCGCTGGGCGTGGTTGCCGGCATCACCCCGTTCAACTTCCCGGCGATGGTTCCGCTGTGGATGTATCCGCTGGCCATCGCCTGCGGCAACACCTTCGTCCTGAAGCCGTCCGAGCGTGACCCGAGCTCGACCCTGCTGATCGCCGAACTCTTCGAAGAAGCCGGCCTGCCCAAAGGCGTGCTGAACGTGGTGCACGGCGACAAGGAAGCCGTGGACGCGCTGATCGAAGCACCGGAAGTGAAGGCCCTGAGCTTCGTCGGCTCGACCCCGATCGCCGAATACATCTATTCCGAAGGCACCAAGCGCGGCAAGCGCGTCCAGGCCCTGGGCGGCGCCAAGAACCACGCGGTGCTGATGCCCGACTGCGACCTCGACAACGCCGTCAGCGCACTGATGGGCGCGGCCTACGGCTCCTGCGGCGAGCGCTGCATGGCCATCTCCGTGGCCGTCTGCGTAGGCGACCAGGTTGCCGACGCACTGGTTGAGAAGCTGGTTCCGCAAGTCAAAGGCCTGAAGATCGGCGCCGGCACCTCCTGCGGCCTCGACATGGGCCCGCTGGTCACTGGCGCTGCGCAAGCCAAGGTCACCGGCTACATCGACAGCGGCGTGGCGCAAGGCGCCGAGCTGGTAGTAGATGGCCGTGGCTTCAAAGTGGCTGGCCACGAGAATGGCTTCTTCGTCGGCGGCACCCTGTTCGACCGCGTGACCCCGGAGATGACCATCTACAAGGAAGAAATCTTCGGCCCGGTGCTCTGCGTCGTCCGCGTGAACAGCCTCGAAGAAGCCATGAAGCTGATCAACGACCACGAATACGGCAACGGCACCTGCATCTTCACCCGCGACGGTGAAGCGGCCCGCCTGTTCTGCGACGAAATCGAAGTGGGCATGGTCGGCGTCAACGTACCCCTGCCGGTCCCGGTGGCCTACCACAGCTTCGGCGGCTGGAAGCGCTCCCTCTTCGGCGACCTCCACGCCTACGGCCCGGACGGCGTGCGCTTCTACACCAAGCGCAAGGCCATTACCCAGCGTTGGCCGCAGCGTAAGTCCCACGAAGCTGCGCAGTTCGCTTTCCCCAGCAATAGCTGATTGGGGTTAGGGGGTACGAAAAGGCCGGTCAGTTTGACCGGCCTTTTTTATATACATAGCTTATAGCCAAAGGCTGCCTTTATAAGGCTACTTAAAAAAGCATTGATTCCTGTGTGCCATTTTTCATAGCAGACTGCAATTGTTCCAATCGTGGGGATCATGCTAATTGCGAAGAAAATAAATAGGATTTTGGAAAGAAATCGTTCTTGTTTATCTATTTCGTCATAGGATTTTTTAAAAAGCTCGCGTATTTCCCGTCGTTGCGTTACGGCCTTCTTGTTGAATTGGTCAAAAATTATTCTTATCCCGCTTTTGATTCTATCGATACTTAGCTTTTGATTGTACAAGGTCCCAAATGAGACTACTGATACTATTATCATGCCAATGATGATGGCGGTTATTTCTACAGGGTTTTCTGATTTATCTAACCCTATCAGGCCAACTAAAGAAACTGGAAGTGCTAATAGCTTCCCGGATATGTCACTAAAAGTCGAACTCAGCTTGGCTCCATATTCTAATTCGGCTTTTGCAATATCGTCTCGTATTTTTGCAAAAGAGAATCCATATACAAAAGTTTGAAGGTTCACCCAGTAGCTTTGCAGAATGTCGTCCCAATATTTAAGGATCGACATTAGTTCGATGTGGCGATTTTTTTCATGAGGTACATTTTCTATTATTGCTGCACAAAATATTAGCTTTCTTTCTTCCATGTTTAGTTTGTGCTCGGCGACTTTATTCGTTAGGAGCGAAAGCAAGTGGGGGTGTCTTATTTTGTAATTAAATATCTCTTCTGAGACTTTTGTGTTGACGCTAAAGGTCTTTAAGGTTCTTTCGTTCTCTCCGGGCGCCGAAAAAAATAAGGTATAACTGTTTGCGCTTGAGGTTGTGTCGGAGGTTGTGGCTAATAGGCTTAGGTTTTTAATTATTTCTAGTGCATTCTTAAGTTTTGTGTGTTTCTGGTTGGCTTTATTATCTGATGTTGCCCAATCTTCGCTTGTAATATAGAAGTGTTCTGGGCATTGGCATTTTCCGAGGGCTCGGGATGATTTCACCAGTTCTTCGAAAGTCTCATAGAATCCGACTTTTCCGTCAGATGCTATTCGGAACGAATATTCTATTTCGTCATTTGAGTGTTTGGGTTGTTCTTCAAAGAAGCCTAATTTGTTATCAGATTCAATTAACTTGAGATGCCTCCATAGCTCATCGCTGTATGGTCCTTTATAGTGTATTTCCCCTCCCGATATTTTTGGCTTTCCTGAGGCCCTATAGACCTTTACCAGTTCGCTAAACATTTTTTTCTTCGCCGAAAAGTTGCTTTTCTATTTTTATTTTTAAGTCGTCAGGGATGGAAGAGAGAGTTAGCGTTTGGTGGTCCTTGTCATAGAATACTGAACTGTTCGCTGTATCTCCTAAAGCACTGGTTTCAAATTCTAACTCCCAGTTCGAAGTGCTTCCTTTCATCTTTATACGTTTGTTGAGTTCGGCTCGGTTTACAGTAAATTCTTGTGGAAGTTGATTTTCTTCGCTATTTAGTTCGTCACTAAGTGAGTCGATTTCAGATGCTAGCTCGGCAAATTCTGCAGGAATTGCTGATTTTGCGGCATTAATAATTCCATCTAGACTTGCTTTCTTTTCACTTTCCTCGTGCTCGCTGTCAAGCTTTGCCCTGAGATATCGTATTACGGCTTCTTTGGCTGGCTTTTTAAAAGGGCTGAGCTTTTCATTTCCTTTGAAATATTCATAAACTAAGTCTATTGCCTTTTTTGTTGCTCTAGCAGATGTAATCCCTTTTTCGCAGCCTAGCGCCTCAATGAAGTAACGAGATGCGTCACTTTTGCCTTTGCTTATGAAGCACAAATAAGTCTTATCGGTTTCCTCAGCTTCGGCTAAATGCATTGGCTGTCCGTAAGATTTAAATTTATCTATGTTGATTCTTGCCGCATGAGCGATTTGAGAAAAATCGATATTAGCGGATTCGATTGGCTCATAGTTTTTCCCCAATCGCAATCCGTCTTTTTCTTTTACGCTAGTTACAAGCAGAAAATGTCTCCCCTCGCTTCTGTATGCGGATATCAGAATGTGTCCGCCAGTTGCCAGTAACGAGTCATCTGCTTGTTTTATTAGTTCAGAGAGAACCGTTTTGGAAAGATCCTCAAAGATTTTTGTATCATTCGGGGATGAAATATACTTCCTAATTCCATCAGGGAAGAGCCCTTCACGCTTTCCGTCGGAAAATTGCCCCCAGAAAACTTTGTTCTTTTCTTTCCCTAATAACGTGTGAATGTCTTGGACAAGCTTTATTACGGCGGGTTTTTGTGGGTTGAAAAGCGGCTGTATTACGGTTTTATTGTGATTTACGCCCTTTTTAAATTGTTCCTTTTCGAAGCTGTGGATAACTGCAAAATATAGTTCAAATGCCATTTTCGGTCCCTGAAATTATTAAGGTTTGCTCGTGGGGTAATCTTTGTAACTTGTGGGTTTTCAAATTTAATTTAAGAGTAAGTATATTTCGTTGACTCTTGTATGACCTTACGCATTGCTTTGGCTTTCTGCCATATGTCAGCGGGAATTTTTTGGGGTTAGGCAGGGTGGTTGAAGCTCATAGCTCTAGGGGAGTCGAGCTTTCATCGCATACAAGTCTCGGCATCTCCTCCCAAGCCACCCAAAGCTCCCCCTGCCACTCCAGCAACATCATCTGCCGCTGCTGCCAACTCATCATCACGCGCCGAGGTGCGGGGCCGTCCGGGGCGTATTGGTCACGGAGGGTGGGGATGACTTCTCTTGTCAGCCAGCTATCTAGGTGCAGGCTTTCCGGGTGGCCGAAGCGGACCAGGGCTTTGTAGAGGCCGGCTTCGTTGATGACGTCGACGGGTTCTTCGCTTTCGGTGGCGTAGCGCAGGTGGATGCGTTGGGTTTCGTGGGGTTGCAGGCGGCGGTGCAGGGATTGGGGGTGTTGCAGGCCTAGCATTCGGGCCACGTCGTGGCCGACGAACCAGGGTTGGTTGTCGATCATTACGCCGCGCAGGGGGCGGTTGTGGCGGGTGAAGAAGGTGGGGGTGTATGCGTCGTGCATGGTGAAGCTCCTATTAGTCGATCAGAGCTGCCACCTACGTCGCCAAACGGAGGGTGGCAGACCGCGCGGGGTTGGCGAACCGGCTAATAGGACCCGGCAGACCCGAAGGTCTCCCCGCGCGATCCGCCATTGAGCGTTGCAGTTTCCTGCAATCGTGCGGGGGCCTGCAGAAACATTCGCCGTTTCCGCATGCACCAGCTGGCGCTATCGCGCCTATTAGCTCCGAGTCGCCAAACCCGGATCACGGGATTGACCGTGACCGCCGCAGGATAGGGAGGTGGTTGGGTGGGGGCAAGGGCGCGAATGTCTCAGGGGGCGGTGTAGGAGCGCGCCATGCGCGCGAATCGCGGCCATGGGCCGCTCCTACAGGGTTGTGCCGTGTTTTCCCTTCACGTCATCCCCGCGAATGCGGGGACCCAGAAAATGGATTTCCAGAGGAACATCCGCGCGCACCGGACCGCCCCTTACAGAAGGCCGAGCTAAGCCCACGCAGAGGAGGTTGCGCGACATGGATGTCGCAAAAGCCACGATCAGTACAAGGACGTACTGTCGGGGCGGGCCTCCGGGTGCGTGGGGATGTGCGAGGGAAGTCCGGCTCCGCCGGACCCGTATGTCGGGGCAAGCGTTCTTGGTTACTTCTTTGAGGTTCGGCTCCCCGACGTTTGAAAGAAGTGACTCGCCGAGGGGCGAAACAAGATCTATCCGAGCATGCTGGAGCGGCGCATGCACACCGGGCCATTTGTGCTCTTCATGCGAGGGCAGGTCCAAGCATCTCGTTTGGCGTAGCGCGCCGCATTGGCGTTTGTGGATGTCTTTTGTTTCGCCCCCTCGGGCGAGTCACTTTCTCAAACGCCAGAAAGTAACCAAAGCGCTTGCCCCGTCATACGGGCCCGATGAAGCCGGGCTACCCTCACGAACTCCCCCGCACCGGAGGCCCGCCCCGAAAGTACGTCCCTGTAGCCCGCGGGGCTCTCGCGACATCCATGTCGCATGACCTCCTCAGCGTGGGTTTCGTTCGGCCTTCTGAAAGGGGCAGTCCGGTGCGCGCGGATGTTTCTCTGGAAGTCTGAAGAGCCTGAGCCAGAGCGCTTTTCGTAGGGCGAATAACGCTACGCGTTATCCGCCGTTGCTTCGCGCCGGTGTTTGGCGGCGGATAACCCCTTCGGGGTTATTCGCCCTACGGGAGATCGCGGGTGCCGGTGGGAGCGCGAGTGGTCTTGCCTGTCCGCTAGGCGCCGGTCTTCTTGCTTGCCAGGCGCTTCAGGTTCGCCCCGCGCTTTTGCGGTGTTGCCGGCTCCTTGCCGAGCTTGTGGTCGTTTTCGTCGCGGTAGATCGAGCCGAGCGTCATGCCCATGCCGAACGGCCTCAGGATGCTGTTGAGGGTGTTGACGGTCGGGTTGCCCTTGTCGTTCTCCAGGGAGGACAGGGTCTTCACGGTCATCTTGCAGATCTTCGCGAACGACGCCTGGTCCAGCCCGGTGATCTCCAGGCGTATCCGCCGGATCGAGGTGCCCAGGCTTTCCTGCCCCGCCATGCTCCGGGCCTTGATGTCATCGAGGAGGTTTTGGCGTTCTTCCAGGCTGAGAATTTTCATAGCAGGCCCCACTCCTTCAGGCGGGCATCCAGGTTGTTCACGGGGATCGACTGGGCGCTTCGAATCTCTTCCGGCATGTCTTTCAGAAGCCCAGGGAGGGCGCGGAAATCCTGGGCTGCCTTGCGCAGGCGGTCATGAAGGTCGACTTCGCTCATCAGTTGTCCGAACTGACCGCAGACCGCCCGCCAGTCGGGGGCGCCGGCGATTTCGCTTGCCCATTTGGTGACCCGGGTGACGCCCTCGGGGTCGAGCACCATGGGGGCCAGGTCGTAGATGGGCGCGAGCTTGAAGCGACCCTGGTGGCGGAGTATCGACAGGTTCCGGCCGTGGTTGTCGGAGTTGCCGAGTATGCGGTTCAGCAGGTCGCGGCGGATGTACTCGAACACCAGGTCTTCGATCTCTTCTTCCTGGCTGTTGCCTCGCCAGAGGCTGATCAGGCGGCCGATCACCTCTTCATGGCGCATGTGCGAACCGGGGAGAGTATTGCCGCAAACGGAGTAGATCGACTCCATCGCAATGCGCTCGACAGCCCCGTCTGGCCGAACCTCGCGGTCGAAGCGGGGCATCCAGAGGCTGGGCTTTTCCGCTTCTTCCAGGACCAGACCCTTGGTGGAAACGGTATCCAGGCCCAACTCGGCAATCGCGCGGTAGTAGTGGTACTCGGCTCGCAGGATGTTCTTGTCGCGCTCGCTGACATTGTTGCGAGCGAACTTCACCAGCCAGTGCCTGCGAGCCTGGCGATCCGGCAGCGTTGCGTCGGCATGCAGGGCGCCGTCCTGGTCTTCGGTCATCAGCAGCTTGGGCGCCTCGCCCTGAGCGCCAGTGGCTCCGCCAATGGCAGCCCCTTGTTCGTAGGCGTATTCGAGGAAGGTGTTCGTGCGCTGGATAACCTCGCTGCGGGGGAAGGCGACGATTCGGCTCATATCGAGCTGCTCGAACGACTCCTTCACGCGCAAATGCCCTATGGGGGCCGGGGTGCAGCGCTTCAGCAGGAACAGGTCCAGCTCGACGTCCCGGGGCTTTTCGCTTTCGAATCGGCGAATGAGCGATTTCCGGGCCGCGCCGGCGGGGATGATGTCGTAGATGAACGCTGGATAGCCGTCGGTGCGAACGGCATTCCAGTTCATCGGCAAGTTCACGCTGACGGCTGGCTCGAAGGGAGATTCGATGCGGTCGATGAAGGTGAGGAGGTAATCACCGAGGTACGCCGTCGAGCACTTGCTGCGCTCGACAGCGGCGGGGGAGTCCACGGTGAGCACGAGAGCATCGTGCCAGTGGCCTTCAACGAAGGTTTGGATCGTCAGCTGCTCGGGCATGAGGACTGAACCAGAAATATATTTCTCGAAATCCTAGTTCTCCCTTCATTTTCGAGCAATATATTTCTTGATACGGTCTGCTTTGTTGATTATCTGGAAGTATAGTTCCAGTTTGTGGGTGGCCTCTGCCTATACCCGTAGGGCGAATAACGCTACGCGTTATCTGCCGTTGCTCTGCGCTGGTGATTGGCGGCGGATAACCCCTTCGGGGTTATTCGCCCTACGAACAGAGGGTCAGGCGCTGAGGCGTTTCTTCAGGTAGATGCGCTGATGGCCCGGCGGGCAGTCTTCCAGCACGCCCATCACTTCGAAGCCTTGCTTCTGGTAGAAGCCCGGCGCCTGGAAGCTGTAGGTGTAGAGGAACACGCCCACGCATTCGCGGCGGCGGGCTTCTTCTTCGGCGAGGGCGATCAGCTGGGCGCCCAGGCCCGAGCCGCGTTGGTCGGATTGCAGCCAGAGGTAGTCGATGTACATCCAGCCCATGCCCGAGTGGCCGAACAGGCCGCCGACCACCTGGCCGCTTTCGTCGCGGGCGTAGAGTTCGATGTCGATGTAGCCGCCGGGCGTTTTCATCTGTTCGAGGTTGTAGGCCTCGAGGCCCTGGGTCACGACTTCGCGGGCCTGGGCGTCGGCGCCGAGGTTGAATTGGTACTGCGGCATGGGGGGCTCCGGTAGGGCAAAGGCGCGAGTTTAGGCGAAACCCGTTCAGCCGTTGAGACGTCGTACGTCGAACGCGTCGCGCAGCTCGTAGGCGGTGTAGGTCGCCTGGGCGGCGGCCATGCCGGCGAGGCCGTAGGCGTTGGGCAGGCCGAAGCGTTTGAAGCCCGCCGGCACCGCTTGCTTGCCGCTGATGGCGTCGGCGAGCACTTCGCCGGCTACCGTGGTTGGTGCCATGCCGTGGCCGCCAAAGCCGATGGCGTGCCAGATGCCGGCTTCGTCCTGGCCTATTTGCGCCATCAGGTGGCGGGCGTAGCTCATCAGGCCGCCCCAGGAGTATTCGACCTTCACGCCTTCGAGCTGTGGATAAACCGCCAGCAGGTCGCGTTGGAGCAGGCCGGCGATGGCCTCCGGGCCGCGGTTGAGGATGGAGATGCGGCCGCCCCAGAGGATGCGCGTGTCGGCCAGCGGGCGGTAGTAATCGAAGGCGAAGCGGGTGTCGTAGACCGCCGCGCGGGTGGCGATGGCGTCTTTCAGGCGTTCGCCCAGGGGTTCGGTGGCCATGACGTAGGTGGCGATCGGCAGTACCGAACGCTCGATGGGGCGGTAGACGCCGCGTGCGTAGCCGCCGCCGCAGAACACCACTTGCTCTGCATGCACTTCGCCGTCGGCCGTGCGTACGACGTAGCGTCCGTCGCGCTTCTCGATGCCTTGCGCCGGGCTGCCTTCGTGGATGCGTACGCCCAGGCCGGCTGCCGCGCGGGCTATGCCGCCGCAGTATTTCAGCGGGTGGAAGTGGAAGGCGTTGCGTTCCAGCAGGCCGCCGAAATAGTGGGCGCTTTTCAGCTGCTCGCGCAGCGCGGCGGTGGAGATCGGCTCCCAGTCCACGCCGTAGGCGCTCTTCATCAGCTGGCGTGGTTTTTCCAGGCGCGAGGGTTCGTTGAACCAGTTGGCGAGGATCACGCCTTCGTCCACCAGGTCGCAGTCGATGCCGTAGTGGCGCACGCGCTGGCGGATCAGGTCGACCGCTTCGAGGGTCAGGTGGTAGAGCCGCCGCGCTTCCTCGGCGCCGAGGGTGGCGAGCAGGTCGGCGTTGCCCAGGCTGTAGCCGCCGAAGACGAAGCCGCCATTGCGCCCGGAGGCGCCGTGGCCGACCTGGTGCGACTCCAGCAGCACCACGTCGCTGACACCGCGCTCGGCCAGCCCGAGTGCGGTGTTCAGGCCGGCGAGGCCGCCGCCGAGGATGCACACGCGGGCATCGAGGCGGCCGCGCTGGGCGGCGAAGGGCGGGCGTTCGGCGGTGGCTTCGTAGTAGGTCTGGCTGAAGGCGGGCATGGGTGCGGTTCGATTGAGTTATTTGAACGACTGTTTAGCGTCGCGGGCGGGGCGGGACAACTGAAAATTCCTCCGCATGTCATTCCCTGGCGTCATGCAGGGCTCATTTGCGCACATTGCGTACGTAGAAGTCCTTGCCGCCGCCATTGCTGCCGCCGCGCGCCTGCAGCTCGAAGCGCTTGGGTTGGCTCTTGATCAGGTCGCTGAGCTTCTTGAAGCCGTACAGCCGCGCATCGAAGGCCGGGCGCAGCTTGCTGATGCTCTGCCCGAGGGCGCCGAGGCCGACCCAGTCGTCCTCGTCGTCGCCAATGTCGTCGAGCAGCTTGGCGATGAAGTCCAGCGGCGCCTTCTGCGGCTTGGGCTTGGCTTCGGCCTTGGGCGCCTGGGGCTGGCCGGCTTCGGCGGGCTCGGGCTGGACTTCGGGCTCGGGGCGGAGGATCTCGGTGTAGATGAACTTGTCGCAGGCGCGCACGAAGGGATCGGGCGTCTTGCTTTCGCCGAAGCCATAGACCATCAGCCCCTCTTCGCGCAGGCGCGCGGCCAGGCGGGTGAAGTCGCTGTCGCTGGAGACCAGGCAGAAGCCGTCGAAGCGGCGGGTGTAGAGCAGGTCCATGGCGTCGATGATCAGCGCGCTGTCGGTGGCGTTCTTGCCCTTGGTGTAGGCGAACTGCTGGATCGGCTGGATGGAGTGGTCGAGCAGCACCTGCTTCCAGCGGCCGAGCTGCGGCTGGGTCCAGTCGCCGTAGATGCGCTTGACGCTGGCGACGCCGTACTTGGCGATCTCCTCGAACAGGCCTTCGACGATGGCGGCGGGGGCGTTGTCGGCGTCGATCAGGACGGCGAGGTGGGTCTGCTGGCGGGGGCTGGGGGACTTGATGGCCATGCGGGCTCCGGCGGTCGGGTGTGCATGGACCTTAGACCGGGAGCGGGTGGGGTGCGAGTGCAGAGGTTGGCGCAGCCCGGCACGAAAATGGCGGATAACCCCTTCGGGGTTATTCGCCCTACGGGTATGGCGTCGCGCGATATCTCGGCGTGGGAGGGGGATTGGTAGGGCGCATAACCGCGAGGCGGTTATGCGCCGTGGGCGATCAGTACTCGATCACCACATCGCCCTTGGGCACGCTGCAGCACGACAGGATGTAGCCCTCGGCCACATCCTCGTCGGTGATCCCGCCGTTGTGCTCCATGTCCACTTCGCCGGCGCGCTTCATCACCTTGCAGGTGCCGCAGATGCCCATGCCGCAGGCCTTGGGGATGTGCAGGCCGAGCTTGGCGGCGGCGGCGTGGACGGTTTCGCCCGGCGCCACGCGGATGCTCTTGCCGGTTTCGCAGAAGTCCACCAGGTGCAGGTCGGCGGCGGGCACGGCCGGGGCGTCGGCGGCTTCGGCGGCCAGTTCGTTCACTTCCTGGCGGACTTCCGGCGGGGTCGGGCCGAAGGCTTCCTCGTGGTAGCGCGACATGTCGAAGCCCTCGGCTTCGAGCAGGCGCTTGATCGCGTGCATGTAGGGCGTCGGGCCGCAGCAGAAGACTTCGCGTTCCATGAAGTCCGGGGCGATCAGCTGCAGCATGGCCTTGTTCAGGTAGCCGCGATAACCGGCCCAGGTCTCGCCGATCTCGTACTTCTCGCAGATCAGGTGCAGCTTGAAGTTGTTGATCCGCGAGGCCATGTGGTCGAGCTCGCGGTGGTAGATGATGTCCTTCGGCGTGCGCGCGCTGTGCACGAAGATCATGTCGACGTTGCCGTTGGTGTCGAAGAACCAGCGCGCCATGGACATCACCGGGGTGATGCCGACGCCGCCGGAGAGGTAGAGCACCTTGTCGGCCTGGAAGTCGATGGCGTTGAAGTTGCCCACCGGGCCGTGCACCGGGAGCACGTCGCCTTCCTTGAGGTTGTCGTGCAGCCAGTTGGAGACCTTGCCGCCGGGCACGCGCTTGATGGTGATGGAGAAGCTGTAGGGCACCGAGGGCGAGCTGGAGATGGTGTAGGAGCGCATGATCGGCACGCCGTCGATTTCCAGCTCCAGGGTGACGAACTGCCCGGGCTTGAAGAAGAACATCAGCGGCTGGTCGGCGGCGAAGCAGAAGGTGCGCACGTCCCAGGTTTCCTGGATGGCTTTCACGCAGCGCACCAGGTGGCGGCCGTTGGTCCAGGTCTGGGTGTTCACCGGATTGAGGAAGTTGCTCGACATGATGTCTCTCCGCGCACGCCGGCCGTCGTCGGCCTTGTAGGGGCAGCGCCGGGCGGGGGGAGCGTCGCTCTTGCGAGGGCGGCTCAGGCCCCGGCCATTCGGCATGCCTGATGGAACCGATTGTGCGCACGCCCCGTGCCACCCATTTACCTGCCTGCGACATTTGCATGCTTATCGCGACCTGCCGCCTGTGGCGGGGGCTGCCGCGTCGGAAACGGATGCGGTCGTGTCGCCCATGGATAAGGGTGTTTGTCGCCGGCAGCGCCACACTGGTCGCCAGCCGAGCAACGCTATGCCTTGAACGAGGACGGTGGAGAACGCGCACTCGGCGCGCCTCGCATCCGCCGCCATGCCCTGCGTGGCACACCGTATCAGCCACTTATTTCCGCCAGCAGCCACGCGGCTGCGGCATGAGGACCTACCGATGGACGTCACCACCACCCTGAGTCTGGGCGATCCGCTGGAACCGGCCCGCAAGGCCACCGCCGAGATGCTGCGCACTCGCGACCATTCCTTCTCGCTGCCGCAGCCGTTCTACAACGACGAGCGCCTGTTCCAGATCGACATGCAGGAGATCTTCCAGAAGGAATGGCTGATCGCCGGCATGACCAGCGAGATCCCCGCCAAGGGCAACTTCCTCACCGTGCAGATCGGCGACAACCCGGTGATCGTCCTGCGCGGCGCCGAGGGCAAGGTCCACGCCTTCCATAACGTCTGCCGCCACCGTGGCTCGCGCCTGTGCGTGAGCGACAAGGGCAAGGTCGCCAAGCTGGTCTGCCCGTACCACCAGTGGACCTACGAGCTGGACGGCCGCCTGCTGTTCGCCGGCACCGAGATGGGCGACGACTTCGACATGAAGGACTACAGCCTGAAGCCGGTGCACGTTAAGACCGCTGGTGGCTACATCTTCATCTCGCTAGCCGAGAACCCGCCGGCCATCGACGACTTCCTCGCCACCCTGGCTCACTACATGGAGCCCTACGACATGGAGAACACCAAGGTGGCGGTGCAGACCACCTTGATGGAAAAGGCCAACTGGAAGCTGGTGATCGAGAACAACCGCGAGTGCTACCACTGCAACGGTTCGCACCCGGAACTGCTGAAGACCCTGCTGGAGTGGGACGACGTCACCGACCCGCGCGCGAGCCAAGCGTTCAAGGACCAGGTCGCGGCCTGCACCAAGGCCTGGGACGAGGAGAAGATCCCTTACGCCCACGCCAGCTTCGGCCTGCGCAACCGTATCGTGCGCATGCCGCTGCTCGACGGCACCGTGTCCATGACCATGGACGGCAAGCAGGGCTCGAAGAAACTCATGGGCCGCATCAAGAACCCGGACCTGGGCTCGATGCGCATCCTGCACCTGCCGCACTCGTGGAACCACTGCATGGGCGACCACATCATCGTCTTCACCGTGTGGCCGATCAGCGCGCAGGAAACCATGGTCACCACCAAGTGGCTGGTGCACAAGGATGCCGTGGAAGGCGTCGACTACGACGTGCAGCGCCTGCGCGAAGTCTGGGACGCCACCAACGACCAGGACCGTCGCCTGGCCGAGGAAAACCAGCGCGGCATCAACTCCACCGCCTACCAGCCGGGCCCGTACTCGAAGACCTACGAGTTCGGCGTGATCAACTTCCTCGACTGGTACAGCGAGCGCCTGCTCAACAACCTCGGCGAAGAGTCCGCCCACGCGCGACTGGTCGCCGGCGAGTAAGCCCCTACCACCCGGCGCCCCCTTCGCGGGGGCGCCTGCGTTTCGCAGAGGTCCGCATGGACAGCCTGCTCTTCTACGCCAGTTCCACCTTCGTCGGCGCCCTGCTGGCGTGGAACCTGTTCGTCTGCTGGCGCAAGCGCTAGTCGCAGCGAAGCCCTGCTCTTCGTAGGAGCGAGCTTGCTCGCGAACCTGCCCCGCAGCGGAGTCGTTCGCGAGCAAGCTCGCTCCTACAAGGTGCTCCCTGTTCGTCCTTCCTCATTCCCCCGCGCTCTCTAAAACGTCGCGCTCATGCCCGCATGCGCCTGTGCGACGCGGTTGCCGTCGCCCATGTCGTTGCCTTGACGCTTTCGGTACGACCCTAGTCGTTTTCGAACCGGGTCGCCCGGATGGCCGGGGATATGCTGCCTCCAAAGCGTCGGCCAAAGCGCCGGCGCCACCAGCCTGACAAGGGGTAATGCCAGATGAGCCCAGCCGAACTTCACGCCGACAGCATCGTCATCGACGGTCTGATCATCGCCAAGTGGAACCGCGAACTCTTCGAGGACATGCGCAAGGGTGGCCTGACCGCCGCGAACTGCACCGTGTCCGTGTGGGAAGGCTTCCAGGCCACGGTGAACAACATCACCGCGAGCAACAAGCTGATCCGCGAGAATAGCGACCTGGTGATCCCGGTACGCAGCACCGCCGACATCCGCAAGGCCAAGGAGCTGGGCAAGACCGGCATCCTCTACGGCTTCCAGAACGCCCATGCGTTCGAGGACCAGATCGGCTACGTCGAGGTGTTCAAGCAACTGGGCGTGGGCATCGTGCAGATGTGCTACAACACCCAGAACCTCGTGGGCACCGGCTGCTACGAGCGTGACGGCGGCCTCTCCGGCTTCGGTCGCGAGATCGTCGCGGAGATGAACCGCGTCGGCATCATGTGCGACCTGTCCCACGTCGGCTCCAAGACTTCCGAGGAAGTCATCCTCGAGTCCAAGAAGCCGGTCTGCTACTCCCACTGTCTGCCCTCGGGCCTCAAAGAGCACCCGCGCAACAAGTCCGACGAAGAGCTGAAGTTCATCGCCGACCACGGCGGTTTCGTCGGCGTGACCATGTTCGCGCCCTTCCTGGCCAAGGGCATCGACTCGACCATCGACGATTACGCCGAGGCCATCGAGTACGTGATGAACATCGTCGGCGAGGACGCCATCGGCATCGGCACCGACTTCACCCAGGGCCACGGCCAGTCGTTCTTCGAGTGGCTGACCCACGACAAGGGCTACGCCCGCCGCCTGACCAACTTCGGGAAGATCGTCAACCCGCTGGGCATCCGCACCGTGGGCGAGTTCCCCAACCTGACCGAGACCCTGCTCAAGCGCGGCATGCCCGAGCGCGTGGTGCGCAAGGTCATGGGCGAGAACTGGGTCCGCGTCCTGGCGGATGTCTGGGGCGAGTAACGCGCCTCGCAGTCCTCTTCTCCCTAATTCCCTCTTCCCAGCCCTCTCCCCCGACCGGAGAGGGCGCCCAAAGAATCCGGAGCTTTATCACCATGGCCAAACACGCCCCCGAACTGCCCATCGAAGTCGACAGCGAAACCGGTGTCTGGACCACCGACGCCCTGCCGATGCTGTACGTTCCGCGGCATTTCTTCGTCAACAACCACATGGGCATCGAGGAAGAACTGGGCGCCGAGCGCTATGCCGAGATCCTCTACAAGGCCGGCTACAAGTCCGCCTGGCACTGGTGCGAGAAGGAAGCCGAATGCCACGGCATCGAAGGCGTGGCGGTGTTCGAGCACTACATGAAGCGCCTGTCGCAACGCGGCTGGGGCCTGTTCCAGATCGAGCAGATCGACCTCGACAAGGGCACCGCCCAGGTCCGCCTGAAGCACTCGGCCTTCGTGTACGTCTACGGCAAGGTCAATCGCAAGGTCGACTACATGTTCACCGGCTGGTTCGCCGGCGCCATGGACCAGATTCTCCAGGCCCGCGGCAGCAGCATCCGCACCGTCGCCGAGCAGGTGTACAGCGGTTCGGAAGAAGGCCACGACGACGGCCTGTTCATCGTCAAACCCCTCTGACCCTGTAGGAGCGGCCCATGGCCGCGATAAGCGGGCTCGGCCCGCTTCCACAACAAGAACCTCTGATTCCGTGAGGACGCCGCAATGGCTTTCGAGGCAATGTTCCAGCCGATCCAGATCGGCAAACTGACCATCCGCAACCGCGTACTTTCCACCGCTCACGCCGAGGTCTACGCGACCGATGGCGGCATGACGACCGAGCGCTACGTGAAGTACTACGAGGAGAAGGCCAAGGGCGGCATCGGCCTGGCCATCTGCGGCGGTTCTTCGGTGGTTGCCATCGACAGCCCGCAGGGCTGGTGGAAGTCGGTGAACCTGTCCACCGACCGCATCATCCCGCACTTCCAGAACCTCGCCGACGCCATGCACAAGCACGGCGCCAAGATCATGATCCAGATTACCCACATGGGCCGTCGTTCCCGCTGGGACGGCGAGCACTGGCCGACCCTGATGTCGCCCTCGGGTATCCGCGAGCCCGTGCACCGCGCCACCTGCAAGACCATCGAGCCGGAAGAGATCTGGCGCGTGATCGGCAACTACGCGCAGGCCGCACGCCGCGCGAAGGAAGGCGGCCTGGACGGCGTCGAGCTGTCGGCCGTGCACCAGCACATGATCGACCAGTTCTGGAGCCCGCGCGTCAACAAGCGTACCGATGAGTGGGGCGGCACCTTCGAGGGCCGCATGAAGTTCGGCCTGGAAGTGCTCAAGGCCGTGCGCAAGGAAGTCGGCGACGACTTCTGCGTCGGCATGCGCATCTGCGGCGACGAATTCCACCCGGACGGTCTGACCCATGAAGACATGAAGCAGATCGCCAAGTACTACAGCGACACCGGCATGCTCGACTTCATCGGCGTGGTCGGCTCGGGCTGCGACACCCACAACACCCTGGCCAACGTCATCCCGAACATGACCTATCCGCCGGAGCCCTTCCTGCACCTGGCGGCGGGCATCAAGGAAGTGGTCAACGTGCCGGTGCTGCACGCACAGAACATCAAGGACCCGAACCAGGCCACGCGCATCCTCGAAGGCGGCTACGTGGACATGGTCGGCATGACCCGCGCGCACATCGCCGACCCGCACCTGATCGCCAAGATCAAGATGGGCCAGGTCGACCAGATCAAGCAGTGCGTCGGCGCCAACTACTGCATCGACCGCCAGTACCAGGGCCTGGACGTGCTGTGCATCCAGAACGCCGCGACTTCCCGTGAATACATGGGCGTGCCGCACATCATCGAGAAGTCCACCGGACCCAAGCGCAAGGTGGTGGTCGTCGGTGGCGGCCCGGCCGGTATGGAAGCCGCTCGCGTGGCAGCCGAGCGCGGTCACGACGTGACCCTGTTCGAGAAGAAAGACCAACTGGGCGGCCAGATCACCACGGCTTCCAAGGCGCCGCAGCGCGACCAGATCGCCGGCATCACCCGCTGGTTCCAGCTGGAGCTGGCGCGGCTGAACGTCGACCTGCGTCTGGGCACCGCAGCCGATCCGGACACCATCATGGACCTGCGCCCGGACATCGTGGTGCTGGCCAACGGCGGCCATCCGTTCCTCGAGCAGAACGAGCACTGGGGCGCCGCCGAAGGGCTGGTGGTCAGCAGCTGGGACATCCTCGACGGCAAGGTCGCGCCGGGCAAGAACGTGCTGGTGTACGACACCATCTGCGAATTCAGCGGCATGTCCGTGGCCGACTTCCTGGCCGACAAGGGCTCGCTGGTGGAGATCGTCACCGACGACATCAAGCCGGGCGTGGCCATCGGCGGCACCACCTTCCCGACCTACTACCGCAGCATGTACCCCAAGGAAGTGATCATGACCGGGGACCTGATGCTGGAGAAGGTCTACCGCGAGGGCGACAAGCTGGTGGCGGTGCTGGAGAACGAATACACCGGCGCGAAGGAAGAGCGGGTGGTCGACCAGGTCGTGGTCGAGAACGGCGTGCGTCCGGACGAGACCCTGTACTACGCGCTCAAGCAGGGCTCGCGCAACAAGGGCCAGATCGACGTCGAAGCGCTGTTCGCCATCCAGCCGCAGCCCTGCCTGAGCCAGCCCGGCGACGGCTACCTGCTGTTCCGCATCGGCGACTGCGTGGCCCAGCGCAACACCCACGCGGCGATCTACGACGCACTGCGTCTGTGCAAGGATTTCTAAAAGCGGCGCTATCGAATCGTAGGAGCGGGCCATGCCCGCGATGGAACCACCGAGCCATGCCGGCCATTCGCGGGCATGGCCCCGCTCCTACAGATCTCGTCCTGGTGAGGACAGACTCTCCTACAGATCTCGTCCTGGTGAGGACAGACTGATGTTGAACACCCTCCTTCCCATCCTGCTCTTCGCCGCCCTGGCACTGGCCGTGCTGGGCGCCGTGAAGCGCTTCGCCATGTGGCGCCGCGGGCGGCCGTCGAAGGTCGACTGGCTCGGCGGCCTGCTGGCCATGCCGCGTCGCTACCTGGTGGACCTGCACCACGTGGTCGAGCGCGACAAGTACATGTCCAAGACCCACGTGGCCACCGCCGGCGGCTTCGTGCTCGCCGCGCTGCTGGCCATCGTCGTGCATGGCTTCGGCCTGCACAGCCGGATCCTCGGCTTCGCCCTGCTGGCGGCCACCGCGCTGATGTTCACCGGTGCGCTGTTCGTCGCCAAACGCCGCCTCGACCCGCCGTCGCGGCTGTCGAAAGGCCCCTGGATGCGCCTGCCGAAGAGCCTGCTGATGTTCTCCGCGAGCTTCTTCATCGCCACCCTGCCGGTGGCCGGCATCCTCCCGGAAGGCTTCGGCGGCTGGTTCGTCGCCGGCCTGCTCGCCATCGGCGTGGCCTGGGGCGTGTCCGAGCTGTTCCTCGGCATGACCTGGGGCGGGCCGATGAAGCACGCCTTCGCCGGTGCCCTGCACCTGGCCTGGCACCGCCGCGCCGAACGCTTCGGTGGCGGCCGCTCCACCGGCCTGAAGGCCCTGGACCTGACCGACCCGACCGCGCCCCTGGGCGTGGAGAAGCCCACCGATTTCACCTGGAACCAGCTGCTCGGCTTCGACGCCTGCGTGCAGTGCGGCAAGTGCGAGGCCGTGTGCCCGGCCTTCGCCGCCGGCCAGCCGCTGAACCCGAAGAAGCTGATCCAGGACATGGTCATCGGCCTGGCCGGCGGCAACGACGCGAACTTCGCCGGCTCGCCCTATCCGGGCAAGCCGCTCGGCGAGCACAGCGGCGGCCCGCACCAGCCGATCGTGTCGCTGGAGGGCAAGGCCCTGGTCGACGCCGAGACGCTGTGGTCGTGCACCACCTGCCGCGCCTGCGTCGAGGAATGCCCGATGATGATCGAGCACGTCGACGCCATCGTGGACATGCGCCGCCACCTCACCCTGGAGAAGGGCGCGACCCCGAACAAGGGCGCCGAGGTGCTGGAGAACCTGATCGCCACCGACAACCCCGGCGGCTTCGCCCCCGGCGGCCGACTGAACTGGGCGGCTGACCTGAACCTGCCGCTGATGAGCGAGAAGAAGCAGGCCGAGGTGCTGTTCTGGGTCGGCGACGGCGCCTTCGACATGCGCAACCAACGCACCCTGCGCGCCTTCGTGAAGATCCTCAAGGCCGCCAACGTCGACTTCGCCGTGCTCGGCCTGGAAGAGCGCGACAGCGGCGACGTGGCTCGCCGCCTGGGTGACGAGGCGACCTTCCAGACCCTCGCCAAGCGCAATATCGCGACCCTGGCGCAGTACCGCTTCAAGAAGATCGTCAGCTGCGACCCGCACAGCTTCCACGTGCTGAAGAACGAGTACGGCGCACTGGGCGGCAGCTATGACGTGCTGCACCACAGCACCTTCATCGACGAGCTGGTGAAGGCTGGTTCGCTGCAGCTCGGCCAGAGCAAGGCCGACAGCGTGACCTACCACGACCCGTGCTACCTGGGCCGCTACAACGGCGAGTACGAAGCGCCGCGCAACGTGCTCAAGGCCATCGGTATCGAGGTGAAGGAGATGCAACGCTCCGGCTTCCGCTCGCGCTGCTGCGGCGGTGGCGGCGGCGCGCCCATCACCGACATCCCCGGCAAGCAGCGGATTCCGGACATGCGCATGGTCGACATCAAGGAGACCGGTGCGGAACTGGTGGCCGTGGGTTGCCCGCAGTGCACCGCGATGCTCGAAGGCGTGGTAGCCCCGCGCCCGGAGATCAAGGACATCGCCGAACTGGTCGCCGAAGTGCTGATCGAGTCCGCGGAGGCCCCGGCAAAAAAGTCGCCGGCCAAGCGTGAACAAGCGGCGGAGGTGCATTGATGAACGCATGCAACACCCCGCGGCGTGAACCTGTAGGAGCGAGCTTGCTCGCGAACGGGTTGGCGCAGGCGCTTGGGCTGTTCGCGAGCAAGCTCGCTCCTACGAAAAGCATTCGTGCCCTGGAGGCCCTGTCATGAGCGACATCATCCGCCGCGATCCCCGCGCCGAGTGGATCGCCCGCAACCGCCTGCACCCGCTGCATGCGGCCATGCAGTCCGCCCAGGGCGGCGAGGCACGCTGGATGGGCCCCCATGGCGTCATCCGCAAGAATCCCCATGCCGTCGGCTTCGTCGGCCCCAACGGGGTCAAGCGCATCGACCGTTCCGGCGGCCAGCAGGGTGGTCTCGGCAAGCGCAGCAGCGCGCCCGAGGTCGTGCAGCTGCCGTTGCATGTCGTCGAGCAACCGGCCTTCCACATCGCCGTGGTACCGGACATGGTCGGCGGCCGCCTCTCCAGCCACGACCGCGACCTGCTGGGCCTGGCCCGCAAGCTCGCCGGCAACGACGGCGCGGTGCTGGCGGTTGTATTCGGCGAGCACAAGGAATCGGCCTTCGACACGGCTGGCGTCGACCGCCTGCTGTTGGTCGAAGGTGACGAGTACGCCGGCTACGCGCCGGAGCAACGGGTGCTGGCGCTGCGCGCCGTGGAAAGCCAGTTCGCCCCGCGCCACTGGCTGCTGCCCGACAGCCGCACCGGTGGCGGCGAGCTGGGTCGGCGCCTGGCGGCGAGCTTGGGCGAACGCCCGGCCACGCGCGTCTGGCAGGCCGAGGGCGAGCGCTGCATCGGTCGCGCCGGTGCCGGCCAGCAGGACATCCACCGGCCGCTGGCGCGGCTGATCCTGGCTGCCGCCGAGTGCGCCGAGCCGGTCAGCGAGACTCGCCACGAAGCCCGCGTCGTCGAGCTGCAAGGCGGCGTCGCACGCAATCTGCCGCGCATCGAAGACCTCGGCCCGGTGGCCGTGGACCCGGCGCAGATTCCCATGGCCGAGGCGGAGTTCATCCTCTCCGGCGGCAACGGCATCAAGGACTGGGACCTGTTCCACCGCGCCGCCGTCGCCCTTGGCGCCACCGAAGGCGCCTCGCGCGTGGCGGTGGACGATGGGCACATGCCGCGCGCGCGCCAGGTCGGCGCCACCGGCACCTGGGTCACCGCGCGGGTCTACCTGGCGGTGGGCATCTCCGGGGCGATCCAGCACCTGCAGGGCATCGGCTCCTGCGACAAGGTGGTGGCGATCAACCTCGATGCCGGCTGCGACATGATCAAGCGCGCCGACCTGTCGGTGATCGGCGATTCCTCGGCGATCCTCCAGGCGCTGATCCGCCTGGCCGAGGAGTACCGCGATGGAGCGGCGCGCGATGCAGCTTGAGTGCGGGATGAATCCCGTAGGGCGCATGACCGCAAGGCGGTCATGCGCCGTCCCCGGTACTTCGGCGGATAACCCTGCGGGTTATTCGCCCTACTTCGAGGTTGCGGTATGACCGACCTGAACATCATCGCCCTGGTCTCCATCGGCGCCCACCCGGCCTCCGGCCGCGCGCGCCGCGCCGAGCAGGACGCCCGCGCGGTCGAACTCGGCCTGCGCCTGGCCGGCAAGCGCCTGCAGGTGCTGCACGCTGGCAACCCGCAGGAAGAAGCGCTGCGCAGCTACCTGGGCATGGGCCTGGACGAGCTGGCCGTACTCGAACAACCGGCCGGCGCCGACGCCCTGCCGGCGCTCGCCGACTACCTGGACAACGCCAAGGCCCAGCTGGTGCTCACCGGCAGCCAGGCGGAAACCGGCGAAGGCTCCGGCATGCTGCCGTTCCTGCTCGCCGAGCGCCTGGGCTGGCCGCTGGTGGTGGGCCTGGCCGAAGTGGAGAAAGTCGAAGGCGGCAGCGCCCAGGTCCTGCAGGCCCTGCCGCGCGGCCAACGGCGTCGGCTGAAGGTGCGCCTGCCCTTCGTCGCCAGCGTCGACAACGCCGCACCCGTGGCGCGCCAGAGCGCCTTCGGCCCGGCGCGACGTGGCTTCATCGAGGCCCACGAAGTGGAAATCCTCGACGACGAACTGCTCGCCGACAGCAGCCTGCAACCGGCCCGCCCGCGGCCCAAGCGGCTCAAGGTGATCAAGGCCAAGACTGGCGCCGAACGCATGAAGGCCGCGACTGCCAAGGCTTCCGGCGGCGGCGGGCAGGTGCTCAAGGACCTCAGCGCGGAAGCGGGCGCCGAAGCCATCTTCAAGCTGCTGCGCGAGGAAGGCGTTATCCGCTGAATCGCGTAGCTCACTACTGTAGGAGCGGGCCATGCCCGCGATTCGCGCGCATGGCGCGCTCCTACGGTTGTATTTGGACAGGTCGTGAACCTATCCAGATGTCCAATTCGGCACGGCGCTCGTTGCAGCATGGGTTTCGCTTCGCTCAACGCCATCCTACGTCGCCATGTGGTTGAAATGGCGCGAAAAATCGCGTCTAAGCCATTGAATTGACAGCATACTTTCCGTCCGGAAAACGTGATTTTCCCTGGCCGGAACGGGTGCTTTTCTTTATCCTCCGCGACCTTTCAAACGGCCTCGGAGACTCCCATGCTCGACAGCACAATCGAACAGCTCGAAACCCTGGTGGCTGAGCTGCTGCAGCAGAACCAGCAACTGGCCAACGACAACGCGCAACTGCGCGACAGCCTGGGCAAGGCCAGCGAAGAAAACGACGCCCTGCAGCTGCAACTGATGGAACAGGAAGAGAAGCACAGCGCCACCGCCGTGCGCCTGCAGGCCCTGGTCCAGCGCGTCAGCGATAGCCGCGCCAGCGCATGAAGAACGACGGCGTGCGCGTCCTGCGCATCCTCGGCCGCGAGTACAGCGTCAAGGCGCCGGCCGGCGAGGAGGGCGCCCTGCAGGAGGCCGCCGCATTGCTGCAGGCGGAAATCTCCGCCAACAAGCAGAAATTCCCCTACGTCACCGCCAACGAGCTGTTGCTGCTCAGCGCGTTGAACCTCTGCGCGCGCCAGCTGGCGCCGCGCGAGGACGAGGGCGACGAGGGCGAGGCGGTGCAACGCCTGACCGCCCTCAACCGGCGCATCCTCGCGCACCTGCAGTCGCAGGATTGACCCCCGCGTCTCGGCATGGCGGATAACCGCTTCGCGGTTATCCCCCTACGCCACCCGCTTCGGCCCCCGTAGGAGCGGATCTCATCCGCGAAAATCCCAGCACCGATTCCGGCCTGTAGGAGCGCGCCGTTCGCGCGATTCGCGGACAAGGTCCGCTCCTACGAAAGCGTAAGCGCGCTTCGCTCTTGGGACTTCCAGAGAAACGTCCGCGCACTCCGGACTGCCCCTTACAGAAGGCCGAGCTAAGCCCTCGCAGAGGAGGTTGCGCGACATGGATGTCGCAAAAGCCACGATCAGTACAGGGACGTACTGTCGGGGCGGCCTCCGGCGCTTTGGTTACTTTCTGGCGTTTGAGAAAGTGACTCGCCCGAGGGGGCGAAACAAGAAACATCCGAGCACGCCGAAGCGGCGCATACACACAGGGCTATAAATGCCTTTTTCGTAAATGGGGGGCCAAGCGTCTTGTCCGGCGTAGCGCGCCGCATTGGCGTTTGTGGATGTCTTTTGTTTCGCCCCCTCGGGCGACCTACTTTGGCAAGCGGTGGGACGCCACCCCGGCCCAAAGTAGGCAAAGGTCTGTGCCCCACCATACGGGCCCGATGAAGCCGGGCTACCCTCACGAACTCCCCCGCACCGGAGGCCCGCCCCGAAAGTACGTCCCTGTACAAATCGGGGCTTGTGCGACATCCATGTCGCCCGACCTCCTCTACGGGGGTTTCGCTCGGCCTTCTGAAAGGGGCGTTCGGCGTGCTCGGAGGTTTCTCTGGAAGTCTCAAGAGCCGGAGCCGGAGCCGGAGGCATGGCTGGGTGTTGGGCGTATGACCGTTCGCGGTTATTCGCCACCAAATCGCAGACAAAAAAAGGGGACACCACTTCCGTGGCATCCCCGTGAATGGAGAGAGGGCTGAATGTCCTCTCGACCGGTGAGACGTGGCGCTTCGGGTGAACCCGTCGCGCCGGGCATAAAAGAAGGGAAGGGGGGTGACCCGACCCTGAAGGGTGGAGAGCGGGTACTGCTCTCCGACCGGTGAGACGTGCCCGGCTCGCGCCGGGCGGTGTATCAGGCGCTGAGCGGGAGCAGGCGCGGAGCGATCATGTTCTCCGGGCGCAGGATGTCCGCCAGGGTTTCCTCGTCCAGCAGCTTCTCCTCGCGCACCAGTTCCAGGACGCCGCGGCCGGTTTCCAGCGCGGTCTTGGCGATACGGGTGGCGTTCTCGTAGCCGATGTACGGGTTGAGCGCGGTGACCAGGCCGATGCTGTGCTCCACCAGCTGGTGGCAGCGCTCGACGTTGGCGGTGATGCCGGTGATGCAGTGCTCGCGCAGCATGTCCATGGCGCGTTGCAGCAGGCGGATCGAGTCGAAGATCTTGTAGGCGATCAGCGGCTCCATCACGTTCAGCTGCAGCTGGCCGCCTTCGGCAGCGATGGTCAGCGCCAGGTCGTTGCCCATGATCTCGAAGGCGACCATGTTGACCGCTTCCGGGATCACCGGGTTGACCTTGCCCGGCATGATCGAGCTGCCCGGCTGGCGAGCCGGCAGGTTGATCTCGTTGATGCCGGTGCGCGGGCCGCTGGAGAGCAGGCGCAAGTCGTTGCAGATCTTCGACAGCTTGACCGCGGTGCGCTTGAGCATGCCGGAGAACAGCACGAAGGCGCCCATGTCGGAGGTGGCTTCGATCAGGTCGGCGGCCGGGACGACCGGGTGGCCGCTGATGGCTGCCAGGCGCTCGACGGCGATCTTCTGGTAGCCCGGGTCGGCGTTGATGCCGGTGCCGATGGCGGTGCCGCCGAGGTTCACTTCGGTCAGCAGTTCCGGAGCCAGGCGGCGCAGGCGGTCGAGGTCTTCGCCCAGGGTGGTGGCGAAGGCCTGGAATTCCTGACCGAGGGTCATGGGTACGGCGTCCTGCAGCTGGGTACGACCCATCTTCAGTACGTGGGCGAACTCCTTGCCTTTGGCAGCGAACGCCTGGATCAGGCTGTCGAGGCTGGCCAGCAGGGTGTCGTGGCCGAGCAGCAGGCCCAGGCGAATGGCGGTCGGGTACGCGTCGTTGGTCGACTGCGCCATGTTCACGTCGTTGTTCGGGTGCAGGTACTTGTACTCGCCCTTGGCGTGACCCATCGCTTCGAGGGCGATGTTGGCGATCACTTCGTTGGCGTTCATGTTGGTGGAAGTACCGGCACCGCCCTGGATCATGTCCACCACGAACTGGTCGTGGAAGTCACCGCGGATCAGGCGAGCGCAGGCTTCGCTGATGGCGGCGTGCTTCTCGTCCGACAGGTGACCCAGCTTGTGGTTGGCATCGGCCGCGGCCTGCTTGACCATCGCCAGCCCGACGACCAGTTTCGGGTAGTGCGACAGCGGCACACCGGTCAGGCGGAAGTTGTTCACAGCGCGCAGGGTCTGAATGCCGTAGTAGGCGTCAGAAGGTACTTCGAGGGTGCCGAGGAGGTCTTTCTCGATGCGGAACGATGCAACAGGGGACATGACGTGTTTTGTCTCAGGAGGACACGGCCAGCGCCGCGATGCCCATAAGACTAAGGATTACGCCGATTGTCGGCCAATGCTGTTGGAAGCTGCCTCATGCACAATCGGCATAATGTATTCTGTGACGACCTGATGACGGCGAGCGTGTCGGCATGCTACGCGTGCCCGCTCTTCATCTGACCAATCGATCAAGACCGCCCCGCCTGCGCGAGAGGAACCGACGTGAACCTGGAAACCAAATGGCTGGAGGATTTCAGCGTCCTCGCCACCACCCGCAGTTTCTCCCAGGCGGCGGAAAAACGCTTCGTCACGCAGCCGGCGTTCAGCCGGCGCATCCGCAGCCTCGAAGACGCCCTCGGCCTGACCCTGGTGAACCGCCAGCGCACGCCCATCGAGCTGACCGAGGCCGGGCAGCTGTTCCTGGTCACCGCGCGGGCGGTGGTCGAGCAGCTCGGCCAGGTCGTGCGCCACCTGCATCACCTGGAGGGCGGGCAGGGCGAAGTGCTGCAGTTCGCCGCCGCGCACTCGCTGGCGCTGGGCTTCTTCCCCAGTTGGATCGCGCGCCTGCGCAACGAAGGGCTGAATATCGCCAGCCGTTTGGTCGCGACCAACGTCGGCGAGGCGGTGCACCTGCTTCGCGAAGGCGGCTGCGACCTGATGCTGGCGTTCTACGACCCGGACGCCGCGTTGCAGATGGACCCGGAAGTCTTCCCCTCTCTGCACCTGGGCCGCACCGAGATGTTGCCGGTGTGCGCGGTGAATTCCGGCGGCGTGCCGTTGTACGACCTCGACGGTGGCCAGAGCGTGCCGTTGCTGGCCTATAGCGCCGGCGCCTTCCTCGGCCGCGGCGTCAACCTGCTGCTGCGCCAGCGCAACCTGCGCTACACCACGGTCTACGAGACGGCGATGGCCGACAGCCTAAAAAGTATGGCCTTGCAGGGAATGGGCGTGGCCTGGGTGCCGCGCCTGAGCATGGAGTCGGAGCTGGCGCGCGGCGAGCTGGCCGTATGCGGCGGCCCGCACTGGATCGTGCCGCAGGAGATCCGCCTGTACCGCTGCGCACTGGTGAAGAAGGCGCAGATCCGCCTGCTCTGGCGCAAGCTGGAAGGCGGGCTGGGGCTGGGCGAGACAGCCTGAGTCGCTCCGGGGACTGACAGGTTTACTTGATAAGCATTATCATTCGCGCCTTTCCCGGGCCTCTCCCAGCGCCAGTCCGGCGCGGCCCCTGGCGAGCCTGCAGTCCCCCGATGTCCAACCACGAACTCCCCGTCCGGCCGCTGGCCGATTCGACGGCGTCCGGTGATACGGCGCAGCGCGAGGACTTCCTGCGCGTGTTCCTCAGCCAGCGACCGCGCCTGGAGGCCCTGGTGCAGCGCCGCGTCGGCTGCCGGGCGACGGCTGCGGACCTGGTCCAGGAGCTGTTCCTGCGCTTCTGGAAGCGCCCGCAGGCGCCGGTGGAGGAGCTGGGTAGCTACCTGCTGCGCAGCGCGCGCAACCTGGCCATCGACCACCTGCGCGGCGAGGACTCGCGCGGGCGCACCCTGAGCGCACTGCTGCCCGACGAGGGCGAGGCGCAACCTTCCCCGGAACAGGCGGTGCAGGCTGGCGCCGAACTGGCGCGCATCGAGGCTGCGTTGCGAGCGCTGCCCGAGCGCACCCGTCACGTGTTCCTGCTCAGCCGCGTGCATGGCCGCACCTACGGCGAGATCGCCGAGGCCATGGGCGTCACCCGCAGCGCGGTGGAAAAACATATGATGCGCGCCCTCGACGCCTGCAAGGCGAGCCTGGAGCCCGCCGCAGCGGCGCCCCGCCGCGGAGCCACCGACCATGACGCCTGATACCCTGATTCCCCCGGCTGCCCGGCAGCAAGCGCGGCAGTGGCTGCTGCGCCGGCGCGAAGAGGCGGGGCAGGGCGTCGCCGAGTTTCAGCGTTGGCTGGAAGCCGATCCGGCACATGCACCGGCCTACGCCGAGGCCGAAGCACTCTGGCGTGCCTGCGAGCACCCGGCGCAGGCCCTGGCGGCGGAAGAGGCGGATGCCTTGCAGGGCTATCTCAACGCCATGCAGCGAGCGCCGCAGCGCCGCCGCAGCAATCCCCGGCGCTGGGTTTACCCGCTCGCCAGCGCCGCCTGCCTGCTCGCGATGCTCTGGGCCGGTGGCTGGTGGACGCCGGGGCATTGGCTGACCGACCTGTCCGCCGACTACGTCAGCGCGCCCGGAGAAGTGCGCGAACTGACGCTGGCGGACGGTTCGCAACTGACCCTCGACGCCGACAGCGCGGTGGCGGTGTCCCTCCATGGCCACACGCGCCGTGTCGAGCTGTTGCGCGGCGCTGCTTCCTTCGCCGTGAAGCACCTGTCCAAGCCTTTCGTGGTGTGCGTGGGAGAAGGCGAGGCGCAGGTGCTGGGCACCGAGTTCGAAGTCCGCCGGCTGGGCGAGCAGACCCGCGTCACCGTGGCCGAGGGACGCGTCGCCGTGCGCGCCAGCCGGGCTGCCGGCGCGCCCGAAGTGGTGCTCGGCGCTGGCGAGCAGGTGGCCTTCGCGGCGCAACTGGGCACGCCGGAAAGCGCCGACAGCCGCGCCGCGCTGGCCTGGCGCCAGGGCTGGCTGAACTTCTACCGCGTGCCCCTGGGCGAGGTGCTGGAGCGTCTGGCGCCCTACTACCCGGGACGCATCCTGCTGCTCGATGGCGAGCTGGCGCAGCGCCGGGTCAGCGGCAGCTTCCCCAGTGGCGACCCGCAGGCCGCGCTGGATGCGCTGCAAGCGGTGGTCGGCTTCCGCCAGCAGCATTGGCTCGGGCGTTGGGTGCTGATTCGCTGAGCACCTGAAAAATTCTTCGTTGGTTGCTGAGGTACTTCGTGGGCTGCTCCGTGTAGTGGGTATGAATGCGATTTATTCGCAGTTGTTGTTTCCCTTTCGCCCACCGAGAGCCCCATGAAAGCGCAGCCGTCCCGTCGTCCCGCACTGCCCCTGAAACCCCTCGCGCTGGCGCTGTTCAGCGCCCTGGCCGGCGCTGCCGCGTTGCCGTCGAGCGCGGCCCAGCCCGGTGCGCAGTTCGAGGCGCGCTTCGCCTTCGATTTGCCGGCACAGCCTCTACCCCAGGCGCTGGGTGCTTTCAGCCGCGTCACCGGGCTGAGCCTGGTCTACAGCGACGAAGCGCCCTACAGCGTCCAGGCGCCGGCGTTGCGCGGCCAGTACAGCGCCACCGAGGCACTGGAGCATCTGTTGAGCGGCTCCGGCCTGCGCTACCGCGCTCTCGATGGCCGCAGCCTGACCCTGGAACGCATTCCCGGCGACGCCCTGAACCTGGGCGAGACCACGGTTTCCGCGCAGGCCGAAGCGCAGGGCTACCTGCCGGCGCCGGTCAGCGCCATCGGCCGCAGCGACACGCCGGTGCTGGAGACCCCGCAGAGCATCGTCAGCGTGCCGGAGCAGGTGCTGCGCGACCAGAAGCCGCGCAACCTCGACGACGCCCTCGGCAATGTCAGCGGCATCACCCAGGCCAACACCCTCGGCGGCACCCAGGACGCGGTGATGAAGCGTGGCTTCGGCGACAACCGCGACGGCTCGATCATGCGCGACGGCCTGCCTTCGGTGCTGGGCCGCAACCTCACCGCCAGCGCCGACCATGTGGAGGTGCTGAAGGGCCCGGCCTCGCTGCTCTACGGCATCCAGGACCCGGGCGGGGTGGTCAACGTGGTCAGCAAGAAGCCGCAGCTGGAGCAGCACAACGAAGTCACCCTGCGCGGCTCGACCTATGCCCACGGCAAGCAGGGCAGCGGCGGTCAGCTCGACACTACCGGCGGGCTGGGCGATTCGGGTTTGGCCTATCGGCTGATCGTCGACCAGCAGGACGAGAACTACTGGCGCGACTTCGGCCAGCAGCGCGAAACCCTGGTGGCGCCTTCGCTCGCCTGGTACGGCGACGCCACCACGGTGAACCTCAGCTACGAGCATCGCGAGTTCAAGACGCCCTTCGATCGCGGCACGGCCATCGACCCGCGCACCAACAAGCCATTGGACATCCCGCGCACGCGGCGCCTGGACGAGCCCTTCAACATCACCGAGGGCCGCTCCGACCTGACCCGCCTGGACATCGAGCACCAGCTCGACGAGCAGTGGAAGGCGCATTTCGCCTACGGCTGGACCCGCGAAACCTACGATGACAACCAGGCGCGGGTGACCGCCGTTAATAGCAGCAAGGGCACCGTCACCCGCCGCGTGGATGGCACCCACGGCGCGGTCAGCAGCGACAGCTTCGCCACCGCCGGGCTCAACGGCGACCTGCAATGGGGCGGCTTTCGCCACGAGCTGCTGCTGGGCGTGGACAGCGAGAAGCGCAAGATCTTCCGCGCCGACCTGATCCGCAGCACCAGGACCAATACGCTGGACTACAACGACCCGGTCTACGGCCAGGTAGCACCGGCCACGACGGTCAGCGCCAGCGACAGCGACCAGACCGACAAGCTGCGCAGCGATTCGCTGTTCCTGCAGGATTCCTGGCACCTCGACGAACACTGGATCCTGGTCGCCGGCGGGCGCTACCAGATGTACGACCAGTACGCCGGACGTGGGCGGCCGTTCCAGGCCAACACCGACATCAACGGGCAGAAGTGGGTGCCGCGCGCCGGCGTGGTCTACAAGATCGACGATGAGCTGTCGCTGTATGGCAGCTACACGAAGTCGTTCAAGCCCAACTCGACCATCGCGCCGCTTTCCACCGGCCAGGTGATCGACTCGTCGATCCAGCCGGAGGAGGCCACTTCCTGGGAGATCGGCGCAAAACTCGACATGCCCGAGCGTTTCAGCGGCAACCTGGCGCTGTTCGATATCCGCAAGCGCAACGTGCTGGTCAACCAGCTCGACAGCAATGGCGACACCGTCGTGCGCACCGCCGGCAAGGTGCGCTCCTACGGCGCGGAACTGGACCTGGCGGGCCAGCTCAGCGAGCGCTGGAGCCTGATTGGCAGTTACGCCTGGCTCGACGCGGAAGTCACCGAGGACCCGGAGCTGGAAGGCAACCGCCTGCAGAACGTGGCCAAGCAGACCGCCTCGCTGTCGGCGGTGTACGACGCCGGCTCGATCTTCGGTGGCGACAAGCTGCGCCTGGGCAGCGGCGCCCGCTACGTCGGCAAGCGCGCGGGCGACCCGGCCAACTCCTTCGAGCTGCCGTCCTACACGGTGGCCGATGCCTTCGCCAGCTACGACACCCGGCTCGGCGGGCATGACGTGGGGTTCCAGTTCAACGTGAAGAACCTCTTCGACCGCACCTACTACCCGTCGGCAGCCAATACCTACTACGTGGCAGTGGGCGAGCCGCGGCAGTTCGAGGTGTCGGCTACGGTGGGGTTCTGAGGGGGGGGCGTTCTCCCGGAAGGCTCGGTGCTCAGTGCGACGCCGCCCCTCTCCCCAGCCCTCTCCCTGAAGGGAGAGGGAGCAGTCAGTGCCAGCGTCGATAACGGCTTTAGCTGGAAACGCTGGAGCTGCCGGCTGACGCTGGGATCCCCGAGCGCACCGAACGGTCCCCTCTCCCTTCAGGGAGAGGGTCAGGGAGCGGGTGTTCTCCCAGATAGCGCCATGCCACGCGGGTTCGCGAGCAAGCTCGCTCCTACAAGAGCTTGGGCCTACATCTCAACGACGATCCGCCCCTCGATCTGCCCGGCCTTCATCTTGTCGAAGATGGCGTTGATGTTGTCGAGCTTGTCCGAGCTGACCGTGGCTTTCACCAGGCCTTCGCCGGCGAAGTCGATGGCCTCTTGCAGGTCCGCGCGTGTGCCGACGATGGAGCCGGTGATGTGCAGGCCCTTGAGCACCACGTCGAAGATCGGCGTGGGGAAGTCGCCTGGCGGCAGGCCGACCAGGGAGATGGTGCCGCCGCGGCGGGCCATGCCGATGCCCTGGCCGAAGGCGCTGTTGGACACCGCCGTGACCAGCACACCGTGGGCGCCGCCGATGTCGCGCTGGAGCACTTCGACCGGGTCTTCTTTCTTCGCGTTGACCGTCAGCGTGGCGCCGAGCTTGCGCGCCAGTTCCAGCTTGGCGTCGTCGACGTCGATGGCCGCCACGTGCAGGCCCATGGCGCGGGCGTATTGCACGGCTACGTGGCCGAGGCCGCCGATGCCGGAAATCGCCACCCACTGGCCGGGCCGGGCCTTGGTTTCCTTCAGACCCTTGTACACGGTGACGCCGGCGCAAAGAATCGGGGCGATTTCGAGGAAGCCGACATTTTTCGGCAGGATGCCGACAAAGTTGGGGTCAGCCAGCACATATTCCGCATAGCCGCCGTTCACCGAGTAGCCGGTGTTCTGCTGGTGGGTGCAGAGGGTTTCCCAGCCGGTCAGGCAGTGCTCGCAGCAGCCGCAGGCGGTGTACAGCCAGGGCACGCCGACGCGGTCGCCTTCCTTCACGCGGGTCACCCCGGCGCCCACCGCGGCGACGAAGCCGACGCCCTCGTGGCCGGGAATGAACGGCAGGCTCGGCTTCACCGGCCAGTCGCCCTGGGCGGCGTGCAGGTCGGTGTGGCAGACGCCGGAGGCCTCGATCTTCACCAGGATCTGGCCGGGGCCGGGCAGTGGCACCATGACTTCTTCCAGGCGCAGCGGCGCGCCGAAGCTGTGTACCACCGCGGCTTTCATGGTTTGTGGCAGGGTCGTGGACATGCGTGCTCTCCTTGTGCGAACAAACGAGAAGCGGGCGAAAACCGGCTGCACCGCAGGATCGTTCCAGTCTGGACCCATGAGCCCAGACCACTCATTGAGCTGACGCAAGTCCGCGGCGATTCGCCGATATCCCGGCCTGCTCAACGGTTGACGCGCGGACTCCACGAACGGCGCGGGCTTGCGGTATACTGCGCCGCCTCCGAACCGACCCCGCTCGTCGGTTCGTCCATGTACAAGCCACGCCCGGGTCCGGATTGCGTGGCTTGTTGGTTTTTGACGCGCACCCGAGCGCACTACCTAGAGGCACGATGATGAGCGTACTGGTTGGCGTGATCATGGGCTCCAAGTCCGACTGGAGCACCCTCAGTCACACCGCGGACATGCTGGACAAGCTGGGCATTCCCTACGAAGTGAAGGTGGTTTCCGCCCACCGCACTCCCGACCTGCTGTTCCAGTACGCCGAAGAGGCCGAAGGCCGTGGCATCGAGGTGATCATCGCCGGTGCCGGCGGTGCCGCCCACCTGCCGGGCATGTGCGCGGCCAAGACCCACCTGCCGGTGCTCGGCGTGCCGGTCCAGTCGTCCATGCTCTCGGGCGTCGATTCGCTGCTGTCGATCGTGCAGATGCCCGCGGGCATCCCGGTCGCCACCCTGGCCATCGGCAAGGCCGGCGCGACCAACGCCGCTCTGCTGGCGGCGAGCATCCTCGGCGGCAAGTATCCGAAGTACCACGTGGCGCTGAAGGAATTCCGCACGACCCAGACCGACATGGTCCTGGACAACCCGGACCCGCGCGAAGCGTGAGCAACGGCTGCCCGGCCGGGCGGCCCTGAACAGCGTTAGGAAGCACAGGCTCGAACATGAAAATCGGTGTCATCGGTGGTGGCCAGCTCGGCCGCATGCTGTCCCTGGCGGGTACCCCGCTGGGCATGAACTTCGCCTTCCTCGATCCGGCGCCGGATGCCTGCGCCCAGGCCCTGGGCGAGCACATCCGCGCCGACTACGGCGACCAGGACCACCTGCGCCAGCTGGCCGACGAAGTCGACCTGGTGACCTTCGAGTTCGAGAGCGTGCCGGCCGAGACCGTGGCCTTCCTCTCGCAGTTCGTGCCGGTCTACCCGAGCGCCGAAGCCCTGCGCATCGCCCGCGACCGCTGGTTCGAGAAGTCCATGTTCAAGGACCTGGGCATCCCGACCCCGGCCTTCGCCGACGTGCAGTCGCAGGCTGATCTCGACGCCGCGGTGGCCAGCATTGGCCTGCCGGCGGTGATGAAGACCCGCACCCTGGGCTACGACGGCAAGGGCCAGAAGGTCCTGCGCAAGCCCGAGGACGTGGTCGGCGCCTTCGCCGAACTGGGCAGCGTGCCCTGCATCCTCGAAGGCTTCGTGCCCTTCACCGGCGAAGTCTCGCTGGTGGCGGTACGCGCCCGCGACGGCGAGACGCGCTTCTACCCGCTGGTGCACAACACCCACGAGAACGGCATCCTGCGCCTGTCCGTCGCCAGCTCCGAGCACCCGCTGCAGGCGCTGGCCGAGGACTACGTCGGCCGCGTGCTGGACAAGCTGGACTACGTCGGTGTGCTGGCCTTCGAGTTCTTCGAGGTCGACGGTGGCCTGAAGGCCAACGAGATCGCCCCGCGCGTGCACAACTCCGGGCACTGGACCATCGAAGGCGCCGAGTGCAGCCAGTTCGAGAACCATGTGCGGGCCATCGCCGGCCTACCGCTGGGCTCCACCGCCAAGGTGGGCGAGAGCGCCATGCTCAACTTCATCGGCGAAGTGCCGCCGGTGGCCGAGGTGCTGAACATCGCCGACTGCCACCTGCATCACTACGGCAAGGCCTTCAAGGCCGGGCGCAAGGTCGGCCACGCCACCCTGCGCAGCGCCGACCTGCCGACCCTGAAGGCGCGCATCGCCGAGGTCGAGGCACTGATCGCCAAGGGCTGACGGCGACGGAGGTCTTTTCTCGATCTCCTACGTTGAACGTCGGGCTTTCCTACACTGTCTGAAAGGGGCGCGCCGTCGGGCGCGTCCATTCACAGGAGGGAATGCCATGGGCTTCATCGGAACCATCGTCATCGGCCTGATCGTCGGCCTCATCGCCCGTTTTCTGAAACCGGGCGACGACAGCATGGGCTGGATCATGACCATCCTGATCGGTATCGGCGGCTCGCTGCTGGCCACCTACGGCGGCCAGGCCGTGGGCATCTACCAGGCCGGACAGACCGCCGGCTTCATTGGCGCGGTGGTCGGTGCCGTGATCCTGCTGGTGATCTACAACAGCCTGAAGAAGAGCTGAGCCACGCCTGTCGGTCGGCGGGCAACGCGCCTGGCGCTGGTCATTTGCCCACCGATCTTCAAGAATGTGCGCCGATTTACCGCCTGCCCGCCCGGGGAGGCGGGTGGTGAAGTCTTTTCTCATCCATTCGTTGCATGGGCCCCCTCGCGGCGCCCGAGAGCCGTTTTCATGCGTCGTATCCTCATCGCTTGCAGCCTGGCGCTGCTCACCGGCCTGGCCCATGCCGCCGACCTCCCGGAAACCGACTGGCTGCAGCTGATGCCGCCCAGCGACCGCAAGGCGCTGGAGGCGATGCCGGACATCGACCACAACAGCCCCGAGTCCGCCGGTACCTTCACCCAGAAGAAGGGCGGCCTGAAGCAGAAGGGCAAACTCGCGCCGGTGATGTACTCGACCAAGACGGTCGCCGCGCTGGACGGCAAGCAGATCCGCCTGGGCGGCTACCCGGTGCCGCTGGCCAACGATGCCAAGGGCCGCGTCACCGAGTTCTTCCTGGTGCCCTACCCGGGCGCCTGCATCCACGTACCGCCGCCGCCGCCGAACCAGATCGTGCTGGTGCGCTACCCCAAGGGCATCAAGATCGACGACATCTACAGCCCGTACTGGGTGACCGGCACGCTGAAGGTGGAGAAGGTCAGCAACGACATGGCCGATGCGGCCTACGCGATGGACGACGCCAAGGTGCGGGCGGTGCAGGACAGCGACCTGTAAAGGCACCGCCCCCGTAGGAGCGGACCTTGTCCGCGAACCTCGACGCACCGAGGTTCCCTGTAGGAGCGGCCCATGGCCGCGATTCGCGCGCATGGCGCGCTCCTACAAGGATGCGGCGTGGCTGTCAGGCCGACAGCGGCGCGCTCCAGATCTCCACGCTCATGGTCTCGCTGCGTCCCGGCGCGACGTTCAGTACATCGTCCCAGACCCGGGCTGTCTCGATGCAGAGCATGTCCTGCCAGGCGTCGTTGGCGAACTGCGAGAGGCGTTGGGATTTGTCCACCCAGGGGTTCCACACCACCGCCGAGCGCGAGTGGCTGGCCTGGATGTGGATGCCGCGCTGCCACTGCGGATCGCGGATCACCAGGGTGCGGTCGACGTCGAGGTAGATGCGGTCTGTTTCGCCCTCGATGCGCACCACGCCGTCCTGGCGGCGTTCCTCCCAGTTCTCCAGGGTCTCGATGTAGCGGCAGCCCTGCAGGCCGTCGATGCTGATCTCGCGGCTGTCGCTGACGGCGAAGTAGGTGTGCAGCGCCTGGCTCACGGCCAGCGGCTTGTCACCGAGGTTGCGGGTGGTCAGCTCCAGGCCCAGGCGTTCGCCGAAGCGCATCACCAGGCTCAGTTCCGCCGCGTGCGGCCAGCCCGGCAGGCCGTGGTGGGCGTCGAATTTCCAGTGCACGGAGAGCGCGCCCTGTTCGTCGGCGATGTCTTCCAGTTGCCAGTCGATGCCGCGCACCAGGCCGTGGGCAGGGGCTTTCTCGCCGTCGAATTCGGTGCGTACTTGCACCGGGTTGCGCGCGAGGTCGCCGAACCAGGGCCAGCACACCGGCGCGCCACCGCGCAGCGATTGCCCATGCTTGTACTCGGCCTGTTCGCTGAGCCACACCAGCGGCGGCTGTTCGTGGGGCTGGTAGCTGAGCATCTGGGCGCCCTGCTGGGCGATCAGTGCTTCGCCGAATTCGGTGTGGATGCGCCAGCAGGGCAGCTCGTCGATCGTCAGCTGTTCGACGCGGGGTGTGGTGTATGCGCTGCTCATGGGGGCCTCCGGCACAGCAAGGGGAAAGGATTCAGTATCACCGATCCCCTTGCGGCCTGGCAGTTCCCCGAAAAGGCTTTTTTCAGGCGCCGCGCAGCGTTTCCAGGCCGCGTTTCTGCCGGCCTTCGGCATCGAAGTTTTCCGGCGCGAGCCACTGCTCGAAGGCGGCCTGGCGCACCGGCCATTCGCTGTCGAGGATGGAGAACCAGGCGCTGTCGCGGTTCTGGTCCTTGACCACCATGTGCTGGCGGAAGGTGCCCTCGTAGACGAAGCCCAGGCGCTCCGCCGCGCGCATGGAACGGGCGTTGCGCGAGTTGCACTTCCATTCCAGGCGGCGGTAGCCCAGGTCGAAGGCGCGCTTGGCCAGCAGGTAGACCGCCTCGGTGGAGGCCGGGCTGCGCTGCATGACGCGGCCGAAGGCGATGTGGCCGATCTCGATCACGCCGTCCTTGGGGGTGATGCGCAGGAAGCTGAGCAGGCCGGTGACGCGCCCGCTCCGGCGTTCGCGCACGGCGTAGAACTGCGGGTCGGCGCTGGCGGCGTTGCCGGCGATCCAGGCGTCGAAGGCGGCGCGCCCGGGGAAGGGGCCGTAGGGCAGGTAGTCCCACAGCAGCGCGTCGGACTCCGGTCCTTGCAGCGCGTCCCAGAGGTCGTTGCCGTGGCGCGCGAGGTCCAGTGGCTCCAGGTCCAGGTAGCGGCCTTTGATTGGCTCGTGGGCCGGAGCGGATACCGGTTGCCAGTGCAGCAGCGGGTGCGAGTCGGTCATGGCGCTTCTCCGGTCAGAGGATCTTGCGGTACTGGACGAAGCCGGAGCGGTCGGCGATCCGGTCGTAGAGGAACATGGCGTCGGTGTTGCTCTCGTGGGTCAGCCAGTGCACCCGCGAGGCGCCGGCGGCGCGCGCCATGGCGTAGACGTGCTCGATCAGCTCGCGGCCGACGCCGCCACCGCGCAGGTTCTCGTCGACGTACAGGTCCTGCAGGTAGACGTAGTCGCCCTGGGTCCAGCAGGAGCGGTGGAAGATGTAGTGGACCATGCCGATGGCCTTGCCATCGCGCCAGGCGAGGGCGGCGTGCATGGGTTCGGCCGGGTCGAGGAAGCGCTGCCAGGTGAGGGCTGTGGTGGCTTCGTCGATGCTGGTCTTGTAGAAGCGCTGGTAGCCCTGCCAGAGCGGCAGCCAGGCGGCGTGGTCGTCGGCGCTGACGGCGCGGATTTCGAGAGGAGCGGTCATGGGGTGCGGCCTTGTGGTCTGAAGTCCATTTCAGACTAGAGGGGTAATTGGTTCCGCTAAAGATCCATTCATGGTCCAATTCATGGAGCCATTTTTGGAGCCTGCCATGAGCGTCCCGCTGCCCTTCGACCCCTCCGGTATCCGCCTCGACCCCGCCCAAGGCCTGGGCGTGCAGCTGTTCCAGGCCCTGCGCGAGCGCATCCTCGACGGCCGCCTCGGCGCCCGCTCGCGCCTGCCGGCCAGCCGCGACCTGGCCGCCGCGCTCGGTGTCTCGCGCAATACCGTGGTACGCGCCTATGAGCAGCTCTACGCCGAAGGCTACATCGAGGGGCGCACCGGCGACGGGACCTACGTTGCCGAGCGCGTGCAACCGCCGAGCGTGCCGGTGCCGCAGGTCCGTCGGGTGCCGGAAGTGGCCTCGCTGGAGCGCTTGCAGAAGCACCATCTGCCGAAGCCGCCGAGCGGGGCGCCTCGGGCCTTCCGCGTCGGCGTGCCGGCCTTCGACCTGTTCCCCTTCGAGACCTGGGCGCGCTTGCAGGCGCGCTTCTGGCGCAACCCGCCGGCCGATTGCCTGGGTTATGGCGACGCCGCCGGAGAGTGGCGCCTGCGTGAGCTGGTCGCCGCCTACCTGCGCGGCTCGCGTGGCCTGCATTGCGAGGCCGGGCAGGTGATCATCACCAGCGGTGCGCAGCAGGGCATCGCGCTCTGCGCCCAGGTGCTGCTGGGCGAGGGAGATGGCGTGGCCATCGAGAATCCCGGCTATCGCGCGGCGGGTCATGCCTTCGCCACTGCAGGCGCGCGCTTGCATGGCGTGCCGGTGGATGCCGACGGCTTCCAGACCGAACGCCTGCAGCAGCTGCCGGATTGCCGGTTGGTCTACGTCACGCCTTCGCACCAGTACCCCACGGGCGTCACCCTGTCCCTGGCGCGGCGCCTGGAACTGCTGGAATGGGCCGAGCGCAGCGGCGGCTGGATAGTCGAGGACGACTACGACGGCGAGTACCGCTACAGCGGCACCCCGCTGATGCCGCTGGCCGCGCTGGATCGCCAGGACCGCGTGCTCTACGTCGGCACCTTCTGCAAGATCGCCTTCCCCGCCATGCGCCTGGGCTACCTGGTCGTGCCGCCGGCCCTGGCTGAAGCCTTCGCCCGCCGTCGCGCGCTCGATGTCCGGCATTCCGAGGTCGGCACCCAGCGGGTGATGGCCGACTTCATCGCCGAAGGGCATTTCCAGCGCCACGTACGGCGCATGCGCCGGGCTGCCCGTGCCCGGCGCGATGCCCTTCTACGCGGCTGGCCCGAGGTACCCGGCTGCGCGCCTATGCCGACGGTGGAGGCGGGCCTGCATCTCTGTGTGCGCGTGGAGAGTCGCGAGCGCGAACGCTGGCTGGTGGAGCGTGCGCTGCAGGCTGGCGTCGAGGTCAACGCGCTGAGCGACTACTGGCTGCCGGAATCGGCGGAGCATCCGGACGAGCGCGCCGGCCTGGTCCTGGGCTTCGCCGCTGTTCCGGAGGCGCAAATCGCCGAGGCGCTTAAGGCCCTGCGCAAGACCTGGGGCTTGAGCTCGTTGTAGGAGCGCGCCATGCGCGCGATCGCGGGCATGGCCCGCTCCTACGGGGGAGGGGAGATCTCCTCCGGCTCCGCCCAATACGTCTGCTTGTGCCCGCGCGCCTGGTAGTCGCGCGCCAGGGCCTCGGCTTCCTCGCGGGTCAGGCCGCGGCGCATGACGAAGCGGTTGCCGTTGTCGTCCAGGCGCACCAGGCACCAGTTGGGTGGGGGCGAGAGCATGGCTTCTCCACGGAAGGGAAGTTCACCTCAGTCTGCGCCAGAAAAAGAAAGCCCGGCGCTGGGCCGGGCAAAGGGGCCTGCCCCTGGGGGCAGGCGGGTGGCGTCGGGCGGGACGCCACCGGGGAGCAGTTGGTCAGCCGACGGCGTTCAGCTCGGCAGGGCGCGCGACCGGCCGGGCGTGGCCGTACAGGCGCTCGTAGTCGGCGCTCATGGCCTTGTAGAGGCCGAACATGAAGAGGATCAGCACCGCCGAGAAGGGCAGGCCGGCCAGCACCACCACGGTCTGCATGGCGGTGAAGTTGCCGGCGAACAGCAGCCCGATGGTCACCAGCGTGACGATCACCGACCAGAGGATGCGCAGCCAGTTGGGCGCGTCCTCGTCGAGGTCGCCGCCCTGGCGCGACAGGTTGGCCAGCATCACCGAACCGGAATCGGCCGGGGTGAGGAAGAGCACGAAGCCGACGAAGATCGACACGCCGATCACGATCTTGGCCAGCGGGTAATGCTCCAGCAGCAGGTAGATGGACATCGACGGCTGCTCCAGCGCGGCCTTGCCGATGTCGGCGGCGCCGTGGTTCATCACCAGGTCCAGCGCGCTGTTGCCGAACACCGAGAGCCAGGCGAGGGTGAAGCCCAGCGGGATCAGCATCACCCCGCAGACCAGCTCGCGGACGGTGCGGCCACGCGAGATGCGCGCGACGAACATGCCGACGAAGGGCGCCCAGGAGATCCACCAGGCCCAGTAGAAGAGGGTCCACAGGCCCAGCCACTCTTCGCTCTTGGCGGCGCCGCCACCGGTGTAGACGTAGAGGTCGAAGGTCTTCAGCACCAGGCCGTTGAGGTAGTCGCCGAGGTTCTGCACGAAGCCGTTGAGCAGCTCCAGGGTCGAGCCGCAGGCCAGCACGAACACCAGCAGCGAGCTGAACAGGATGATGTTCAGGTTGGACAGCCGGCGGATGCCCTTCTCGATACCCGAGACCGCCGCCAGGGTGGCTACCAGGCTCATCACCAGCAGCACGATCAGCAGGGTGGTCTTGGAGTGCTCCATGCCGGTCAGGTATTCCAGTCCGGACGACACCTGCAGCGCGCCGATCCCCAGGTTGGTGACCAGGCCGAGCAGGGTGACGAAGATGCCGAAGATATCCACCGCGTGGCCCGCCGCACCCTTCACCCAGCGTTCGCCGAGGATCGGGTAGAGCGCCGAGCGCAGCGCCAGCGGCTGGCGGTGGCGGTAGGCGAAGTAGCCGACGGCCAGGCCGACCAGGGCGTAGATCGCCCAGCCGTGCACGCCCCAGTGGAGGAAGGTCAGCTGCAGCGCCTGGCGTGCCGCCTGGGCGGTGCCGGGTGTGCCTTCGGGCGGGTTGTACAGATGGTCGAGCGGCTCGGATGCTGCGAAGTACAGCAGCGAGATGCCGATGCCCGAGGAAAACAGCATGCCGGCCCAGGCGCCGTAGCTGAAATCGGGTTTGTCATGGTCGGCGCCGAGCTTCAGCGTGCCGAAGCGCGAGAAGGCGATCCAGACCACGAAGAACAGATAGGAACCAATGGCCAGCATGTAGTACCAGCCAAAGCTGTGCGACAGCCAGGCCTGGGTGCGGGCCAGCGCGGCGCCGGCGCTGTCGGGGAAGAGGATAAGGGCGGCGGTCAGAACCAGGATCAGGGCGGTGGAGCCGAAGAACACGGTTGGATTCAGACGGACCTGCTCGTTTGTTTTTGTTGGCGAAGCAGAACTCATTTTTCGGGAGACCCCATGGCAGTGAACGCATGGCGGCCGGCGACCGGTGCTTTTGGCTGGACGTCGAGCCGCGAACCACAGACACAGCATTGCCGTCGCGCCACTTGGAGGCCGGATTCTGCGATCCTTGTGCCTTTGCGCGGCGCGCAGCTGAACGGCTCGGGCCCGGTTGCACGCAAGGCACGGAGCAGTTCACGGAGCGCAGCTTATTCTTAGTTGATTGAACGTTCAATAAAAACAAAATAGACTGACCCACATCATCGACGCCGGGCGGCACAGTCGCGCCCCGCGTGAGGAGAGAAACCAATGCCCAAGGTCGGTATGCAGCCGATTCGCCGTTCCCAACTGATCCACGCCACGCTAGAGGCGGTGGACCAGGTTGGCATGAGCGACGCCAGCATCGCCCTGATCGCCCGCCTGGCGGGGGTCTCCAACGGCATCATCAGCCACTACTTCCAGGACAAGAACGGACTCCTGGAGGCGACGATGCGGCATCTGATGTCGGCTTTGAGCAAGGCTGTGCGCGAACGTCGCGCTAGCCTGCGAACCGACGATGCGCGTGCCCACCTGCGGGCGATAGTCGCTGGCAACTTCGACAACAGCCAGGTCAACGGCCCGGCCATGAAGACCTGGCTGGCGTTCTGGGCCAGCAGCATGCACCAGCCGGCGTTGCGCCGGCTGCAACGGATCAACGACCACAGGCTGTATTCCAACCTGTGTTGCGAGCTGCGTCGCGAGCTGCCACTGAAGCAGGCGCGCACCGCCGCTCGCGGGCTGGCCGCGCTGATCGACGGCTTGTGGCTGCGTGGCGCGCTTTCCGGCGACGCGTTCGACACCGACCAGGCCCTGGCTATCGCCTACGAGTATCTCGACCAACAACTGGCCAAGCGCACCGGATAGCGGGCGCGGCCTTACGTGCTGCAACGACCTATAAGAGAGGACAACAACCCCATGGCTCGATTCGACGTACAGAAGCTCTACATCGGTGGTCGCTACGTGGAGGCCACCAGCGGCGCCACTTTCGAGACCATCAACCCGGCCAATGGGGAAGTCCTCGCGCAGGTCCAGCGCGCCTCGAAGGAAGACGTCGAGCGCGCCGTGCAGAGCGCCGTCGAGGGCCAGAAAGTCTGGGCGGCAATGACCGCCATGCAGCGCTCGCGCATCCTGCGCCGCGCCGTGGAAATCCTCCGCCAGCGCAATGACGAACTCGCCGAGCTGGAAACCCTCGACACCGGCAAGCCGCTGGCCGAAACCCGCAACGTCGACATCGTCACCGGCGCCGACGTGCTCGAGTACTACGCCGGCCTGGTCCCGGCCATCGAAGGCGAGCAGATCCCGCTGCGCGAAACCAGCTTCGTCTACACCCGCCGCGAACCGCTGGGCGTGGTCGCAGGCATCGGCGCCTGGAACTACCCGATCCAGATCGCCCTGTGGAAATCCGCACCGGCCCTGGCCGCCGGCAACGCGATGATCTTCAAGCCCAGCGAAGTCACCCCGCTGTCCGTGCTGAAGCTCGCTGAAATCTACACCGAGGCCGGCCTGCCCGATGGCGTGTTCAACGTCCTCACCGGCAGCGGCCGCGAAGTCGGCCAGTGGCTGACCGAGCACCCGCTGATCGAGAAGATCTCCTTCACCGGCGGCACCTCCACCGGCAAGAAGGTCATGGCCAGCGCCTCCAGCTCCTCGCTCAAGGAAGTGACCATGGAACTGGGCGGCAAGTCGCCGCTGATCATCTTCGACGACGCCAACCTCGACCGCGCCGCCGACATCGCGGTCATGGCCAACTTCTTCAGCTCCGGCCAGGTCTGCACCAACGGCACCCGCGTATTCATCCCGCGTGCCCTGCAGGCGCGCTTCGAAGAGAAAGTGGTCGAGCGCGTGAAACGCATCCGCCTGGGCAGCCCGCAGGACGAGAACACCAACTTCGGCCCGCTGGTCAGCTTCCCGCATATGGAAAGCGTGCTCAGCTACATCGAAGCCGGCAAGGAACAGAAAGCCCGCCTGCTCTGCGGCGGCGAGCGCGTCACCCACGGCGAGTTCGGCAAGGGCGCCTACGTCGCGCCGACAGTGTTCACCGACTGCACTGACGACATGACCATCGTCCGCGAAGAGATCTTCGGCCCGGTGATGAGCATCCTCGTCTACGACACCGAGGAAGAAGCCATCCGCCGCGCCAACGACACCGAGTACGGCCTCGCCGCCGGCGTGGTGACCCAGGACCTGGCCCGCGCCCACCGTGTGATCCACCGCCTGGAAGCCGGCATCTGCTGGATCAACACCTGGGGCGAGTCGCCCGCGGAAATGCCGGTTGGCGGCTACAAGCAATCCGGCGTCGGTCGCGAGAACGGCCTGACCACCCTGGCTCATTACACTCGGATCAAATCCGTGCAGGTAGAACTGGGCGACTACGCCTCGGTGTTCTGACCGCCGCGATCGAGCCCTGAGCGGCCGGTCGCAGAGCGACCGGCCTTTCCAAGATTCCGACACCGGCGCGCATGCGTCGCGGGCGGTGTCGCGCCCAGAAAAAGAGGTTGGCCTGCATGACCCAGGAATTCGACTACATCATCATCGGTGCCGGCTCGGCCGGTAACGTCCTCGCCACGCGCCTGACCGAGGACGCGGACGTCAGCGTGCTGCTGCTCGAAGCCGGCGGCCCGGACTACCGTGCCGACTTCCGCACCCAGATGCCCGCGGCGCTGGCCTACCCGCTGCAAGGTCGGCGCTACAACTGGGCGTATCTCACCGATCCCGAGCCCTACATGAACAACCGCCGCATGGAGTGCGGCCGCGGCAAGGGCCTGGGCGGTTCCTCGCTGATCAACGGCATGTGCTACATCCGCGGCAACGCCATGGACTTCGACGGCTGGGCGAAAGAGAAGGGCCTGGAAGACTGGACCTACCTCGACTGCCTGCCGTACTTCCGCAAGGCCGAGACCCGCGACATCGGCCCCAACGACTACCACGGCGGCGACGGCCCGGTTAGCGTGACCACGCCCAAGGCCGGCAACAATCCGCTGTTCCACGCAATGGTCGAGGCCGGTGTTCAAGCGGGCTATCCGCGCACCGAGGACCTCAACGGCTACCAGCAGGAAGGCTTCGGCCCGATGGACCGCACCGTCACCCCGCAGGGTCGCCGCTCCAGCACCGCACGCGGCTACCTGGACCAGGCGCGCAACCGCCCGAACCTGACCATCGTCACCCACGCGCTGACCGACCGCATCCTGTTCAACGGCAAGCGCGCAGTGGGTGCGACCTACCTGCATGGCAACGACAACACGCCCAAACAGGTCCGCGCTCGCCGCGAAGTGCTGGTTTGTTCCGGCGCCATCGCTTCTCCGCAGCTGCTGCAGCGCTCGGGCGTTGGCCCGGCTGCCGTGCTGCGCGATCTGGGCATCGACGTCGTGCATGACCTGCCCGGTGTCGGCCAGAACCTCCAGGACCACCTGGAAATGTACCTGCAGTACGCCTGCAAGGAGCCGGTCTCGCTGTACCCCGCGCTGCAATGGTGGAACCAGCCGCAGATCGGCGCGCAGTGGATGTTCCTCGGCACCGGCCTGGGCGCGAGCAACCAGTTCGAGGCCGGCGGCTTCATCCGCACCCGTCCGGAATTCGAGTGGCCGAACATCCAGTACCATTTCCTGCCGGTGGCGATTAACTACAACGGCAGCAACGCGGTGAAGGAGCACGGCTTCCAGGCGCACGTAGGCTCCATGCGCTCGCCGAGCCGCGGTCGCATCCAGGTGACCTCGCGCGACCCGCGCAAGCACCCGAGCATCCTCTTCAACTACATGTCCACCGAGCAGGACTGGCAGGAGTTCCGCGACGGCATCCGCATCACCCGCGAGATCATGAATCAGCCGGCGCTGGATCCCTATCGCGGCCGTGAGCTGAGCCCGGGCGTGGACAAGAAGTCCGATGCCGAGCTGGATGCGTTCATCCGCGAGCATGCCGAGACGGCTTTCCACCCCTCCTGCTCGTGCAAGATGGGCGAGGACGACATGGCGGTGGTCGACGGCCAGGGCCGCGTACACGGCATGGAAGGCCTGCGAGTGGTGGATGCGTCGATCATGCCGCTGATCATCACCGGCAACCTCAACGCCACCACCATCATGATGGCCGAGAAGATCGCCGACCGAATCCGCGGTCGCCAGCCGCTGCCGCGCAGCAAGGCGGACTACTACAAGGCCAACGGTGCGCCGGTGCGCGGCAAGCCGATGCGCGCCTGAGTCGAGGGTTGGAAACAAGAAAGGCGCCACATCAGGCGCCTTTCTTTATATAGAGGAGAAGAGCCCGGCAAAGGCTCTCCTTTCTGGAAGAGGGCTGGGAAGCGGACGGCTTAGCCGCGACGCGGCGGAACCGGACGGGTGCGTCCACTGCCGTCGATGGCGACGAACACGAACACCGCCTCGGTGACCTTGCGCCATTCGCTGGACAGCGGATCGTCGCTCCACACTTCGACCAGCATGCGGATCGAGCTGCGCCCGACTTCCAGGCTCTGGGTGTAGAACGACAGCTGCGCGCCAACCGCTACCGGCACCAGGAACGCCATGCGATCGATCGCCACCGTGGCCACGCGGCCGGCAGCGATGCGGCTGGCCATTGCGGTGCCTGCCAGATCCATCTGCGACACCAGCCAGCCGCCGAAGATATCGCCGAAGCCGTTGGCCTCGCGCGGCAGCGCGGTGATTTGCAGGGCCAGGTCGCCCTGGGGGATGGGGTCGTCTTGTTCGAGCTCGATCATGGCGAAGGGCCTCTTGCCCCGGATGTCTCGTTTCTGGAGGTAGATAAGGGAAAAACTCTCCCAAGATTCCTGTCGGCGCAAGACCTTGGGACAGCTTTCTGATCGGCTCCGGACCGGCCGGCCATTATATAGAGGCGCAACCCTGCCGACGACCGGCAATGCCGCGTTTGGCCCATCTGTGTCGGGTTTGCGCAATTTGCTATGGTGCGGCACGCGCGGCGCGGCGCCGCACTCTGTCATTCCGTCGAGAACAACTACATGTCATCCCCCAGCCTGCCTGCAGCTCGAGCGCTCAATCGAAGCGACTACAAGACCCTGTCCCTTTCCGCCCTGGGCGGTGCGCTGGAGTTCTACGACTTCATCATCTTCGTGTTCTTCGCCACCGTGGTCGGCAAGCTGTTCTTCCCCGCCGACATGCCCGACTGGCTGCGCCAGCTGCAGACATTCGGCCTGTTCGCCGCTGGTTACCTCGCGCGTCCGCTGGGCGGGATCGTCATGGCGCACTTCGGTGACCTGCTCGGACGCAAGAAGATGTTCACCTTGAGCATCTTCTTAATGTCGGTACCGACGCTGCTCATGGGGTTGCTGCCGACGTACGTGCAGATCGGCATCTGGGCGCCCTTGGCGTTGCTGCTGCTGCGCGTTGTCCAGGGCGCGGCCATTGGCGGTGAAGTGCCCGGGGCCTGGGTGTTCGTCGCCGAGCATGTGCCGGCGCGCAGCATCGGCCTGGCCTGCGGAACGCTGACGGCGGGTCTGACCGCGGGCATCCTCATCGGTTCGCTGGTGGCGACTCTGATCAACAGCCTGTACAGCCAGGCCGAGCTGCTGGACTACGCCTGGCGCATCCCGTTCCTGCTCGGTGGCATCTTCGGCCTGTTCTCCGTCTACTTGCGCCGCTGGCTGCACGAAACGCCGGTGTTCGCCGAGATGCAGAAACGCAAGCAGCTGGCCGACGAGATTCCGCTGGGCAAGGTGGTGCGCGAGCATCGCCCGGCGGTGGTGGTCTCCATGCTGCTGACCTGGCTGCTGTCGGCGGCCATCGTGGTGGTGATCCTGATGACCCCGTCGCTGCTGCAGAACCTCTACGGCATCAGCCCGGCGACTTCGCTGAAAGCCAATAGCCTGGCCATCGTCTTCCTCACCGGCGGCTGCATCCTTGCCGGCCGCCTGGTCGATCGGCTGGGTGCGGGGCGCATTTTCATCGGCGGCAGCCTGCTGCTGGGCGGCGCGTCGTGGCTCTTCTATAGCAGCCTGCACGAGCATCCCGACCTGCTCTTCCCTTTATATGCATTCGCCGGCCTGGCCGTTGGCATCGTCGGCGCCGTGCCATATGTCATGGTCAAGGCATTCCCGCCGGTAGTCCGCTTCAGCGGCCTGTCCTTCTCCTACAACCTGGCCTACGCGATCTTCGGCGGGCTGACGCCCATGGTGGTCGCCCTGCTGATGAAGCAGGACCCGATGGGGCCAGCTTATTACGTAGGCGCACTGAGCCTGGTCGGGCTTCTCGTCGGCATCTATCTGTTGCGCCAGGAGCGACAAATCGAAGGCGCTTCTGTCGCTACCAATTGATCGATCGGACAGGTTTTTCAGAAAAGTGTCAGAAAGTCGTTGACGGGCATTTTTAAGTCCCTATAATGCGCACCACTCCCAGCGACGAAGCGCTGAAAGAGCTTGAAAATCAAGCACTTACAAAGATTCGAAGTTGAGAGTGGTGGTCCGGCAGGTGATTCGCTTGCCACTTTCGCTGTTCGCCACTGGCGAGCGAGTCGAAAGAAGATCATCGAGGTGCTTGACAGCGAAAATCAACGCTGTAATATGCGCCTCCCGCTGACGAGAAGCGCTGCTGCTCGAAAGCGCAAGCGGTTGAGTAGAAAAGAGATTTTCGAAAAACAGCTTGACAGAAAGAAAGGCTGCTGTAGAATGCGCGGCCTCGGTTGAGACGAAAGACTTGATCGAAACGCTCTTTAACAAGTTGAATCAAGCAATTCGTGTGGGTGCTTGTGAGTTAAGACTGGTGATCGCAAGATTATCAGCATCACAAGTAACACTCGTGAATTCGAGAGTTTTTTGCGATTGCTGAGCCAAGTTTAGGGTTTTCTCAAAACCCAATCAGTATTGAACTGAAGAGTTTGATCATGGCTCAGATTGAACGCTGGCGGCAGGCCTAACACATGCAAGTCGAGCGGATGAAGGGAGCTTGCTCTCTGATTCAGCGGCGGACGGGTGAGTAATGCCTAGGAATCTGCCTGGTAGTGGGGGACAACGTTTCGAAAGGAACGCTAATACCGCATACGTCCTACGGGAGAAAGTGGGGGATCTTCGGACCTCACGCTATCAGATGAGCCTAGGTCGGATTAGCTAGTAGGTGAGGTAATGGCTCACCTAGGCGACGATCCGTAACTGGTCTGAGAGGATGATCAGTCACACTGGAACTGAGACACGGTCCAGACTCCTACGGGAGGCAGCAGTGGGGAATATTGGACAATGGGCGAAAGCCTGATCCAGCCATGCCGCGTGTGTGAAGAAGGTCTTCGGATTGTAAAGCACTTTAAGTTGGGAGGAAGGGCAGTAAGTTAATACCTTGCTGTTTTGACGTTACCAACAGAATAAGCACCGGCTAACTTCGTGCCAGCAGCCGCGGTAATACGAAGGGTGCAAGCGTTAATCGGAATTACTGGGCGTAAAGCGCGCGTAGGTGGTTTGGTAAGATGGATGTGAAATCCCCGGGCTCAACCTGGGAACTGCATCCATAACTGCCTGACTAGAGTACGGTAGAGGGTGGTGGAATTTCCTGTGTAGCGGTGAAATGCGTAGATATAGGAAGGAACACCAGTGGCGAAGGCGACCACCTGGACTGATACTGACACTGAGGTGCGAAAGCGTGGGGAGCAAACAGGATTAGATACCCTGGTAGTCCACGCCGTAAACGATGTCGACTAGCCGTTGGAATCCTTGAGATTTTAGTGGCGCAGCTAACGCGATAAGTCGACCGCCTGGGGAGTACGGCCGCAAGGTTAAAACTCAAATGAATTGACGGGGGCCCGCACAAGCGGTGGAGCATGTGGTTTAATTCGAAGCAACGCGAAGAACCTTACCTGGCCTTGACATGTCCGGAATCTTGCAGAGATGCGAGAGTGCCTTCGGGAATCGGAACACAGGTGCTGCATGGCTGTCGTCAGCTCGTGTCGTGAGATGTTGGGTTAAGTCCCGTAACGAGCGCAACCCTTGTCCTTAGTTACCAGCACGTTATGGTGGGCACTCTAAGGAGACTGCCGGTGACAAACCGGAGGAAGGTGGGGATGACGTCAAGTCATCATGGCCCTTACGGCCAGGGCTACACACGTGCTACAATGGTCGGTACAGAGGGTTGCCAAGCCGCGAGGTGGAGCTAATCCCATAAAACCGATCGTAGTCCGGATCGCAGTCTGCAACTCGACTGCGTGAAGTCGGAATCGCTAGTAATCGTGAATCAGAATGTCACGGTGAATACGTTCCCGGGCCTTGTACACACCGCCCGTCACACCATGGGAGTGGGTTGCTCCAGAAGTAGCTAGTCTAACCGCAAGGGGGACGGTTACCACGGAGTGATTCATGACTGGGGTGAAGTCGTAACAAGGTAGCCGTAGGGGAACCTGCGGCTGGATCACCTCCTTAATCGAAGATCCCGGCTTTCTCATAAGCTCCCACACGAATTGCTTGATTCACTGGTAAAGCGACGGTTAGGCAACCCTATATGGGTCTGTAGCTCAGTCGGTTAGAGCGCACCCCTGATAAGGGTGAGGTCGGCAGTTCGAATCTGCCCAGACCCACCAATCGTTGGAAAAGAGGGGGCCATAGCTCAGCTGGGAGAGCGCCTGCTTTGCACGCAGGAGGTCAGGAGTTCGATCCTCCTTGGCTCCACCATCCACGTCGCGAAAGTTCAGACATGAATGTTCAGGGTAATGGAACATTGATGTCTGGTCTTTGTACCGGAACCGTTCTTTAAAAATTTGGGTATGTGATAGAAGTAGACTGAATAATCTCTTTCACTGGTGATTATTCAAGTCAAGGTAAAATTTGCGAGTTCAAGCGCGAATTTTCGGCGAATGTCGTCTTCACGTTCGAGACGTATAACCAGATTGCTTGGGGTTATATGGTCAAGTGAAGAAGCGCATACGGTGGATGCCTTGGCAGTCAGAGGCGATGAAAGACGTGGTAGCCTGCGATAAGCTTCGGGGAGTCGGCAAACAGACTTTGATCCGGAGATCTCTGAATGGGGGAACCCACCCAGCATAAGCTGGGTATCTTGCACTGAATACATAGGTGTAAGAGGCGAACCAGGGGAACTGAAACATCTAAGTACCCTGAGGAAAAGAAATCAACCGAGATTCCCTTAGTAGTGGCGAGCGAACGGGGACTAGCCCTTAAGCTTCTTTGAATCTAACAGAACGCTCTGGAAAGTGCGGCCATAGTGGGTGATAGCCCCGTATGTGAAAGGTTCTTGGAAGTGAAATCGAGTAGGACGGAGCACGAGAAACTTTGTCTGAATATGGGGGGACCATCCTCCAAGGCTAAATACTACTGACTGACCGATAGTGAACCAGTACCGTGAGGGAAAGGCGAAAAGAACCCCGGAGAGGGGAGTGAAATAGAACCTGAAACCGTATGCGTACAAGCAGTGGGAGCCTACTTTGTTAGGTGACTGCGTACCTTTTGTATAATGGGTCAGCGACTTATATTCAGTGGCGAGCTTAACCGAATAGGGAAGGCGTAGCGAAAGCGAGTCTTAATAGGGCGTTTAGTCGCTGGGTATAGACCCGAAACCGGGCGATCTATCCATGAGCAGGTTGAAGGTTAGGTAACACTGACTGGAGGACCGAACCCACTCCCGTTGAAAAGGTAGGGGATGACTTGTGGATCGGAGTGAAAGGCTAATCAAGCTCGGAGATAGCTGGTTCTCCTCGAAAGCTATTTAGGTAGCGCCTCACGTATCACTCCAGGGGGTAGAGCACTGTTTCGGCTAGGGGGTCATCCCGACTTACCAAACCGATGCAAACTCCGAATACCTGGAAGTGTCAGCGTGGGAGACACACGGCGGGTGCTAACGTCCGTCGTGAAAAGGGAAACAACCCAGACCGTCAGCTAAGGTCCCAAAGTTATGGTTAAGTGGTAAACGATGTGGGAAGGCTTAGACAGCTAGGAGGTTGGCTTAGAAGCAGCCACCCTTTAAAGAAAGCGTAATAGCTCACTAGTCGAGTCGGCCTGCGCGGAAGATGTAACGGGGCTCAAACCATACACCGAAGCTACGGGTGCATCGCAAGATGTGCGGTAGAGGAGCGTTCTGTAAGCCTGTGAAGGTGAGTTGAGAAGCTTGCTGGAGGTATCAGAAGTGCGAATGCTGACATGAGTAACGACAATGGGAGTGAAAAACTCCCACGCCGAAAGACCAAGGGTTCCTGCGCAACGTTAATCGACGCAGGGTTAGTCGGTCCCTAAGGCGAGGCTGAAGAGCGTAGTCGATGGGAAACAGGTTAATATTCCTGTACTTCTAGTTACTGCGATGGAGGGACGGAGAAGGCTAGGCCAGCTTGGCGTTGGTTGTCCAAGTTTAAGGTGGTAGGCAGAGATCTTAGGTAAATCCGGGGTCTTAATGCCGAGAGCTGATGACGAGCGTTCTTTTAGAACGTGAAGTGGTTGATGCCATGCTTCCAGGAAAAGCTTCTAAGCTTCAGGTAACTAGGAACCGTACCCCAAACCGACACAGGTGGTTGGGTAGAGAATACCAAGGCGCTTGAGAGAACTCGGGTGAAGGAACTAGGCAAAATGGCACCGTAACTTCGGGAGAAGGTGCGCCGGTGAGGGTGAAGTATTTACTACGTAAGCCCATGCCGGTCGAAGATACCAGGCCGCTGCGACTGTTTATTAAAAACACAGCACTCTGCAAACACGAAAGTGGACGTATAGGGTGTGACGCCTGCCCGGTGCCGGAAGGTTAATTGATGGGGTTAGCGAAAGCGAAGCTCTTGATCGAAGCCCCGGTAAACGGCGGCCGTAACTATAACGGTCCTAAGGTAGCGAAATTCCTTGTCGGGTAAGTTCCGACCTGCACGAATGGCGTAACGATGGCGGCGCTGTCTCCACCCGAGACTCAGTGAAATTGAAATCGCTGTGAAGATGCAGTGTATCCGCGGCTAGACGGAAAGACCCCGTGAACCTTTACTGTAGCTTTGCACTGGACTTTGAGCCTGCTTGTGTAGGATAGGTGGGAGGCTTTGAAGCGTGGACGCCAGTTCGCGTGGAGCCATCCTTGAAATACCACCCTGGCATGCTTGAGGTTCTAACTCTGGTCCGTTATCCGGATCGAGGACAGTGTATGGTGGGCAGTTTGACTGGGGCGGTCTCCTCCTAAAGAGTAACGGAGGAGTACGAAGGTGCGCTCAGACCGGTCGGAAATCGGTCGTAGAGTATAAAGGCAAAAGCGCGCTTGACTGCGAGACAGACACGTCGAGCAGGTACGAAAGTAGGTCTTAGTGATCCGGTGGTTCTGTATGGAAGGGCCATCGCTCAACGGATAAAAGGTACTCCGGGGATAACAGGCTGATACCGCCCAAGAGTTCATATCGACGGCGGTGTTTGGCACCTCGATGTCGGCTCATCACATCCTGGGGCTGAAGCCGGTCCCAAGGGTATGGCTGTTCGCCATTTAAAGTGGTACGCGAGCTGGGTTTAGAACGTCGTGAGACAGTTCGGTCCCTATCTGCCGTGGACGTTTGAGATTTGAGAGGGGCTGCTCCTAGTACGAGAGGACCGGAGTGGACGAACCTCTGGTGTTCCGGTTGTCACGCCAGTGGCATTGCCGGGTAGCTATGTTCGGAATAGATAACCGCTGAAAGCATCTAAGCGGGAAACTAGCCTCAAGATGAGATCTCACTGGGAACTTGATTCCCCTAAAGGGCCGTCGAAGACTACGACGTTGATAGGTTGGGTGTGTAAGCGCTGTGAGGCGTTGAGCTAACCAATACTAATTGCCCGTGAGGCTTGACCATATAACACCCAAACAATTTGTGTGTTAGACGGTGAAGTCGACGAACCGAAAGTTCGTGAGAACCGCAAATTACCTGTCACATACCCGAATCGGGATGAGCGTGTGCGCAAGCCACGAGCATCCGAAAGAATTGCTTGACGACCATAGAGCGTTGGAACCACCTGATCCCATCCCGAACTCAGAAGTGAAACGATGCATCGCCGATGGTAGTGTGGAGTTTCTCCATGTGAGAGTAGGTCATCGTCAAGCACCTATCCCAAAGCCCCTGATCAGCGAAAGCTGGTCGGGGGTTTTGCTTTTGCGCGCGGAAAAAGCTCTGGTGCCGATAGACGCCCACAGGCTGATGACGAATCTAGTGGCGCCGGCCATTGGATCGACCTGGAAGGGTCCAATTTCGAGCCGCATGGGCATCGTTTGCGATCCCAGCGAGCGAATTCGCCCCTAAGAAGCGTGAGGGTCACCGAGCTGAATTCTTGCTCTGACATGTCTAGTAATAATTTCTGTCATATTTATTACTTTGAACCGTCATTGGTCATCTGTCTGTCACATTGCTTTCATAGAGTCTCCTCGCCCGCCAAAAGGGCACGAATTACCGAAACCTCGGCCTTTCCTAGGAGCAAGTCATGAAACTCAAACGTTTGATGGCGGCACTGACCTTCGCTGCTGCCGGCATGGGCGCTACGGCTGCCCTCGCCGCGATTGACCCGGCCCTGCCGGAGTACCAGAAAGCCAGCGGCGTGTCGGGCAATCTCTCCAGCGTGGGTTCGGACACCCTGGCCAACGTCATGACCATGTGGGCCGAGGAGTACAAGCGTCTCTATCCGAGCGTGAACGTGCAGATCCAGGCTGCCGGCTCTTCCACCGCGCCGCCGGCCCTCACCGAGGGCACTGCCAACCTCGGCCCGATGAGCCGGAAGATGAAGGATGTCGAGCTGCAGGCCTTCGAGCAGAAGTACGGCTACAAGCCCACTGCCGTGCCGGTTGCCGTCGATGCGCTGGCGATCTTCGTGCACAAGGACAACCCCATCAAAGGCCTGACCATGCAGCAGGTCGACGCCATCTTCTCGTCCACCCGACTGTGCGGCGCCAAGCAGGAAGTGAAGACCTGGGGTGACCTTGGCCTGACCGGGGACTGGGCGAACAAGCCTGTGCAGCTGTTCGGACGCAATTCGGTGTCCGGCACCTACGGCTATTTCAAGGAACAGGCCTTGTGCAAGGGTGACTTCAAGCCCAACGTCAACGAGCAGCCGGGTTCGGCTTCCGTGGTGCAGTCGATCAGCCAGTCGCTGAATGGTGTTGGGTACTCCGGCATTGGCTACAAGACTGCGAGCGTAAAGACCGTCGCCCTGGCGAAGAAGGAAGGCAGCGCCTACATCGAAGACAACGAGCAGAACGCACTGAACGGCACCTATCCGCTCTCGCGCTTCCTTTATGTCTACGTGAACAAGGCGCCAAACAAGCCGCTGGATCCGCTGGAAGCGCAGTTCCTGAAAATGGTGCTGTCGAAGACAGGGCAGGAAATCGTCGTCAAGGACGGTTACATTCCTCTGCCGTCAAAGGTCGCGGAAAAGGCGATCAAGGACCTGGGCCTCTGAGCAGGCCTCCGATCGCCGAAGCGTCTGACGCGCAGTGGCGAAGGGCCCGTCGACAGGTATCTGTCGGGGGCGGGCCTTGCCACGTCATAGTGATGTCACTTTTGTAGAGCGCCATTAAGCCACCAGCCCCGATGAACGACCTGGCCACTTCCTCCATGAGCGATACCAGTCCCGAGCGGATCGATTTCAATGCCCCGGCCTTCCGCCGCAAGCGCCGCATCCGAGCGCTCAAGGATCGCCTGACCCGCTGGTACGTACTGATCGGTGGCCTGGCGGTGCTGGGTGCCATCACCCTGATTTTCTTCTACCTGGCTTACGTGGTGCTGCCGCTGTTCCGTGGCGCCGAGCTGGATGCCCGCGAGCCGCTGACGCCGGCCTGGCTGGGGCGCGGGGCGGGACGCCGGGGAGCCGCTGACGCCGGCCTGGCTGGGCAGCGTGCAGAAGCCGCTGCTGCTAAGTGTCGAAGAGCAGAACCAGGTGGCGATGCGCGTCGCCGCCGATGGTCAGGTGCTGTTCTTCGATCTCGACAGTGGCAACGAGCTGTCTCGCCAGGCGCTGAAGCTGCCGGCTGGTACTCAGGTGGTCTCCATCGGCCAGGATCAGCCCGATCGGCCGCTGGTTGCCCTAGGCCTGTCCAACGGACAGGTGCTGGTGTTCAAGCACAGCTACCGGGCCAGCTACCCGGACGGCAAGCGGGTCATCGCGCCAGTGCTGGAGTATCCCTATGGCGATACCCCGGTTGCCCTGGATGAGTCCGGCCGGCCGCTGGAGCACGTCGCCATCGCTTCCGGCGAAGACGGCGCCATGCTCGCCGGTTCCGCCGGCAGCCAACTGATGCTGCTCAACCTCAGCAACCAGGAGAACATGCTGACCGGCGAGACCACGCTGCAGCAGGAGCGCATCGAGCTGCCGCAGATCGCCGACCCGGTGAAGGCGATCTACATGGACCCGCGCAAGCAGTGGCTGTACGTGGTCAACGGCCGTGCGCAAGCCGACGTCTTCGACCTGCGCACCCACCAACTCAACGGGCGCTACAAGCTGCTCGACCACGCCGACAGCGAAGTCACCGCGAGCGCCCAGTTGCTCGGTGGCATTTCGCTGATGATCGGCAGCTCCCGCGGCAGCATCAGCCAATGGTTCATGGCTCGCGACACGGATGGCGAACCGCGTCTTTCCCACGTGCGCGACTTCCGCCTGGGCGACAAGCCGGTGACGGCGATTGTTGCGGAGCAACGCCGCAAGGGCTTCATCGCCCTGGACAGCAGCGGTCGCCTTGGCGTGTTCCACAGCACGGCCCACCGCACCCTGCTGACCGAGCAGGTCGCCCCAGAGGCGGGAGTCCTCGCCCTTTCGCCGCGAGCCAACCTTGTACTGCTGGAAGAGGGCGGCAAGCTGCACAGCTTCGCGCTGAGCAACCCGCACCCGGAGATTTCCTGGAGCGCGCTCTGGGGCAAGGTCTGGTACGAGAGCTACGACAAGCCGCAGTACGTCTGGCAATCCACTGCAGCGAACACCGATTTCGAGCCCAAGCTGAGCCTCGCACCACTGACCTTCGGCACCCTCAAGGCGGCCTTCTACGCGATGATCCTGGCCGCTCCGCTGGCCGTCGCCGCGGCGGTCTATACCGGTTATTTCATGGCCCCGGCCCTGCGCCGCAAGGTGAAGCCGGTCATCGAACTGATGGAGGCGCTGCCCACGGTAATCCTCGGCTTCTTCGCCGGGCTGTTCCTCGCCCCCTATGTCGAGGGCCACCTGCCGGGCATCTTCAGTCTGCTGCTGCTCACGCCGCTGGGTATCCTGCTCGCCGGCCTGGCCTGGAGCCGCCTGCCGGAGCGCATCCGCCTGTCGATCCCGGACGGTTGGGAAGCGGCCATCCTGGTTCCGGTGGTGCTCGCCGTCGGCACCTTCGCCCTGTGGCTGAGTCCGCACCTGGAGTCGGCGTTCTTCGGCGGCGACATGCGCCTGTGGCTCAGCCATGACCTGGGCATCACCTACGACCAGCGCAATGCCCTGATCGTCGGCCTGGCGATGGGCTTCGCGGTGATTCCGAACATCTTCTCGATTGCCGAGGACGCCATCTTCAGCGTGCCCCGGAGCCTCACCTACGGCTCCCTGGCCCTGGGTGCGACGCCCTGGCAGACCCTGGCGCGGGTGGTGATCCTCACCGCCAGCCCGGGCATCTTCTCGGCGCTGATGATCGGCCTCGGCCGCGCGGTGGGCGAGACCATGATCGTGCTCATGGCGACCGGCAATACCCCGGTGATGGACCTGAATATCTTCCAGGGCATGCGCACCCTGGCAGCGAACGTCGCGGTGGAGATGCCCGAGTCGGAGGTAGGCGGTACCCATTACCGCGTGCTGTTCCTCTCGGCGCTCGTGCTGCTGACCTTCACCTTCGTGATGAACACCCTGGCCGAGCTGATCCGTCAGCGGCTGCGGAAGAAATACGCGTCGCTCTGAGCGGCGCCAACGAGGCTCCTCTGTGAAACAGAAACAGGAATCGGTGAAAGCCTGGTTCGCCAGCGGCACGCCCTGGGTGTGGATGAACGCCGGCGCTGTGTCGATCGCCGTGATCATGACCATCGGCCTGCTGGCTGTGATCGCCGTGCGCGGCCTGGGCCACTTCTGGCCGGCCAATGTGCTGGAGGCAACCTACAGCGTGCCCGGTTCCCCGGTGCAGACGCTGATCGGCGAGGAGGTGCAGGTCGAGCAGGTCCCGCGCGAGCGGCTGCACAGTGCCGGTATGCCGGTGCCGGCCACCGGTCCTGAGTTCATGACCCGCGGGCTGCTCAAGCTGGGCAATCGCGATCTCTATGGCAGCGACTTCTCCTGGGTGGTCGGCGAGTGGCTCGGCGAGCGCCATTGGCCGAAGGAGCTGATGACTCTCGAGCGCCGCGAGTGGGGCAACTTCTATGGCTACCTGCTGAGCGTGAAGGAAGCCGGCAAGGTGGTTGCCGAAGGTTCGGCCGCCATGCCTGAGCTGCAGCAACGCCTGCAGCGGGTGAATGCGCTCTACGACGAACTCAGCGGCCTGGAGAAATCCGACATCGGTGGCATCAACCACGAGCTTGAACGTCTGCGCCTGAAGGAGCGCAAGCTGCAGCTCGACGGGCAGCTCGACGCTACCGCTCAGGCTGACCTGGCTACCGCGCGTGCGGAGCTGCAGGCGCGCTATCAAGAGTACGAAGCGAAGCTCGGCGAGCTGCGCCAGCAGTTCAACCGTGACAGCGTGGTGATGCGCGATTCCAGCGGCCGCGAGACCGAGATCAGCGTCGGCAAGCTGGTCCACGCCTACCAGCCCAACGCCATGGGCGTGGGCGCCAAGCTGAAGTTCTATTTCCAGAAGCTCTGGGAGTTCCTCAGCGAAGACCCGCGTGAGGCCAACACCGAGGGCGGCATCTTCCCGGCGATTTTCGGCACCGTGATGATGACCCTGGTGATGGCCCTGATCGTCACGCCTTTCGGTGTCATTGCCGCCGTATACCTGCGCGAGTACGCGCGCCAGGGACCGCTGACCCGGACCATCCGCATCGCCGTGAACAACCTCGCCGGCGTTCCGGCAATCGTCTACGGCGTGTTCGGCCTGGGCTTCTTCGTCTACGTGCTGGGCGGCTCCATCGACCGGCTGTTCTTCGCCGAGGCGCTCCCGGCGCCGACATTCGGCACGCCCGGGCTGTTCTGGGCCTCGCTGACCCTGGCGATCCTCGCCGTGCCGGTGGTGATCGTGGCCACCGAGGAAGGTCTGTCGCGGATTCCGCGTTCGATCCGCGAGGGCTCGCTGGCCCTGGGCGCGACCAAGGCCGAGACGCTGTGGAAGATCGTCCTGCCGATGGCCAGCCCGGCGATGATGACCGGCCTGATCCTCGCCGTGGCGCGTGCCGCGGGTGAAGTGGCGCCGCTGATGCTGGTGGGCGTGGTGAAGCTGGCCCCGTCGCTGCCGGTGGACGGCAACTACCCCTACGTGCACCTCGACCAGAAGATCATGCACCTGGGCTTCCACATCTACGACGTCGGCTTCCAGAGCCCCAACGTCGAGGCCGCGCGGCCGCTGGTGTATGCCACCGCGCTGCTGCTGGTGCTGGTGATCGCCCTGCTCAACGTCTCGGCCATCGCCATCCGCAACCGCCTGCGCGAGAAGTACAAGGCGCTGGAAAACTGATAGCCGCCGCCGGCAGTGCTTGCCGGCGGCCTGGAGCCTCCAACGGGAGACCTGAAATGCAACACGATTCCCACCGTCACGGTATCGACCTCGCTGCCCTCGGCCGGTCGAAGCGCCAGACAACACGTCTGGAGGACGAGTCCGTGGCCCTGGAAGTCCCCGGCCTGAATCTCTTCTACGGCAAGAAGCAGGCGCTGTTCGACATCCAGATGCAGGTTCCGCGGCAGCGCGTGACCGCCTTCATCGGCCCTTCCGGCTGCGGCAAGTCGACCCTGCTGCGCTGCTTCAACCGGATGAACGACCTGGTCGAGGATTGCCGCGTGGAAGGCGAGATCCGCCTCGACGGCCACAACATTTTCACCAAGGGCGTGGACGTCGCCGAGCTGCGCCGCCGTGTCGGCATGGTGTTCCAGAAGCCCAACCCCTTCCCCAAGACCATCTACGAGAACGTGGTCTATGGCCTGCGCCTGCAGGGCGTGAACAAGAAGCGCACGCTCGATGAGGCGGTGGAGTGGGCGCTCAAGGGCGCCGCGCTGTGGGAAGAGGTGAAGGACCGCCTGCACGAATCGGCGCTGGGGCTTTCCGGCGGCCAGCAGCAGCGTCTGGTGATCGCCCGCACCATTGCGGTGGAGCCTGAAGTGCTGCTGCTCGACGAACCCTGCTCGGCGCTCGATCCGATCTCCACGCTGAAGATCGAAGAGCTGATCTACGAACTGAAATCCAAGTTCACCATCGTCATAGTCACCCACAACATGCAGCAGGCCGCGCGGGTTTCCGACTACACGGCGTTCATGCACCTGGGCAGCCTGGTGGAGTTCGGCGACACCGACACGCTGTTCACCAACCCTTTGAAGCGTCAGACCGAGGACTACATCACCGGTCGCTACGGCTAGCGCCGCCATGCCGCCGAGCGTCGGCGGCGGTCGCATCATAAAACTGCAACCTTTGTTTCATAGCCTGTAGCTTTCGCGGAGCGAATCCCATGATCAACAAAGAAAGTCTCAGTCATCACATCTCCCAGCAGTTCAACACCGAGCTGGAAGACGTGCGCAGCCATCTGCTGGCCATGGGCGGGCTGGTGGAGAAGCAGGTCAACGACGCGGTGAACGCGCTGATCGACGCCGACTCCGGCCTCGCCCAGCAGGTCCGCGACATCGACGACCAGATCAACCAGATGGAGCGCAACATCGACGAGGAATGCATGCGCATCCTCGCCCGCCGCCAGCCGGCTGCCTCCGACCTGCGCCTGATCATCAGCATTTCCAAGTCGGTGATCGACCTCGAGCGTATCGGCGACGAAGCCTCGAAGATCGCCCGCCGCGCCATCCAGCTGTGCGAGGAAGGCGAAGCGCCGCGCGGTTATGTCGAGGTGCGCCACATCGGCGGCCAGGTACGCAAGATGGTGCAGGAGGCGCTGGATGCCTTTGCCCGCTTCGACGCCGATCTGGCCCTGTCGGTTGCGCAGTACGACAAGACCGTCGACCGCGAGTACAAGACCGCGCTGCGCGAACTGGTCACCTACATGATGGAAGACCCGCGGGCGATCTCCCGCGTGCTCAACGTCATCTGGGCGCTGCGTTCTCTGGAGCGCATCGGCGACCACGCGCGCAACATCGCCGAACTGGTGATCTACCTGGTGCGTGGCACCGACGTCCGTCACCTGGGCCTGGCCCGGATGAAGGAAGAGGTACAGGGTCCTTCGGAATAATTCCCTTGCGCCCGGCCGGAATTGTGGCTGGGCAGTCACGTCGGCATGGCATCCTGCCAGCGGCCAAGGCTATCCTTCGCCTTGACGTTTCAGGGAGTCGACAATGAGCAAGGTGAGTGTTCTGGTCGTGGATGATGCGCCTTTCATCCGCGACCTGGTGAAGAAGGGCCTGCGCGACCATTTTCCCGGTCTGCGCATCGAGGAAGCGGTGAATGGGCGCAAGGCCCAGCAGCACCTCGCGCGGCAAGCGGTCGACCTGATCCTGTGCGATTGGGAGATGCCGGAGATGTCCGGTATCGAGCTGCTCGGCTGGTGCCGTGCGCAGGAACCGCTGAAGGAAGTGCCCTTCATCATGGTCACCAGCCGCGGCGACAAGGAGAACGTGGTCCAGGCCATCCAGGCCGGCGTCTCCGACTTCATCGGCAAGCCCTTCTCCAACGACCAGCTCGTCACCAAGGTACGCAAGGCCCTGAGCCGCAGCGGCAAGCTGGAAGCCCTGCTGGCTTCCGCGCCGCAGCGTAGCCTCGCCAGCGGCCCACCGAACGATTCCCTCGCTGCACTCACCGGTGGCAAGGCTGAAGTGGTGCGCCCGGCTGCGCCTGCCGCGCCGGCTCGCCCGGCAGCAGCTCCTGCCGCCGCTCCTGCACCACGTTCCGCCGCGCCGACCCAGGGCAAAGGTCAGGGGCAGCTGCGCTTGCCCAACGTGAGCCTGCCTTGCGTGATTCGGGCGCTTAGCCTGAAGGAAGCACAACTGGTGGTGAAGCGCGGTCAGGCGCTGCCGCAGGTGCTGGAAAGCGCCGTGCTGGACCTGGACGAAGAGAACGAAGTGGCGCGCTTGAACGGCTACCTGCATTCGGTAGCGGCGCTTGAGCCCAAGCCGGACAGCGAGTGGCTCCTGCTGCTGCTGCGCTTCGTCGACCAGGACCCGCAGAAGCTCGATTACCTCTCGCGCCTGATCGCTCGAGGCAGCACGCAGCGGCATTACGTGCCGGGCGCCTGAACCGTCGGTCGGCTGCAATCCGTATTGCTTCACAGCCTGACGCTCGGCTGCTCGTCGCTGCCCGAGCGCGCTGCTAGTCTTGCTGGCGTCGCATACCTATAACCAGAGTCGACATGCTGGGGCGCTTGATTTTCCTCTGCGGTCTATTGGCCGCCACGGGGCCGGCTGCGGCCGTGACCATCTACAAGTACACCGACGCCAATGGCGTGGTCACCTATACGGACAAGGCCGTGTCGGGCGCATCGGTGTTCGTCTTCCGCGACCGCATGGTCGAGCACCTCGAAGAGCAGGTGAAGCTGCAGACCCTCAAGGGCGAAGGCTTCGACACCCTGCAGGTGCGCAATGACCTCTACGCGCCAGTGGAGATCGAGCTGAGCGTCAACGCCGCGCAGAACACCGTGGGCGTGCCCGAGCAGCCGATCCACTGGGTGCTGGCGCCGCGCACCTCCATGCGTCTCGCTACCCTGAGCCCGCGCGACCCTGGGCGGCCCATGCAGTACAAGCCCAAGCTGCGCTACGCGCTTGGCGATCCGCGGCTGCAACCGGTGCCGTTCCGCTACCCGTTGCCTTGGCGTGGCGGCCCGTTCCGCCTGAGCCAGGGGGCCAACGGCAAGTACAGCCACTTCACGCCCAAGAGCCGCTACGCGCTGGACATCGCCATGCCCGAAGGCACGCCCATAGTCGCGGCGCGCGGTGGCATGGTGGTCAAGGTGGAGAACGGGCAGAGCGGGCGCGGCAACAACCCGTCCGGCAACTTCGTGCGCATCCTGCATGACGACGGCACCATGGGCGTGTATCTGCACCTGATGCGCGGCTCGGTGCTGGTCAGCGAGGGCCAGCGCGTAGGCGAGGGGACGCCGCTCGGGCGTTCGGGCAACACCGGTAATAGCAGCGGGCCGCACCTTCACTTCGTGGTGCAGCGCAACGTCGGGCTGGCGCTGGAATCCATTCCCTACGACTTCGCCCAGCCAGTGGGCACGCTGCCGAACTTCGCGGTGGTCAAGGAATGATCCGCTGCGGACATGCATGTCTAGTCCTGAAATAGGTTTACACCTCTCAGGCCATGCTCCAGACCTCAAAACGCCCGATGCACCGCATCGGGCGTTTTGTATTTCAGGGCCAGGTGAGGGCGCTCGCGGTTATAGATGTCGACGGCTTCACGCACCATGCGGCGCGCCTGCGCGAGGTCGGCGGGAGGATGCTCCAGCAACTCGTTCTTCAGGATGCCGTTGACGCGCTCAGCCAGCGCATTCTGGTAACAGTCGTAGCCGTCGGTCATCGAGCAGATTGCTCCGTGCTGCGCGTGCAGGCGTTGGTAAAGCCCCGAGCAGTACTGAATTCCTCGGTCGGAGTGATGCACCAGGGGTTCCTGCGTCGTGCGGCGCCGCAGGGCCTGGCTGTAGGCATGGGCCACCGACTCGGCGTGCAGGCTGTCGTGGACGTGATGGCCGACGATCTTGCGCGAATAGGCGTCGGTGACCAGGCTCAGGTACAGCGGGCCGCTCTGGCTGGGCAGATAGGTGATGTCGGCAACCCAGACGCGCTCCGGCGCATCGGGCAAGACCTGTTGCGGCCCTGGCTTGAGCAGATTGGGATGGCGATGGAACCGGTGAAAACTGTGGGTGGTCTTGTGGTACGCCCGCTTGGGTCGAACCAGCAGGCGGTGCTCGGCCAGCACCCGGAACAGGCGATCGCGCCCAACTCGCAACGCGGCTTCCGCTTGCTGCTGCAACAGATAATGCAGCTTGCGTGCTCCCAGGCGCGGCTGACGCATCCGCACCTGCCGCACGAACTGGGCGATCTGTCGATCCTGCTGGCTGCGCTGATCCGCCGCCCGGTTGCGCTGGTAGTACGCCTGGCGGCTGATGCCCATGAACTGGCAAGCCCTGCTAACACTCAGCGCTTGGACTTGCCTTTGCGTGAGGACTTGCCGGGACGCTTTTTTACGATCGAAACGCCGTAGTCATTCTCCAGCACATTCACCACGGCCTCGAAGAACTGCGCCTTCTGGCTCATCACCTCAAGCTGCTGCTCGAGTTCCTTGATGCGTTGTTCCGGGGTCAACGGCAATATCGGGGTATTCATATCCGGGCTCCGAGCCTTTCGAAGGGAGGCGCCCTGGTTCCAGTCCTGCCGGCCATGCTTGCGTAACCACACCAGCACCGTCGAGCGGCCCTGGATGCCATAGCGGGCCTGAGCCTCCTTGTAGCTCATTTCCCCTTTTTCGACCTGGTCGACCACCGCCAGTTTAAAAGCCAGCGTGTAATCACGCTGGCTGCGACGAACACCTTCTGCCATCGGGGCTCTCCTGAAATAAGGGCGAAGGTGTAAACCTTATTCAGGACGGGACACATCGAGCGGCCTTTTTCGCAGTGCGCGGGCAGATCAGTCCAGCTTGATCACCTTGGCAAGGACGATCTTCGGTCCTTTCATCTTCTTCACGATGATCCGCAGGCCTTCGGTTTCCAGCACTTCTTCCTCTTCCGGCACGCGCTTGAGACTGTCGTAGACCAGGCCGGCCAGGGTCTCCGCTTCGACGTGGTCGAGGTCGACGCCGAGCAGGCGCTCCAGCTTGAACAGCGGGGTGTCGCCGCGTACCAGCAGCTTGCCCGGCTGGTAGGCGAGGATGCCGCGCTCGGCCTTGCGGTGTTCGTCCTGGATATCGCCGACCAGCACTTCCAGCACGTCTTCCATGGTCAGGTAGCCGACCACCTTGTGGTCGGCCTCCTCGACCAGGGCGAAGTGCGCGCCACCCTGGCGGAACTGCTCGAGCAGGCGCGACAGCGGCATGTGCTTGGTGACCAGCTCCAGCGGGTGGGTCAGTTCGTCGAGATCGATGCGCTCAGGCTGGTTTTCGCGGGCGGACAGCTCAAGCAGCAGGTCCTTGATATGCAGCACGCCGGTGAACTCGCCCTTCTCGGCGTCGTAGACCGGATAGCGGCTGTACTTGTGGCGGCGAATGGTCGCCAGCACGTCGGCCAGCGGCGCGTTGCGCTCGAGATAGACCAGGTCTTCGCGGGAATTGGCCCAGTCCACCACTTCCAGCTCGCCCAGCTCCACTGCCGAGGCCAGTACGCGCATGCCCTGATCGCTCGGGTCCTGGCCGCGGCTGGAGTGGAGGATCAGCTTGAGCTCTTCACGGCTGTAGTGGTGCTCGTGATGCGGCCCCGGCTCGCCCTGGCCGGCAATCTTGAGGATGGTGTTGGCGCTGGCGTTGAGCAGATAGATGGCGGGATACATCAGCCAGTAGAACAGGTACAGCGGCACCGCGGTCCACAGCGACAGCAGCTCCGGCTTGCGGATTGCCCAGCTCTTGGGCGCCAGTTCGCCGACCACGATGTGCAGGTAGGAAATGATGAAGAAGGCGCTGAAGAACGACACCCCGCGGATGATCTCTTCGTTGTGTACGCCCACCGCGCCCAGCAGGGGCTCCAGCAGTTCCGCGAAGGCCGGCTCGCCGACCCAGCCCAGGCCGAGGGAGGCGAGGGTGATGCCGAGCTGGCAGGCGGAGAGGTAGGCGTCGAGCTGGTGGTGCACCTTGCGCAGGATGTTGCCGCGCCAGCCGTGCTGCTTGGCGATGGTCTCCACGCGCGTGGAGCGCAGCTTGACCATGGCGAACTCGGCGGCCACGAAGAAACCGTTGAGCACGACGAGGAAGAGGGCGAAGAGAACGAGGCCGAAATCGGCGAAATAGGTCAGCAGGGTGCTACTAGGGGAAGGGTCCATGGTTCTGTTGGCTGAGGAATGAACGGGTAAGGATGGCGGCATGCCGCCGCCATGGCAAGACGGCGCTGTTTCAAGCCATTTGCTGCGGCGGGAAGTGGCAGACGAAGCTGCTGCCCTTGCCCAGCACGCTGCTGATGTCCAGGGTGCCGCGGTGGCGGATCAGCACGTGCTTGACGATCGCCAGGCCCAGGCCGGTGCCGCCGGTGCTGGCATTGCGGCTGGAGTCGACGCGATAGAAACGCTCAGTCAGGCGTGGCAGGTGCTTGGGATCGATGCCGATGCCGCTGTCCTGCACGGACAGATGCGCGCCCTGCTCGTCCCCCCACCAGCGGATGCGGATCTCGCCGCCCGCGGGGGTGTACTTGACCGCGTTGAACACCAGGTTGGAGAAGGCGCTGCGCAGCTCTGCTTCGCTGCCCTTGAGGCGCACCTTGGGGTCGGCCTCCAGGCTGATGCGGTGCTCGTTGGTGCCGGACAGCGCCTGGGCGTCGTTGCGGATCGCCAGCAGCATCAGGTCCACCGCCACTGGCTTGTTGTCCGCCGGGTAGTCGGTCGCTTCCAGCTTGGCCAAGAGCAGCAGGTCGTTGAGCAGCGTCTTCATGCGCGAAGCCTGTTGCTGCATCTGCTGCAGGGCGCGGTTCCAGCGCGGGTTGATGTTCTCCACGTTGTCCAGCAGCGTCTCCAGGTAGCCGGCGATCACCGTCAACGGCGTGCGCAGCTCGTGGGAAACGTTGGCGACGAAGTCCTTGCGCATCTGCTCCAGCAGGTGCACGCGGGTCACGTCGCGCGCCAGCATCAGGTGCTCGCCGTTGCCGTAGAGGGTGATCTGGAACTGCAGCAGCTGCTTGTCGTTCACTGGCGAGGGCAGGTCCAGCGGCTCTTGGTAGTTGCCGTGGGCGAAGTATTCCTTGAAGCGCGGATGGCGGATCAGGTTGGTCACCGGTTGGCCGCCGTCCTGCGGGCTGCGCAGGCCGAGCAGGCGTTCGGCGGCGATGTTCCACCACTCCAGGTTGCCGTCGGCGTCGAGCATGACCACGGCGTCGCGCAGTGCGGCGGTGGATTCCTGCATACGGTCGATCACTGCCTGCAGGCGGCCGCGGGCGCGTTCGTTACGGCGTTGCAGGTGATAGATGCTGTCGAACACTTCGCCCCAGAGGCCATAGCCGTCCGGTGGCGGTTCGTCGTCGCGATGGTTCTTCAGCCACTTGTGCAGGCGCAGCACCTGCCAGAGGGTCCAGCCCAGGTAGAAGCCCAGGCACGCGGCCAGGGCCCAGCCGTATTGGCCGGTCACCGCGCCGAGCAGCGCGGCGGCGAGAATCAGTAACAGCAGATGGCGAATGAGGGCGCCACGCCAGTCTTGGTTCACCAGGTCCAGTCCTTGTGAGCAATGCAGGAACGGCCCGCGACAGTGCGAGCCGTTCCCGAGGCGCGGTGCGCGTCAGGTCTTGGTGGAGAAACGATACCCGGTCCCGCGCACGGTCTGTACCAGATTCTCGTAGACCTCGCCCAGGGCCTTGCGCAGACGGCGGATGTGCACGTCGACGGTGCGCTCTTCCACATAGACGTTGCCGCCCCAGACCTGGTCGAGCAGTTGGCCGCGAGTGTAGGCGCGTTCCTGGTGGGTCATGAAGAACTGCAGCAGGCGGTATTCCGTCGGACCCATTTCGGCGGGCTTGCCGTCGATGGTCACGCGGTGGCTGACCGGATCGAGCATCAGGCCGCCGACCTCGATCGGCGCCTCGCTGTCGCCGGCGCCGGTGCGGCGCAGCACGGCCTTCAGGCGGGCGACCAGTTCGCGCGGCGAGAACGGCTTGGTGATGTAGTCGTCGGCGCCGACTTCCAGGCCCTGGATCTTGTTGTCCTCTTCGCCCTTGGCGGTGAGCATGATGATCGGGATGTCCTCGGTCATCTCGTCACGCTTCAGGCGGCGCGCCAGTTCGATGCCGGAGGTGCCCGGCAGCATCCAGTCGAGCAGGATCAGGTCCGGCTTGCGGTCGACGATGGCAGCGTGGGCCTGCTGGGTGCTTTCCGCTTCCTGGCACTCGTATCCGGCCATTTCCAGGGCCACTGCGATCATCTCGCGGATCGGTGCTTCGTCGTCAACGATGAGGATTGTCTTGCCAACCATGGTCTCGTCTCTGGAGTTCTCTACTGCGCCGCATTAGATAACGGAATTATTTCAAGGATGTGACACCAGCATGTTAGCCGAGCGCCAGGCCCGGCGGTTGGCGGGCGCTCTACTATGCTGATCAGACCGCCCTTGAGGGTGGTTCGACGCGTATCGCCGGGACCGTCTTGGCGGCCTGCCTGACCTGCCGCCGTCCCGCTGCGCTCCCTTGCGGTTCCCACCGCTTCTGAGGAGATCGACGATGAATTGCAAACACCTGGTGCTGGCCCTCGGCCTGGCGCTGCCGGCCTTGGCCGCGCACGCGGCCGACCCGGCCACGGTCAAGAACGGCATGCTGGTCGATGCCAAGGGCATGACGCTCTACACCTTCGACAAGGACAGTGGCGGCAAGTCGATGTGCACGGGCCAGTGCGAGCAGTTCTGGCCGCCGCTGATGGCCGAAAGCGGCGCCAAGGCTGGCGAAGACTGGACCCTGATCAACCGTGACGGCGGTCAGCAGTGGGCCTACTACGGCAAGCCGTTGTACCGCTTCGTGAAGGACCAGAAGCCCGGCGACGCCACCGGCGAGGGCAAGATGGACGGCGCCTGGCACGTGGCCAAGCCGCAGTAAACCGTTCGCCCAGTGGCCAACCGTCGTCGGCGTCGCTCAGCGCAGCGCGTAGTCGGCGACGGTGCCGAGGAAGATCGCCAGCCCCGCCCAATGGTTGTGCAGGAAGGCCTTGAAGCAGGCCTGCGGGTCGCGGTCGCGGGTCGAGTGGAATTCCCAGGCGAAGCAGCCTGCAGCTACTACCAGGCCGGCATAGAAGCTCCAGCCCAGGTGCAGCTGGTTGGCGGCCAGCACCGTCAGCAGGAGCGTCAGGCCCTGCAGGGTCAGGATGATCACCCGGTCGGCGTCGCCGAAGAGGATGGCGGTGGATTTCACGCCGATCTTTAGGTCGTCCTCGCGGTCGGTCATCGCGTAGTAGGTGTCGTAAGCCACGGTCCACAGCACGTTGGCGAAGAACAGTAGCCAGGCCGCTGCCGGCAGCTTGCCGCTGGCCGCGGTGAATGCCATCGGAATGCCCCAGGAGAAGGCCGCGCCCAGCACCACCTGCGGGTAGTAGGTGTAGCGCTTCATGAAGGGGTAGAGCGCGGCGATGGCGGCGCCGCCGAACGACAGGAAGATGGTCTTCTCGTTGGTGCACAACACCAGCACGAAGCTGGTCGCCAGCAACGCGAAGAAGGTGATCCAGGCCTCGCTCACGGTGATCTTGCCGGTGGCCAGCGGACGCGCCTTGGTGCGCGCAACGTGGCCGTCGAAGTTGCGGTCGGCGAAGTCGTTGATCACGCAACCTGCAGCGCGCATCGCCACCGTGCCGAGGATGAAGATAACCAGGTTCTTCAGGCTGGGAACGCCGCCGCTGGCCATCCACAGCGCCCACAGCGTCGGCCACAGCAGCAGGTAGATGCCGATCGGCTTGTCCATGCGCGTCAACTGGATGAAGTCCCAGGCGCGAGGGTGCAGGCGGGCGAGAGGTTTGATCAGGGCGACGAACATGGCTACCTCCGGACAGGAACGGAGGATTATAAGGCGTCGACCCCGGCGGCGCGCCACAGGCGCGGCAGGAACACTTCGGCGACCAGCACGCCCAGCGCGCCGCGGCGGAAGCACGAACGGCGGCCCCAAAGCAGCGTGCGGCGCACTTCCAGCGGGAGGAAGGGCGCGGGGTACAGGCAGATTTCGATCACATCGCGGCGGAACGCGCTGTCGCTGAACAGCAGCTCGCCCAGCGAGCGTGTGCCAAGCAGCGCCAGGTCGAAGCCCGATGCTTCCAGTGCGGCGCGCGCGGCGACGCTGCGGGCAAACACCCAGGGCTGGCCGTGGCCGTGCAGGTAGACCTCGCGCACCCAGCCCTGGCTGCCGTTGGGCACGCCCAGCGCGGCGCACTCGTCGTCGCGCAGCACTTGCCACTCCTCGCACAGCGGCTCGACGCTGAAGGCGCCTTCGGCGAGGGCGGTGAGGCGGCGAGTCAGCGAGCCCTGGTCGAACAGCCAGTCGTGTACGGCGGGGTCGACGTTGGCGGGCAGTTGGTCTTCAGCGAGCCAGCGGGGCAGGGGGGAGGAAAAATCGGACACGGGAGCGAGACGTTTGTGTAGGACGGCGGCAGGGTAGCACGAAGCGCATTGGCCAGACCGTGACCAATGGCGTCGTCTTCATCGGGTCCAGCCTTCTAGGTGTCGGATCGCCGAGCGGGGAACTGTGACAGGTTGCCACGGCTTCTAGACTGGTCGACGAAGCCACAAGAAGAACCCGCCCGGTGAGGCCCGATGAACATCCTTTACGATGAGCGCCTCGATGGCGCACTGCCCAAGGTGGACAAGCCCGCGCTACTCGTCGAGCTGCGCGCCGCGCTGCCGGATCTGGAAATCCTCCACGAGCCGGAGGACCTGCGCCCCTACGAATGCGATGGCCTCTCCGCCTACCGCTGCACGCCGTTGCTGGTGGTGCTGCCCGAACACGTCGAGCAGGTGCAGACCCTGCTGCGCCTGTGCCACCGGATGCGCGTGCCTGTGATCGCGCGCGGCGCCGGTACCGGCCTGTCCGGTGGTGCGCTGCCGCTGGAGCAGGGCGTGCTGCTGGTGATGGCGCGCTTCAAGCGCATCCTCGAAGTGAACCCGGCCGGGCGCTACGCCCGCGTGCAGCCCGGCGTGCGCAACCTGGCCATTTCCCAGGCTGCCGCGCCTTACGGCCTGTACTACGCGCCCGATCCGTCCTCGCAGATCGCCTGTTCGATTGGCGGCAATGTCGCCGAGAACGCCGGCGGCGTGCATTGCCTGAAGTACGGGCTGACGGTGCACAACCTGCTCAAGGTCGAGATCGTCACCATGGACGGCGAGCGCCTGACGCTCGGCTCCGACGCTCTCGACAGCCCTGGCTTCGATTTGCTGGCGCTGTTCACCGGTTCCGAAGGCCTGCTCGGCGTGGTGGTCGAGGTAACCGTGAAGCTGCTGCCCAAGCCGCAGATGGCCAAGGTGTTGATGGCAAGCTTCGATGACGTCGAGAAGGCTGGCCGCGCGGTGGCCGACATCATCGCCGCCGGCATCATCCCCGGCGGCCTGGAGATGATGGACAACCTGTCGATCCGCGCCGCCGAGGACTTCATCCACGCCGGTTACCCGGTGGACGCCGCGGCCATCCTTCTGTGCGAGCTGGATGGCGTGGAGTCCGACGTCCACGAGGATTGCCTCTGCGTCGAAGGCGTGCTGCGCAAGGCCGGCGCTACAGACGTGCGGCTGGCGCGGGACGAAGAAGAGCGGGCGAGGTTCTGGGCTGGTCGCAAGAACGCCTTCCCGGCGGTAGGGCGCATCTCGCCGGACTACTACTGCATGGATGGCACCATCCCGCGCCGCGAACTGCCTCGCGTGCTGCGCGGCATTGCCGAGCTGTCCGCCGAATACGGCCTGCGCGTGGCCAATGTGTTCCACGCCGGCGATGGCAACATGCACCCGCTGATTCTCTTCGACGCCAACCTGCCTGGCGAGCTGGAGCGCGCCGAGGCGCTGGGTGGGAGGATCCTCGAACTCTGCGTGGCGGTGGGCGGCAGCATCACCGGCGAACATGGCGTGGGGCGCGAGAAGATCAACCAGATGTGCGCGCAGTTCAACGCTGATGAGCTGACCCTGTTCCATGCGGTAAAGGCTGCCTTCGATCCGCAGGGTTTGCTCAACCCTGGCAAGAACATTCCCACGCTGCACCGCTGCGCCGAGTTCGGCGCCATGCACATCCACCGTGGGCAGTTGCCGTTTCCGGACCTGGAGCGCTTCTGATGCCCCCGAATTTCGATTCCCAGGCTGGCGCCGACCGCAGTGCGGAGCTGCTCGAACAGGTGCGCCAGGCCCTGGCGGAACGGACCGCCCTGTCGATTCGCGGCGGCTCCAGCAAGACCTTTCTCGGTCGCTGGGTGGACGCCCGTCCGCTGGATGTTGCCGGCCACACGGGCATCGTTTCCTACGACCCGACCGAGTTGGTCATCACCGCCCGAGCCGGCACTCCGTTGCGCGAGCTGAATGCCGTGCTGGATGGCGCCGGGCAGATGCTTGCTTGCGAGCCGCCAAGCTTCAGCGACAAGGCCACGGTTGGCGGAATGCTCGCCGCCGGGCTGTCCGGCCCGCGCCGGCCCTGGGCGGGCGCAGTGCGCGACTTCGTTCTTGGCACGCGGATGATCAGCGGCCTGGGCACCCACCTGCGCTTCGGCGGCCAAGTGATGAAGAACGTTGCCGGCTACGACCTGTCGCGTCTGCTGGCCGGCAGCTTCGGTTGCCTGGGAGTGATCACCGAGGCCTCGTTCAAGGTGCTGCCCAAGCCGCGCTGCCACATCAGCCTGCGCCAGAGCATTCCGCTCGAGCGCGCGCTCCAGCGCCTCGCCGAGTGGGGCCAGCAACCGCTGCCGCTGAGCGCAGCCGCGCTCGATGGCGAGCAGCTATACCTGCGTTTCGAGGGTAACGAGGGCTCGGTGCGCGCAGCCTGCGACCGCATCGGTGGCGATCCCCTGGGTGACGGCTGGTGGGAGGAGCTGCGCGAACAGCGCCTGGCCTTCTTCCGCGATTCGCGCCCGCTCTGGCGCTTGTCGCTGCCGGCCACGACCGCACCGCTGGCGCTGCCTGGCGCACAGCTGCTGGACTGGGGTGGCGCACAGCGTTGGCTCAAGTCCGACGCTTCCGCCGAGCGGATTCGCCAGGCCGTGAGTGCAGTCGGCGGCCACGCGACCTGCTTCACCCCGAGCCACGTCGACGATCCGCTGCATCCGCTGCCCGAGTCCCTGCTCAAGTTGCATCGGTCGCTGAAGCGCCAGCTCGATCCGCAGGGCATCTTCAACCCCGGGCGCATGTACGCCGACCTCTGACTTGGACGGTTCTATGCAGACCAACCTGAGCGAAGTAGCCAAGCGCCTGGAGCATGCCGACGAAGCCGAGCGTGTCCTGCGTAGCTGCGTGCACTGCGGCTTTTGCAACGCCACCTGCCCGACCTATCAGGAACTTGGCGACGAGTTGGATGGCCCGCGCGGGCGCATCTACCTGATCAAGCAGTTCCTCGAACAGGACGAGGTGAGCGCGAAGACCCAGATGCACCTGGACCGCTGCCTGACCTGCCGCAATTGCGAAACCACCTGTCCGTCCGGGGTGGAGTACCACAAGCTGCTGGACATCGGCCGCGCGGCCATCGAGGCGCGCGTGCCGCGTCCGTTGGGCGAGCGCCTGCTGCGCACCGGGCTGCTCGCTGTGGTGCCGCGACCGGCGCTGTTCAAGGCGCTGTTTGGGGCCGGCCAGGCGCTACGGCCGATTCTCCCGGCGTCCCTGAGCCAGCACTTGCCGCGCGCCATCGCAGCGCCCGGCGAGCGGCCGCCGGAGCGGCATGCGCGTCGTGTGCTGATGCTCGAAGGCTGCGTGCAGCAGGCGCTGTCGCCGAACACCAACGCGGCCGCCGCGCGTGTGCTCGACCGCCTTGGCATCAGCGTGACGCCTGCGCCTCAGGCCGCCTGTTGCGGTGCCGCGGAATACCACCTGAATGCCCAGGCGTCCGGGCTGCAGCGCGCACGACGCAATATCGACGCCTGGTGGTCGGCCATCGAAGAGGGCGCCGAGGCCATCGTGCAGACCGCCAGCGGCTGCGGCGCCTTCGTCAAGGAATACGGTTACCTGCTGCGCGACGATCCGCAGTACGCCGCCAAGGCGGTTCGCGTGAGTGAGTTGGCGAAGGACCTGATCGAAATCGTCCGCGCCGAGCCGCTGGAAAGCCTCGGCCTGCGCTGCGACCAGACGCTCGCCTTCCACTGCCCCTGCACGCTGCAGCACGCGCAAAAGCTCGGCGGCGCTGTCGAGGCGGTGCTCAAGCGCCTGGGCTTCAACCTCACCGCGGTGCCCGATGGTCATCTCTGCTGCGGCTCGGCCGGTACCTATTCGCTGACGCAGCCGGAGCTGTCGAAGCGCCTGCGCGCCAACCGGCTGGATGCGCTGGAAAGCGGCCGCCCCGACCTGATCGCCACCGCCAACATCGGCTGCCAGATCCACCTCGACAGTGCGGGCCGCACGCCTGTCCGGCACTGGATCGAGCTGGTCGACCAGGCGCTCGCCGGTGGAGGCTGATCCCTCGATCTCTCGGAGTGGGCGCGCGCGGTTGGGGGAGGGTTATCCACACCCATCTTTGGTTGGCCCCCAACGGGTGGCCAACTGCCCGGTGGCGTCTTGGCGCGCATCGGGAATTGCGTTAGCGTGCGGACCGCAAACCGTGGTAACCCGCCCGAGGGGTCGACAATGAAAAAGTGGCAATGCGTAGTCTGCGGACTCATCTATGACGAAACCAAAGGCTGGCCGGAAGAAGGCATCGCCGCGGGCACCCGTTGGGAAGACGTGCCGGAAGACTGGCTGTGCCCCGACTGCGGCGTCGGCAAGATGGACTTCGAGATGATCGAGATCGGCTGATCCCTCAGTCGATGTTATGATCGAGATCGGCTGATCCCTCAGTCGATGTTCGGTGACGACGGCGGCCGTGGCCGCCGTTGTTGTTTCTGCGCGCGGGCCCGGCGCTGGCTATGCTGGGCGAGTTGGCTGCATTGCCGCTGCCCGGCGGCATCCCTGCCCTTGGCGGGCTGCGCCAATCTACGTTAGGTTCGCCCGGGCCGATCCGCAGGAGGAGTGGCGATGCGCAAGTGGCAATGCGTGATCTGTGGCTTCATCTACGACGAGGCCCTCGGCCTGCCCGAGGAGGGCATCGCCCCCGGTACGCGCTGGGAAGACATTCCCGCCGACTGGATCTGCCCCGATTGCGGTGCGAGCAAGATCGACTTCGAGATGATCGAAATCGCCTGAGTCGCGCCCATCCCTGAATTCTTCCGCACCGGCGCAGGGTCGCCGGAGCGGTCCCCGTTCGATCTGGAGAACCCAATGAGCGAGAACGCACCGCTGGTGATCATCGGCACCGGCCTGGCCGGCTACAACCTGGCGCGCGAGTGGCGCAAGCTGGACGGCGAAACGCCGCTGCTGCTGATCACCGCGGACGACGGCCGCTCCTACTCCAAGCCGATGCTCTCCACCGGCTTCTCCAAGGACAAGGACGCCGACGGCCTGGCGATGGCCGAGCCAGGCGCCATGGCCGAGCAACTCAAGGCGCGCATCCTCACTCACACCCGCGTGACCGGCATCGATCCGGGGCACAAGCGCATCTGGATCGGCGAAGAGCAGGTCGAGTACCGCGACCTGGTGCTGGCCTGGGGCGCCGAGACCATCCGCGTGCCGGTGCAGGGCGATGCCCTGGAGCGCATCTTCCCGATCAACGACCTGGAGGATTACGCGCGCTTCCGTGCCGCCGCCGCCGGCAAGAGCCGCGTGCTGCTGCTGGGCGCCGGGCTGATCGGCTGCGAGTTCGCCAACGACCTGTCCAGCGGCGGCTACCAGATCGACGTGGTGGCGCCTTGCGAGCAGGTGATGCCGGGCTTGCTGCATCCGGCCGCCGCTGCTGCTGTGCAGGCCGGCCTGGAAGGCCTGGGCGTGAAGTTCCACCTCGGCCCGGTGCTGAACCGCCTGGAGCAGGCCGGCGATGCGTTGCTGGCGCACCTGTCCGATGGCAGCGAAATTCCTTGCGACCTGGTGGTCTCCGCCGTGGGCCTGCGCCCGCGCATCGACCTGGCCGCCGGCGCCGGGCTGGAGGTCAATCGCGGCGTGGTGGTGAACCGCGAGCTGCGTACTTCGCACGCCAACATCTACGCGCTCGGCGACTGCGCCGAAGTGGATGGCCTCAACCTGCTTTACGTGATGCCGCTGATGGCTTGCGCTCGCGCACTGGCGCAGACCCTGGCGGGCAAGCCGACAGCAGTTTCCTACGGCCCCATGCCGGTCACCGTGAAGACCCCGGTATGCCCGCTGGTGGTCTCGCCGCCGCCGCGCGGCAGCGACGGCGAATGGCAGGTGGAAGGCTCTGGCGCGGACCTCAAGGTACTTTGCCGGGATGCCGCCGGTCGCTTGCTCGGTTATGCCCTGACGGGCGCGGCGGTCAACGAAAAGCTCTCGCTGAACAAGGAGTTGCCGGCGCTGATGGCGTAAAAGTCTTCAGCTATGGCGATTTCCTCGTGGGAAAGAGCCCGAAAATTGTCGGACGATACTGGCGTACCAGCTTGCGGCGTGCCATCCTCCCCCCGGTCTGCCGCAGCCTAGAGCCTGTAGGGCCTGGGTCGCGGTGCCTTTGGCGCTGTTGGGAAGACAGCACGGACAAAAAAACAATAAACCGTCAAAGAGGCATTTATGCGTAAACCAGAACTCGCCGCGGCGATCGCCGAAAAGGCCGACCTCACCAAAGAACAAGCCAACAAGGTGCTGAACGCATTGCTGGATGAGATCACCGGTGCGCTCAACCGCAAGGACAGCGTCACCCTCGTTGGTTTCGGTACCTTCATCCAGCGCCATCGTGGCGCCCGCACTGGCAAGAACCCGCAGACTGGCCAGCCGGTCAAGATCAAGGCCAGCAACACCGTCGCCTTCAAGCCGGGCAAGGCCCTGAAGGACGCAGTCAACTGATGTTCCCGGTCCGGAGCCGCACCGGCTCCGGACCACCCTCCGCAGTTACATTTTCCCGTCAAAAGTGCGGATGTAGTCCTTCTTCGAAGTCGCTACAATGTGCAGCCTTATGTCTCGAACTCCGAGGTCTGTGCATGAAATTCCGTCTTCTTCTCTGGCTGCTCGGGCGTCTCATGGCGAAGGCCGGGCGCGATAATCCGGCATTCCAGAAGCAACTCGAAGGCAAGGACCTGGTGTTCCAGCTGCATAGCCTGGACGGCAAGGTCGCACGTCACTTCCTGGTCCGTGACCAGCGTGTCAGCGCCCGCCGTGGCACCCACCCGGCGCCGGCATTCGCCATTGGCTTCCGCGACAGCGCCTACGGCTACGCCACCCTCACCTCGAAGAATCCGCAGCTGGCCTTCATGCAGGGCATCCAGGACAAGTCGATCCAGATCCAGGGCAACCCGGCGCTGGTGATCTGGTTCCAGGGCCTGGTGAAGTACCTGAAGCCGAAGAAGGCGAAGAAGCCGGAGAAGGAAGCGGCCTGACGCTTTCGCGCTAGAAACAAAAACGCCGTGCCTCGATTCGGGGCACGGCGTTTTTGTTTGTCGGCGCGATCAGTGCTGGGGGTTCATCTGCGAGGCCAGCTCACGCAGCACGGCCTCGGCGTCGAGCACCTTGCGCACGGCGTCCACGGCTTTCTCGCGGGGAATGTCCAGGCGGTCCAGCAGGCTCTGCGGGATCGGCCCCTGGGGGCCGGCGCCGATGCCGTTCTGGCGCAGCAGGCGGGTGGCCAGGCAGATCAGGTTGGCGTAGGACGCATTGGGCCCGGCGTATTCGGGGTCGTGCTGGAAGCGCAGCGCGGTGTAGATCTCTTCCGGCATGTCCCAGGTGCGCATCAGCCAGGCGCCGATCTGCTCGCGGGTGATGCCCAGCAGGTGCTGCTCGATGAGGTCGTGCTGCACGTGCGGGTTGACCTCCAGGTGCCGGCAGAGCAGCGAGAAGTGCGGCGGGAAGATATGCGCCAGGACCAGGTAGCCCATGCTATGCAGCAGGCCGCCGAGGTAGGTCAGGCCGGCTTCCGGGCGCTCGGCGCGAGGAATGGCGCGGGTCAGGCCCTCGATCACCGCGGCGGTGTAGATCGCCTGTTGCCAATAGGGCGTGGCGTGCTGCGGATGGTCCTTCGGCAGGCTAAGGGTCTTGCCCAGGGCGAGGCCCAGGGCGAGGTTGATCACCAGGTCGAAGCCCAGCACGCGGACGATGGCGTCTTCCACCGAGCGAATCTTGCCCGGCGCGGCGTAGTAGGGCGAAGCGGCCCAGCTGACCACCTGGGCGGCCAGCGCCGGGTCGGTCTCGACCACGCCGGTGATGTCGTCGACGGTGGCGTTGGGGTCGACGCGCAGCTTGATGATCTTCTGCGCGGTTTCCGGCAGCGGCGGGATCTCGATGGTCTCTTCCAGGCGCTGCTGGATGCGTCGGGCGGTGAAGGCTTGCACCGCCTGGGTGATTTCCGCGCGGTCGTCGTCGGGACGGTCGAGGTTCGGCCGGATCTGTTCCAGTGGTACGCCGAAGCGCGCGGCGCTGGCCTTTTCCAGCAGCTGGCGGAAGTCTCCGGTAGCGATTTCCAGCAGGGTGCCGGGGTTGCCCGACTCGATCAGCAGGTGCGGCTCCTGCAGCAGGCGCTCGTCATACAGGCAGGGCGAGCTGGTCAGCGGCGGCAGCGCCGGCAGGCGGCTGAGCTGGTGCTTGCCGAGCATGCGCTCCAGGCGCTCCGGCTTGATCGCCAGCAGCTTGCGGCCGGTCAGTTCGGTGAGGCGGTTGAGGTCCAGCAGCTGGCTCTGCGGGAAGAGCACGAGCAGCGAGCCCACGGCGTCTTCCAGCAGGCTCGCCTGGACTCTCCGCGAGGCCGTCAGGTTGGCCGTGTCGGGACGCTCCCGGCAGGGCACGCCCAGGCGCGAGAGCAACTGGAGGATGACCGAGGGTGCGGGGAGTGCTTCGGCGAGTGCGGCTTCGCTCATTTTCGTTGTGATCCGGTTATCAACTGCTGGCTGGAGTATACCCAGCGGTTATTCGTAACAGAGCAGATACCCGACCGATGAAGGCGAAATACTTCACACTTGGCCGTATTGCTGCCCATGTCGTAACCAGCGCGACAATAGCGGGCTGACGTGCTCCGGCCAGTGTTCCAGCAGTGCCTGGGCGGCGTCGCGCACTGCCGGCAGCAGGTCGGCGTCGCGCATCAGGTCGGCGACCTTGAACTGTAGCAGGCCGGTTTGCCGTGTCCCGAGCATCTCGCCGGGGCCGCGCAACTCCAGATCGCGCTCGGCGATGACGAAGCCGTCGCAGGTCTCGCGCATGATCGCCAGGCGTTCGCGACCGATCTGCGACAGCGGCGGATGGTAGAGCAGCACGCAATGGCTCGCGGCGCTGCCACGGCCGACCCGGCCGCGTAGCTGGTGCAGCTGGGCCAGGCCCAGGCGCTCGGGGTTCTCGATGATCATCAGGCTGGCGTTGGGCACGTCGACGCCGACCTCGATCACGGTGGTCGCCACCAGCAGTTGCAGCATGCCCTCCTTGAAGGCCTCCATGATCGTGGCCTTGTCCGCCGGCTTCATGCGGCCGTGGATCAGCCCGACACGCAATTCGCCCAGGGCGGAGGCTAGTTCCTCGTAGGTGGTCTCCGCCGCCTGGCAGGTGAGCTCTTCGGATTCCTCGATCAGGGTGCAGACCCAATAGGCCTGGCGGCCTTCGCGGCAAGCGGCGCGGACCCGTTCGATCACCTCGAAGCGGCGGCTGTCGGCCACCAGCACGGTGTTCACCGGCGTGCGGCCGGGCGGCAGCTCGTCGAGGATCGAGGTGTCCAGGTCGGCATAGGCGCTCATCGCCAGCGTCCGCGGAATGGGCGTGGCGGTCATGATCAGCTGGTGCGGGCAGAGGCGGCCGTCGACCCCCTTCTGGCGCAGCGCCAGGCGCTGCTGCACGCCGAAGCGGTGCTGTTCGTCGATGATCGCCAGGGCCAGGCGGGCGAACTTCACCTCGTCCTGGAACAGCGCGTGGGTGCCGACCACCATGGGCGCGCCGGCGGCGATGCGCTCCAGGGCGGCGGCGCGCGCCTTGCCCTTGAGCTTGCCGGCCAGCCAGGCGACCTCGATGCCCAATGGCTGCAGCCACTTGCTGAAGTTGAGGAAGTGCTGCTCGGCGAGGATTTCCGTGGGCGCCATCAGCGCCACCTGGTAGCCAGCCTCGATGGCCTGCAGCGCGGCGAGGGCTGCGACTACCGTCTTGCCGGCGCCGACGTCACCCTGCACCAGGCGCAGCATGGGCTCGGACTGCGCCAGGTCGTAGGCGATCTCCGCGCCCACACGCTGTTGCGCGCCGGTGGGGGCGAAGCCCAGGTTCTTCAGGTACTGCCGCGGCAGCCGGGTGGCTGGCGGCAGCGCGGGGGCAGCCTGCGAACGAACCTGCTCGCGCAGGCGCTGCAGCGACAGTTGGTGGGTCAGCAGTTCCTCGAATGCGAGGCGGTGCTGCGCCCAGTGGCGGCCTTCGGCGAGTTCTTCGAGATCGGCGTCCGGCGGCGGTCGGTGCAGGTAGCGGATCGCCTCGTCGAGCGGACCCAGGCGATAGTCGCGGGCCAGCTCGGCCGGCAGCCAGTCAGGCAGGCTGTTCGGCCCCAGGCGCGCCAGGGTCTGCTCGCTGAGCTGGCGCAGGCGCTGCTGGGTGAGGCCTTCGGTAGTCGGGTAGATCGGCGTCAGCGTCTGTTCCACCGGAATAGGTTCGTCGCCATTCAGCGCGCGGTATTCCGGGTGGTAGATCTCCAGGCCCGAGGCGCCGGGACGGGCCTCGCCGTAGCAGCGCAGGTGCGTGCCACGCTTGAGGCCTTCCTTCTGCGCCTGGCTGAAGTGGTAGAAGCGCAGGCTGAGGGTGCCGGTGCCGTCCTGCAGGCGCACCAGCAGGCTGCGGCGCTTGCCCATGACCACGTCGGCGCCGGACACCACGCCCTCGACCACTGCGTCCTGCCCCGGGCGCAGCGCGCCAATCGGCGTGACGCGGGTGCGGTCCTGGTAGCGCAGCGGCAGGTGGAAGAGGATGTCCTGCAGGTTCTCCAGGCCAACCTTCGCCAGTTTTTCTTCCAGCGCGGCGCCGACGCCCTTGAGCGCCGTAACCGGGACGTTCGCCAGCTCGGTCATGCCGGCTGGGCTTCGCCCTTGGCGACCGGCTGGGCGACCGAGCAGAGGCGAATCGAGTCGGCCAGCACCTCGATGGCGCGGGGCCGCGGGAAGCTGGCGCGCCAGGCGATGGCCACGGTGCGGAAGGGCACGGGGGCGGTGAACGGACGAATCTCGATCACGCCCGGCGCGTAGTGGTGGCTGTCCACCGCGGAGAACGGCAGCACCGAAACGCCCAGCCCCGAGGCGACCATGTGGCGGATGGTCTCCAGCGAGCTGGATTCGACCGTGGTGTGGCGGTTCTCGTCGCCCTTGCGGGTGGTTGGGCAGGCTTCCAGCACCTGGTCGCGGAAGCAGTGACCCTCGCCGAGCAGCAGCAGGCTCTTGTCGTTGAGCATCTCGGCGTCGATGGTCTTGCGCTCGGTCCACGGGTGCTTGGCCGGCATCAGCACGTAGAAGGGCTCGTCGAACAGCGGCAGGGTGAGGACGTCGGCCTCCTGGAACGGCAGGGCGATGATGATGGCGTCCAGCTCGCCGGTGCGCAGCTTGTCGCGGAGGATGTGGGTGAAGTTCTCCTCGATGTACAGCGGCATCTGCGGCGCGACCCGGTGCAGCTGCGGGATCAGGTGCGGGAACAGGTACGGGCCGATGGTGTAGATGGCGCCGACTTTCAGCGGCGAGGTCAGCTGGTTCTTGCCGGCCTGGGCCAGTTCACGGATGCCCTGGGCCTGCTCCAGCACCTTCTGCGCCTGCGCGACTATGCCCTCGCCGACCGGGGTCAGGCGCACCGCGCTCTTGCTGCGCTCGAAGATCAGCACGCCAAGCTCGTCCTCGAGCTTCTTCACGCCGACCGACAGGGTCGGCTGGCTGACGTGGCAGCGCTCGGCAGCGCGGCCGAAGTGCTGCTCCTGGGCAAGCGTGACGATGTAGCGCAGTTCGGTGAGGGTCATATCGGCTAATCCGTTGAGTTGGGGCCAAGCATAGCGGCTGCGCCGTTGCGAACCAACCGCGCTACACTCGCAGCCCTTGTGCAGTGGAGGTCGGCATGTCGAGGAAGGTGATGATCGTGGGCTGCGGCGATGTCGGCAGCCGTCTGGGCCGCCAACTGGTCGCCGGTGGCTGGGAGGTGCATGGCCTGCGCCGCAATACCTCAGCGTTGCCCGCCGGCATCCTGCCGGTGCCCGGCGACCTGGGCGCGAGCGCCTGCCCGCCGGCGTGGCCGCAGGGTGAGCTGGACTATGTGGTGTTCAGCGCCGCCGCCAGCCAGCACGACGAAGCCGGCTATCGCGCCACCTATATCGAGGGCCTGCGGCATTGCCTGGGCTGGCTCGAACAGCGTGGGCAGCGGCCGAAACGCCTGCTGTTCGTCTCCAGCAGCGGCGTCTATGCGCAGAAGGACGGCGAGTGGGTGGACGAGGATTCGCCCGCCGAAGCCGAATCCTATTCCGGGCGCGTCATCCGCGAGGCTGAGCAGGTCGCCCTCGCGAGCGGTATTCCGGCGAGCGTGGTACGCCTTACCGGCATCTACGGCCCGGGCCGCGAGTACCTTTTGCGCCAGGTGCGCGAGGGTTATCGCGTGGCCGTCGAGCCGCCGCTTTATGCAAACCGCATCCACGCCGAGGACGCCGCCGGGCTGCTGGCCTGCCTGTTGCGCGCCGATGCGGACGGCAAGGTGCTGGATAACTGCTACCTCGGCGTCGATGACGCTCCGGCGCCGCTCGCCGAAGTGGTGGACTACCTGCGCGGGCTCATGGGCGTCGAACACTGGGCGGCGGAACAGAGCGTGCGCCGCGCCGGCAGCAAGCGCTGCAGCAACGCCCGCGCCCGCGCGTTGGGCTGGATCCCGCGCTACCCGAGCTATCGCGAGGGCTATGCGGCCATTCTCGCCGGGCGCGACGACTGATGGACGCCAACCGGCTGCTGGCGCGTTCCTGGCTGCCGGGCGTGGAGCTGTTCCACGCGGACTTCTCCGGGCAGCCGTTCGGCCGTCACAGTCACGATGCTTTCGCCATCGGCGCGATTCTCCACGGAGCCGGCGGCTACCAGTGCAGGGGCGCGCGCCATGTGCTGCCTGCCGGCACGCTGTCGTTGATGAATCCCGAGGAGCCGCACACCGGCAATGCCGAGAGCGAGCGGCTGGTCTATCGGATGCTGTACATCGAGGAGTCGCGGCTGCTGCCGCTGCTTGGCCGCAAGCAGCTGCCGCGTGGTTTCCAGGCACTCAATCCAGCCGATGACGGCCAGGTCGCCCAGGCATTGGCGCGGGTGGCCGGTGAGTTCGAGCGCAACGACGCGCTGGCGCTGGAGAGTGAGTTGCTGGCGCTGCTGGAGCTGGTCTTCGTCCGTCATGGCGGAATGCGCGAAGCGGCTGCGGCGAGCCGCGACGGTGGTGCCACGGCATTGCTGCGCGACTACCTGGAAACGCACTTCAGTGAAGCGGTGAGCCTGGAGCAGTTGGCCGCGCTGGTGGACCGTCATCCACGCCACCTGATCGAGACCTTCCGTCGCGCCTACGGCGTGCCACCGCATACCTATCTGCTGCAGCGTCGGGTGCGCGAGGCGAAGCGGCGCCTGGTGGAAGGTGCTATGCCCATCGACGTTGCCTTGGAATTGGGTTTCTACGACCAGGCGCACTTCTCGACGACCTTCCGCCGCTTTACCGGCGTCACGCCCGGCCGCTTCCGCAGCGCCACGCGCACCTGAGTTTCTTCCAAGACCGCTGCGCACCCTGCCTTCCAGACTGGCCTCCCTTGTTCCGGGAAGATCGCCATGTTCGCCGCCTTCGCGCTGGTTGCCAGCACTCACTTCGCCGCCCTGCTGTCGCCGGGGCCGGATTTCTTCCTGCTGATCCGTGCCGCGCTGGTTCGCGGCCGGCGCCACGCCGACGGTTGTGCCAGCGGCATCGCCGTGGCCAATCTGGCGAGCATGGGGCTGGTGCTGTTCATCCTTGGCTTGCTGCCGGATGTGGCGCAGCAAAGCTTGCGCCTGGTGCAACTGCTGGGCGGGGCTTACTTCGTCTGGTTGGGTGTTCAGGCCGTGCTGGCGCGACGCGAGCTGGAGATTCCCGTTGAGTCGGGTGCGCCGATGCGCGGCGGATTCTTCCTGGGGCTGCGTGAAGGCTTTCTGGCCAGCAGCCTCAATCCCAAGCTGCCGATCTTCTACAGCGGGCTGTTCGGCTTGCTCGGGCCATTCCATCTGCCGGGCTGGGCGCTGGCGCTGTGCGTGCTGTGGATGGGCGCGGTGGTGCTGTTCTGGGACCTGGCGCTGGTGCGCCTCCTCGACCAACAACGCTGGCGCGGCTGGCTGCAGCGGCGGGTGAGGGCGCTGGATCGCCTGTGTGGCGGGCTGTTGCTGGGGCTGGGGGGCTGGTTGTTGCTGCTGGGCTTGCGCTGAAGGCGCCGCCGGACGTGGGCGGCGCCTGCTCGATCAGTCGCGCTTGAGCAGCCAGACGCGCTGGCCGGGCTGGTACTCGGGCATCTCGTCGGCCTGGGCGCGGTTCACCGCCTCGAAGAGTTCGATCTGGTCGTCTTCGCGCTGGAACAGGTATTCGCGGCCCTGGCGGCCTTGTTGCAGCCAGATGCTGTCGTTGTTGCCGGTCATGGCCGCGCAGTCGCCGGCCAGGCACAGCGCGTAGCGATCGGCGTTGGGCATGCCTTCGATGCGGCCGTCGGGCTGGAAGCTGACCTTGCTGCCCTGGCCCTGGCCTTCGGCGATCACCCAGGTACCCTTGAGGAAGCTGCCGTAGAGCGCGCGTTCGAAGGTCGCTCCGAGGGGTGTCTGTGCCGTGGGCTGTTGCTCGGGGCGGACGAAGCGCTGCTCCGGCCAGTTGTCGCCGCCGACCTGGATCAGCTGCTTGCCGTCCAGCTGCAGGGCTTCCTGTTTGCTGCCGTAGAAGGCTACCTGCCAGCGCTTCTTGTCGGACGGGTCCTGGCTCAGTTGGCCGTCGCCCTTCTCGAAACCGTTGCTGTAGCTGGCCTGGTGGTTCTTGCTGTCGAGCTGCCATTCCAGATTCGGTCCGTACGCCAGCAGCGCTTCGCGCAGCTTGCCGCTCTTGCTGGCGGCGTCGATGGCGGTCTGGTTGATCCAGGTGCCGGACGGGTCGGATGGGGTGCCGGCGCAGCCGGTCAGCAGGCCTAGCAGGGCGCTCAGGACGAGGGCGCGACGCATGCGGGAGTGCTCCTTGCGGACTAACACGGGAAAAGCGAACGGGGCCGCGAGAGGGCCCCGTTCGACAGGTCAGGATTATTCGAGGACGACGATGGCGTCCATCTCGACCTGGGCGCCCTTGGGCAGGGCGGCCACGCCGATGGCGGCGCGCGCCGGGTAGGGCTGGGTGAAGTACTTGCCCATGATCTCGTTGACCTTGGCGAAGTGCGACAGGTCGGTGAGGAAGATGTTCAGCTTGGCGACGTCGTGCAGGTAGCCGCCGGAAGCCTCGATCACAGCCTTGAGGTTCTCGAACACCTGGACGACCTGCTCCTCGAAGCCCTCGACCAGTTCCATGGTCTGCGGGTTCAGCGGGATCTGGCCGGAGACGTAGACGGTGTTGCCAGCCTTGATCGCCTGGGAGTAGGTGCCGATGGCCGCCGGGGCCTTGTCGGTGTGGATTACGGTCTTGGTCATGTCGACTCCTTCGAGGGGTGGGATCAGCTGCGCACGCGGGTGATGCGTACGACACCCTTGAGGGCGCGCAGCTTCTTGATGACGCGGGCCAGGTGCACACGGTCATGCACGCTGACGACCAACTGGACAACGCTGATGCGACCGTCGCGCTCGTCCATGCTGATCTTCTCGATATTGCCGTCGGCGGCGGTGACGCTGGTCGCCAGCAGGGCGATCAGGCCGCGCTGGTGTTCCAGCTCGACGCGCAACTCGACGTTGAATTCGCCGGTGACATCCTTGGCCCAGCTGAGCTGGATGCATTTTTCCGGGTTGTGGCGGATATCGAGGATGTTCTTGCAGCTTTCCAGGTGCACCACCATGCCCTTGCCGGCGGACAGGTGGCCGACGATGGGATCTCCCGGGATCGGCGTGCAGCACTTGGCGTAGCTCAGCACCAGGCCCTCGGTACCGCGGATCGCCAGCGGCCCTTCGGCGCTCGGCGCGCTGCTGACGCCTTCGCCCTCGCTGGAGAGCAGGCGGCGCGCGACCACGTACGCCATGCGGTTGCCCAGGCCGATCTCTTCGAGCAGGTCCTCGAAGACTTCCATGCGGTACTCGGCGAGTACCGCCTGGATGCGCTCCTGCGGAATCTTATCCAGGTGGCTGTCGAAGCCGGCCAGGGTCTTGTTCAGCAGGCGTTCGCCCAGGCTGATGGACTCCGAGCGGCGTTGCAGCTTGAGCGCATGGCGGATGTGCGTACGTGCCTTGCCGGTGACCACGAAGCTGAGCCAGACCGGGTTCGGCCGGGTGCCCGGCGCAGTGACGATCTCCACCGTCTGGCCGCTCTGCAGCGGTTCGGACAGTGGCGCCAGGCGGCGGTTGATGCGGCAGGCGATGCAGCTGTTGCCGACGTCGGTATGCACCGCGTAGGCGAAGTCGACGGCCGTGGAGCCCTTGGGCAGCTCCATGATGCGGCCCTTGGGCGTGAAGACGTAGACCTCGTCCGGGAACAGGTCGATCTTCACGTTCTCGATGAATTCGAGGGAGTTGCCCGCGCGTTGCTGCAACTCGAGGATGCCTTTGACCCACTGGCGGGCGCGGGCGTGGGTGCCTTTCTGCGCCTCTTCCTCGCTGGACTTGTACAGCCAGTGCGCGGCGATGCCGTGGTTGGCCATCTCTTCCATCTCGCGGGTGCGGATCTGGATCTCGATGGGCACGCCGTGCATGCCGAACAGCGTGGTGTGCAGCGACTGGTAGCCGTTGGCCTTGGGAATCGCGATGTAGTCCTTGAAGCGCCCGGGGAACGGCTTGTACAGGTTGTGTACGGCGCCGAGCACGCGGTAGCAGGTGTCTACCTTGTCGACGATGATGCGGAAGGCATAGACGTCCATGATTTCGTTGAACGCCCGGCGCTTGCCGCGCATCTTCTTGTAGATGCTGAACAGGTGCTTCTCGCGGCCCAGGACCTGGCCTTCCATGCCCTCGCGGGCGAGGCAGTTGACCAGCGACTCCTGGATCTTGCCGACGATCTCGCGACGGTTGCCGCGAGCCTTCTTCACCGCCTGGCGGATGCGCTCGGAGCGCATCGGGTGCATGGCCTTGAATCCCAGGTCCTCGAACTCAACGCGCATGCTGTGCATGCCCAGCCGGTTGGCGATGGGCGCGTAGATTTCCAGGGTTTCCTTGGCGATGCGCCGGCGCTTCTCGCCGGACAGCACTTCCAGGGTGCGCATGTTGTGCAGGCGGTCGGCCAGCTTGACCAGGATCACGCGGATGTCGCGCGCCATGGCCATGGCCATCTTCTGGAAGTTCTCGGCTTGCGCCTCGGCCTTGGACTCGAAGTTCATCTGGGTCAGCTTGCTGACCCCGTCCACCAGCTCGGAGACGGTTTCGCCGAACTGCGCGGTGAGCGCTTCCTTGGCGATGCCGGTGTCCTCGATCACGTCATGCAGCATCGCGGCCATCAGGCTCTGATGGTCCATGTGCATATCGGCGAGGATGTTGGCTACGGCGAGCGGATGGGTGACGTACGGCTCGCCGCTGCGGCGGCGCTGGCCGTCGTGGGCCTGCTCGGCGTAGTAGTAGGCGCGGCGGACCAGGTTGACCTGGTCCTCCGGGCCGAGGTAGCTCGAAAGCCGGTCGGCGAAGGCATCTATGCTCGGCAAGGGAGCACCCCCTGCCGAGTGGACGGCTGCGGTCGTCGGCCGGACATCGACTTACAGGGCCTCGTTGTTGGCCTCGTCTTCGAAGGCAGCGAACAGCGGCTCTTCTTCAACCACGTCCTCCTGCTGAACGATTTCAGCATCGACCAGGCCCGAAGCGATCTCGCGCAGGGCGACCACGGTGGGCTTGTCGTTTTCCCAGGCTACCTTCGGCTCTTTGCCGCCGGTGGCCAGTTGGCGAGCGCGCTTGGTGGCGAGCATGACCAGCTCGAAACGGTTATCGACGTTGTCCAGGCAGTCTTCGACGGTGACGCGGGCCATGGTGTTCCTCGTTGCGGAAAATTGAACCCGGATGCCCGGGCGGACTGGATAGTCTAAAAAATCGCCAATCTTTATGGAAGAGCCGTTTGTTATGCCGACGGCGCCAGCAATTCGCTCAGCAGCTCCGCGTGGCGCTTCTGCTGGGCGTCCTGGCGCAGCTGGCGGGCGCGGAAGATCGCCTTGAGGTCTTCCAGAGCATGGGCGAAGTCGTCGTTGATCACCAGGTGATCGTATTCGACGTAATGGCTCATTTCGCTGACAGCTTCGCGCATTCGTCGCTCGATCACCTCGTCGCTGTCCTGGCCTCGGTTGGTCAGGCGCTGGCGCAGGGCCTGCTGGCTGGGCGGCAGTATGAAGATCGACTGCGCGTGCGGCATCAACCGGCGGACCTGCTGGGCGCCTTGCCAGTCGATCTCGAGGATCAGGTCCAGGCCTTCGGCGAGGGTCTTCTCGATCCAGCGCTGGGAGGTGCCGTAGAGATTGCCGAACACTTCGGCGTGCTCGAGGAACTCGTCGCGCTCGAGCATGGCGGCGAAGGTGTCGCGGCCGACGAAGTGGTAGTTCACCCCGTCCACCTCGCCCGGACGCATGCCGCGGGTGGTGTGGGAGACCGAGACGCGCACGCTGGGCATGGCTTCGAGCAGGGACTTCACCAGGCTGGTCTTGCCGGCGCCGGAGGGAGCGGAAACGATGTAGAGGGTGCCGGACATGGCGCAATTCCTGGGTATTCGGGGGTTATTCGATGTTCTGGACCTGTTCGCGCATCTGCTCGATCAGGACTTTGAGGTTCACGGCAGCCTGCGTCGAGCGCGGGTCGAACGCCTTGGAACCGAGGGTGTTGGCTTCGCGGTTGAGCTCCTGCATGAGGAAGTCCAGGCGTCGGCCGGCGGCGCCACCGGCCTTGAGCACGCGGCGCACTTCGGCGATGTGCGTGCTGAGGCGGTCGAGCTCTTCGGCGACGTCGCTCTTCTGCGCCAGCAGGACCATTTCCTGCTCCAGGCGCTGCGGGTCGGCTTCCAGCTTCAGCTCGGCGAAGCGGTCGAGGATCTTCTGCCGTTGCAGGCCCAGCATCTGCGGGACCAGCTCGCGCAGATTGGCGACTTCTTCCTGCATGCTGCCCAGGCGTTCGTCGATGATCCGCGCCAGTTCGGCGCCTTCGCGGGCGCGGCCGGCCTTGAGCTCGTCCAGGGCCTGGTTGAACGCGGCGAGGGCGTCGGCGTTGAGCGCTTGAGGATCGGCGGCGTCGCCCACCAGTACGCCGGGCCAGGCCAGTACGGCCAGCGGGTCGATCGGCGCCGGCTGGCGGATCAGCGCGGCGACGCCTTCGGCGGCGGTGACCAACTGCGCGGCACGTTCGAGATCGACCTGCAGCGGCTTGCCGGCGGTGTCCTCGACATAGCGCAGGGTGCACTCCACCTTGCCGCGCGACAGGCCCTGGCGCAGGGCTTCGCGTACCGCGCCTTCGAGATCGCGGAAGCTTTCCGGCAGGCGCAGGTTGGGCTCCAGGTAGCGGTGGTTCACCGAGCGCAGCTCCCAGCTCAGGGTGCCATTGGTCCCGGCCCGTTCGATGCGGGCGAAGGCGGTCATGCTGTGCACCATGGGGCTACCTCTCTGTGATTCCAGCGCAGACGACGAATTGTCATCCTGAACCGGCAATTGTACCCCAGCGGCGTCGGCAGCCGCACGCCGATGGTGGTTGCAGGGCCCGCCGGGCCTCTATAATGGCCGCCAATCCCCGATTCACACTGCTTACAGGAAGTCTCCATGAACCGTCCCAGTGGCCGCGCAGCCAGCCAGTTGCGCCCGATCCGCATCACCCGCCACTACACCAAGCACGCCGAGGGTTCGGTGCTGGTGGAGTTCGGCGATACCAAGGTGATCTGCACCGTCAGCGCCGAAACTGGCGTACCGCGCTTCCTCAAGGGACAGGGCCAGGGCTGGCTGACCGCCGAGTACGGCATGCTGCCGCGCTCTACCGGCGAGCGGGACGCGCGTGAGGCGAGCCGTGGCAAGCAGGGTGGCCGTACCCTGGAGATCCAGCGCCTGATCGGCCGTTCGCTGCGTGCTGCGCTGGACCTCACCAAGCTCGGCGAGAACACCCTGTACATCGACTGCGACGTGATCCAGGCGGACGGCGGTACCCGCACCGCTTCCATCACTGGCGCCACCGTTGCGCTGATCGATGCGCTCGCCGTGCTCAAGAAGCGTGGCGCGCTCAAGGGCAACCCGTTGAAGCAGATGGTCGCCGCGGTTTCCGTGGGTATCTATCAGGGCGTTCCGGTGCTGGACCTGGACTACCTGGAAGACTCCGCTGCCGAGACCGACCTCAACGTAGTGATGACCGATGCCGGTGGCTTCATCGAGGTCCAGGGCACCGCCGAAGGTGAGCCGTTCCAGCCGGCCGAACTGAGTGCAATGCTGGAGCTGGCGCAGCAGGGCATGCAGGAAATCTTCGAACTGCAGCGCGCTGCGCTGGCCGATTGAAGGCACGAGTAGCCAAGGAGGAAGCGCAATGGAAGACGAACTGCAGGCTCGGCCGAGCCAGGACGCCCGGCAATGGGCGATGTTCTGCCATTTCGCCGCCTTCCTCGGCCTGGTGTTTCCCTTCGGCAATCTGCTCGGGCCGCTGATCGTCTGGCAGATCAAGCGCGAGTCCGATCCTTTCGTCGACCGTCAGGGCAAGGAAGCGCTGAACTTCCAGATCACCGTCAGCCTGGCGCTGCTGGTGAGTTTTTTCCTTTGCCTGGTAGTGATCGGCTTTCTGCTGCTGGCGCTGGTCAGTGTCGGTGCGCTGGTACTGACGGTCATCGCCGGGATCAAAGCCAACGAGGGGCGTGACTACCGCTATCCCTTCACCTGGCGGCCGCTCAAGTAGTACGCAGCGCAATGAAAAAAGCCGGCTATCAGCCGGCTTTTTCGCGCCTGGGGCTCAGATGCTGAGCGACCAGTCGTAGTCGATGATCAACGGCGCATGGTGCGAGAAGCGCGGCTGCCGGGGCAGCTTGGCGCTGCGCACGAATCGACGCAGGCCCGGCGTGAGGATCTGGTAGTCGAAGCGCCAGCCGAGGTTGAGCATCTCGGCCTGCTCGCTGTCGGGCCACCAGCTGTACTGGTCGCCTTCGCGGTTGACCTCGCGCAGGGCGTCGACGTAGCCCATGTTGCCGAAGACCTCGTCCATCCAGCCGCGCTCGGGCGCGAGGAAGCCGGGCATCTGCTGGCATTCGCGCCAGTTCTTCACGTCCAGCTTGTTGTGGGCGAGGTACAGCGACCCGCAATAGATGTATTCGCGGCGCTTGCGACGCTGCTTGTTCAGGTACTGGGCGAAATCGTCCATGAACTTGAACTTCTGGTTCAGGTTCTCATCCCCTTCTTGCCCGCTCGGCAGTAAGAGGCTGGCGATACTCACCTTATCGAAATCGGCTTGCAGGTAGCGCCCGTAACGATCGGCCGTCTCGAAACCCAGCCCGCTTATGACGGCCTTGGGTTGCAGACGGCTATAGAGTGCGACGCCGCCCTGGTTGGGCACTTCGGCATCGCAGGCGTACAGGAAGTAGCCATCCAGTTGGTAGGACGGGTCATCCAGATCGAAAGCGGAGGCGCGGGTATCCTGCAAGCAGATCACGTCGGCATTCTGGGCTTGCAGCCAGCTGAGGAGTCCTCGCTCGGCGGCAGCCTGAATACCATTCACGTTCACACTGATGATCCGCATAAATGGCCCCCAAAATCACGTGTGTGTATGATACCCGAGCTCAAACGGTTTAGCTAAATTCATACCCGCCGGTTCTATTCCCATGCAGGCATATCAACGCGATTTCATTCAATTCGCCATCGAGCGCGGTGTACTGCGCTTCGGCGAGTTCACCCTCAAGTCCGGGCGCACCAGTCCGTATTTCTTCAATGCCGGTCTGTTCAATACGGGAGTGGCACTGGCCAAGCTGGGGCGCTTCTATGCCTCGGCCATCGTCGATGGCGGTATCGACTTCGACGTGCTGTTCGGCCCCGCCTATAAAGGAATTCCGCTCGCCGCCGCTACAGCGGTAGCGCTGGCCGAGCAGCATGGCCGCGACCTGCCCTGGTGCTTCAACCGCAAGGAAGCCAAGGATCACGGCGAAGGCGGCACCCTGGTGGGCGCCCCGCTGCAGGGTCGCGCGCTGATCATCGATGACGTGATCACTGCTGGCACCGCGATCCGGGAGGTCATGCAGATCATCGACGCCCAGGGCGCCAAGGCTGCAGGCGTACTGATCGCGCTGAACCGCCAGGAGCGCGGCAAGGGTGAACTGTCGGCGATCCAGGAAGTGGAGCGCGACTTCGGTATTCCGGTGGTCAGCATCGTGTCGTTGGAGCAGGTACTGGAGTTCCTCGCCGGCGACGCCGAACTGAAGCGTCACCTGCCTGCCGTCGAAGCTTATCGCGCACAGTACGGAATCTGATCGGGAAAATCGCACATGGCCAAGCAGAGAACTTTCCTTAGAGGAGTGTTGTTGGGACTGCTGGTCATTGGGCTGGCCGGTGGGGTGCAGGCGGCAAACTCCACAGGTAAGCCGTCTTCCAGCGGTGGCATTGAGATGTACCGCTACGTCGACGACAAGGGCGTTACCGTGATCGATCGGTTGGGCGTTCCGCCGCAGTACATCGGCAAGGGCTACCAGGTGCTCAATGAGCAAGGCCGGGTAATCCGCGAGGTGCCGCCGGCACCGACGCCGGAAGAGCTCAAGGCACGCAAGGCCGAAGCGGCCCAGGCAAGTTCCGACGCCCAGCTGCTGCGGATGTACACCAGCGTGCAGGATGTCGATAGCGCCCGCGATCGCAAGCTGGCCGAACTCGATGGCTTGAGTAGCGTGACCAAGGCCAACTTGATGTCACTCAAGACTCAGCAGGCGAACCTGCAGTCCCAGGCGGCCGATCAGGAGCGCGCCGGCCGCCAGGTTGCTGCACCTCTGGTCGATCAATTGAACAACCTGAAGGACGAAGAGCAGCGTCTGGAAGGTGAAATCGCCCGCTACCAGCAGCTGCGTGCCCAGGCCAAAGCCTCCTTCGAAGCCGACCGCGCACGCCTCGCGCAATTGCTCGGCGCCTCGCGCTGACGAGCTGCCGTCACTCCGCTGGCGGCGTACGCTCAAAGGCCCTGATCCGTTCGCGTAGCCAGTCCGGAACCGGCTGGCTCTGCCGTTCCTCGTCGGCATAGACGTAGATCAGTTCACCCAGGGTAAGCGGCTGCTCCTCGCGCCAGATGGCGACCTGGAAAGTCAGGCTGCTACGGCCCAGGCGCAGCACGCGTACACCCATCTCCAGCCAGTCGTCGTAACGCGCCGGTGCGAAGTACTCGAGCGTGTTCTTCACCGCGAACAGGTCGCCGCCGCCACGCAGCAGATCCGCTGGGTAGCTCACGTCCAGGTTGCGGTAGTACTCGGTGGTGGCGACGTCGGTGTAGATCAGGTAGTTGCCGTTGAAGACGATGCCTTGCGGGTCGACTTCCGCCCAGCGCACGCGCAGGCCATGGAAGAAACTGAAGTCACCGCGAGAGGGGAAGACTGAAGGCATGATGGCCTCCGGGGCGGGGAGGAAGCCGCCATGGCCGGGGCCATGGCGGCAAAGGGTCAACTGTGCTTGCGGTTGGTGATCAGAGTGCCGACGCCGATGTCGGTGAAGATCTCCAGCAGCACCGCATTGGGTACGCGGCCGTCGATGATGTGTGCGCTGGTCACGCCACCCTGCACCGCTTCCAGGGCGCAGCGGATCTTCGGCAGCATGCCGCCGTAGATGGTGCCGTCGGCGATCAGGCTGTCGACCTGTTCGGTGGTCAGGCCCGTGAGAACCTGGCCCTGTTTGTCCATCAGGCCGGCGATGTTGGTCAGCAGCATCAGCTTCTCGGCTTTCAGCGCCTCGGCCACCTTGCCGGCCACCAGGTCGGCGTTGATGTTGTAGGACTCGCCATTGGCACCGACGCCGATGGGCGCGATCACCGGAATGAAGTCGCCTTTGACCAGCATGTTCAGCAGGTCGGTATTGACCCCGGTGACTTCGCCCACGTGGCCGATGTCGATGATTTCCGGCTTGGTCATCTCCGGCGTCTGGCGGGTCACGGTGAGCTTCTTCGCGCGAATCAGCTCGGCGTCCTTGCCGGTCAGGCCGATGGCGCTGCCGCCATGGCGGTTGATCAGGTTGACGATGTCCTTGTTCACCTGGCCGCCGAGGACCATCTCCACCACGTCCATGGTCTGCGCGTCGGTGACGCGCATGCCATCGATGAAGTGGCTCTCGATCGACAGGCGATTGAGCAGGTCGCCGATCTGCGGGCCGCCACCATGCACCACCACCGGGTTGATGCCGACCGCCTTCATCAGCACCACGTCGCGGGCGAAGCTGTTCTTCAGCTCGTCGGTTTCCATGGCGTTGCCGCCGTACTTGATGACCAGCGTCTTGCCGACGAAGCGGCGGATGTACGGCAGGGCTTCGGCAAGGACGCGGGCGACCTGGGCGGCGTCATCGCGGCTTTGGGACATGGTGCAAGGCTCCGAGAAGAATCAGAAGGGAATGGTCAGGGCGGGATCGACCGCCTTGAGTTGGCTGCGGAACACGTCCTTGATGCGTTCCAGTTCGGCTTCGGAGTCCGCCTCGAAGCGCAGTACCAGCACCGGGGTGGTGTTGGAGGCGCGGACCAGGCCCCAGCCTTTCGGGTAATCGACACGCACGCCGTCGAGGGTCGTGAGGTTGGCTTCGCCCCATTGGCCGTTGCGCTGCAGCGCATCGATCAGGGTGAACTTGCTCTCGTCGGTGACGGTGATGTTGATTTCCGGAGTTGAGACGTCCAGCGGGAAGGCAGAGAACACATGCTCGCTGTCACGTTTGTCCTGGCTGATGATCTCCAGCAGACGAGCGGCGCTGTAGATGCCGTCGTCGAAGCCGAACCAGCGCTCCTTGAAGAAGATGTGGCCGCTCATTTCGCCGGCCAGCAGGGCGCCGGTTTCCTTCATTTTCTTCTTGATCAGCGAGTGGCCGGTCTTCCACATCACTGGACGACCGCCGTAGCCGCTGATCAGCGAGATCAGGCGACGGGTGCATTTCACGTCGAAGATGATGTCGGCGCCCGGGTTGCGCGAGACCACGTCCTTGGCGAACAGCATCAGCAGGCGGTCGGGATAGATGATGGTGCCTTCGTTGGTCACCACGCCGACGCGGTCGCCGTCGCCGTCAAAGGCCAGGCCGAGGTCGGCGCCGGTTTCCTTGACCTTGGCGATCAGGTCTTCCAGGTTTTCCGGCTTGCCCGGATCCGGGTGGTGGTTGGGGAAGGTGCCGTCGACGTCGCAGAACAGCGGGATCACGGTGCAGCCCAGGGCTTCGATCAATTGCGGGGCGATCACGCCGGCAACGCCGTTGCCGCAGTCGACCACCACCTTCAGCGGCTTGGCCAGGGGGATGTCGTCACGAATCTGCTTGAAGTAGCGCGGCAGGATGTCGACCTGCTGCACGCTGCCGACACCGCTAGCCAGGTCGTTGTTCTCGATGCGCTCGCGCAGGGCCTGGATCTGCTCGTTGGCCAGGGTCTCGCCGGCGACGACGATCTTGAAGCCGTTGTAGTTCGGCGGGTTGTGGCTGCCGGTGAGCATCACGCCCGACTTGCCTTCCAGGACGTTGGCGGCGAAGTACAGCACCGGGGTCGGCACCATGCCGATGTCGGTGACCTGGCAGCCGCAGTCGAGCAGGCCTTGGATCAGCTGCTGCACGAGCTCGGGGCCGGACAGGCGGCCGTCGCGGCCGACGTTCACACAGGGCTCGCCGCGAGCCAGGCTCTCGGAGCCGATGGCGCGGCCTACCCAGTAGGCGGTCTCGGCGGTCAGGGTGTCGCCGACCACGCCGCGGATGTCGTAGGCGCGGAAGATGCTGGCGGGCAGTTGCGGGGCTTTAGGCGTGCTCATAGCGGGGTTTTGCTCCAATCCCAGGAGATCCTGGTCTTCATCAAGAATGTCGATATCCAGAATGTCGGTGTTCTGGAACAGCGGGTCGACCAGCTGTGTTTCGGGGGTGGCTGCTGCCCGGACGTAGGCTTCGGCCTTGACCGGAACGGCTTCGATCGGGGCAACGGGGCTGGCGGTGCCATTGCCGTTTCCATTGGTTTCCGTTTTGCGGCGTGGCTGGCGGGCCAGTGCCTGGGCCAGCGGCTGCAGGACCGACAGGCTCAGCTCAGGAGCTTTGGCACTGCGTTGGCCGCCGAGTTCCTGGATGAACTGGCCGAGCGTCTGGGCGTCGATGCGCAGGCGGCGTTGCAGGCCACCGACGCTGAGGTAGATGCCCAGCAGGCCGCCGCTCAGCGCGAGCAGCGTGGCGATGGCGAGCAGAGCCGGCGAGTAGAGCGTGGCAGTGATGCTCTGGCCGGGAACGAAGCTGAGTTGCCAGTTCGGGTTGCCGCTGCTCAGGTTGAGCGCCGGTGCATCGCTGGCCTCGCCGCGCTGAAGTAGTGTCTGGGCAGGCGAATTGCCGAACTTCTGCGCGAGGGTCAGCTGGCCGACGTCCGAAGCCATGGGTGGCAGGGCGTTGAGTAGGCGTTGCAGATCGACTACCAGCAACAGAGTGCCCTGGACGCTGTTGTCCTGGGCGCGCAGCGCGGTGGCGCTGTAGACCAGCCAACGCTGGCCGTTGCGATAGGCTTCTGGCGCAACGCTCTGGCCCATTTCCACGCGATGCAACATGTCCAGCGCGGCGTAGTTGAGCGGACCTGGCCGATTGGCATCCTGCGTGGCTGCGCCGTTGGCGTTCAGATAGACGTCCAGCAGCCCGTCCATGTGACCATGGGCGAGTGTGCTTTCCAGCGCATGCGAGCGGGTCGGATCGCTCAGTGCAGGCAACAGGTCGGGGTTGCTCGCCATGGCGCGGGTGTCTGCAGCGAGCTGCGCCAGGGCTTGACGCAGCGAGCCGGCCTGGCTCTCTGCCCATGCGCCAGCGAGCTGCTGGCGATGGGTCTGCTCAGCACTGCCGAACAGCGTGCCCCAGAGCAACGCGCCTGCGGCGGCGACGCCGAGCACCGAGACGCCGAATGCCGGCAGCAGCGACTTCAGCTCGGGTCTGGCGCCCGGGCCGCTACGCGCGACCTTCGGCATGCTGACTTCCGGCAACTCGGCCGTGTCCTTGGCGGTGCGTTGGAAAAGTTTCACGCAACGTCTCCTCGGCGAATCGTCCGTAATTGGGGGAGGGTCAGTGGCTGCCGGAGTGCCCGAAACCGCCGGCACCGCGCTGGCTTTCGTCGAAGCTTTCGACCAGCTCGAAGTGCGCCTGCACGACCGGAACCAGCACCAGCTGGGCGATGCGTTCGCCGATGGCGATGGTGAACGGCGTTTGGCCGCGGTTCCAGCAGGAAACCATCAGCTCGCCCTGGTAGTCCGAGTCAATCAGCCCGACCAGGTTACCCAGCACAACGCCGTGCTTATGGCCCAGGCCCGAACGCGGCAGCACCAGAGCAGCGAGGCCCGGATCGGCGATGTAGATCGACAAGCCGGTGGGGATCAGCAGGGTCTGGCCCGGCTCGAGGACGGTGTCTTCCTTGAGCATGGCGCGCAAGTCGAGGCCGGCGGAGCCAGGCGTGGCGTATTGCGGGACGGGGAATTCAGTGCCCAGGCGCGGGTCGAGGATCTTGGCTTGCAGGGAATGCATCGGGTTCTCAGTGTCGTTTCAGGCGGTCGGCGATGAAGGCGATCAGCTGGCGGGCGATCTTGCCCTTGCTGGTCTGGGCGAAGGCATTTTCGTGCAATTCGCGGTCGATCACGGTGATCGCGTTCTCTTCGCTGTTGAATCCGATCGAGGGGTTGGCCACGTCGTTGGCCACGATCAGATCGAGGTTCTTGTCCTTCAGCTTGCGCGAGGCATATTCCAGCAGGTTCTCGGTCTCGGCGGCGAAGCCGACGCTGAACGGTCGGTCGGCGCGCTGCGCCAGGGTGGCGAGGATGTCCGGATTGCGCACCAGCTGCAGGAGCAGGCCGTCGCCCTTGGTCGGGTCTTTCTTCAGCTTTTGCGAAGCCACGACTTCCGGGCGGTAGTCGGCTACCGCGGCGGCGGCGATCAGCACGTCCGCCGGCATCGCCGCTTCGCAGGCAGCCAGCATGTCGCGGGCGCTGACCACGTCGACGCGGGTCACCCGGTCGGGTGTGGGCAGATGCACCGGGCCGGTCACCAGGGTCACGCGCGCGCCGGCTTCGGCGGCGGCCTCGGCGAGGGCGAAGCCCATCTTTCCGGAGCTGTGGTTGGTGATGTAGCGCACCGGGTCGATGTTTTCCTGGGTCGGGCCGGCGGTGATCAGCACGTGCTGGCCGGTCAGGTCGAGGACCTGGAAGCAATCGGCGGCGCGCTGCGCCAGCTCTTCGGCTTCGAGCATGCGTCCGGGGCCGACGTCGCCGCAGGCCTGGCTGCCGGCGGCAGGGCCGAAGAAGTGGAAACCGCGGCCGCGCAGCAGCTCGGCGTTGCTCTGGGTCGCCGGGTCGCGCCACATGGCCTGGTTCATCGCCGGAGCGAGGGCGATCTGCGCGTCGGTGGCCAGCACCAGGGTGGTCAGCAGGTCGTTGGCCACGCCCTGGGCGAGGCGTGCCATGACGTCGGCCGTAGCCGGGGCGATCAGCACCAGATCGGCCCAACGGGCCAGTTCGATGTGGCCCATGGCCGCTTCGGCGGCGGGGTCGAGCAGGTCCAGGTGCACCGGGTGGCCGGACAGCGCCTGGAGGGTCAGCGGGGTGATGAATTCACGGCCGCCCTGGGTCATCACCACGCGGACTTCGGCGCCCTGGTCGCGCAGACGGCGGACCAGTTCGGCGCTCTTGTAGGCCGCGATACCGCCACCTACGCCAAGGACGATGCGTTTACGAAAGAGCCGCTGCATAGGCCCGCCTTGATAATCGGAAATGGATGACGCGCGTCAGGGCCGGAAGCGCCTCCCCAGGTTTCCGACCGCGCGAAGAGGACGGGCTAAGATAGCACAGCGCCCGCGCCGGCACAGTGGGCCCCTTTCCCGAGTGAAACCTCATGAGTATTCGTCTATGGCCCGCGGCGGAACGGCCCGCGGGAAAAACTGCTGGAACAGGGTGTTGCGAGCCTCAGCGATGCCGAGCTGTTGGCAATTTTCCTGCGTACCGGCGTCACCGGTTGCAGCGCGGTGGACCTCGCGCGCCGGCTGCTCGGTGAATTCGGCAGCCTGCGTGCTCTGCTGGAGGCCGATCAGGCGACTTTCAGCAGTCATCTTGGCCTGGGGCGGGCAAAGTACGCGCAGCTGCAGGCCGTTCTGGAAATGGCCCGGCGCCACCTGGCTGAGCAGTTGCGCCGCGATTCGGCGCTGGAAAGCCCACAGGCCGTGCGCGATTTCCTCAAGGCCCGGCTACGTCATGAGCCCCATGAAGTGTTCGCCTGCCTGTTCCTCGATAGTCGCCATCGCGTGCTGACCTTCGAGGTGCTGTTCCACGGTTCGATCGACTGCGCCAGCGTCTATCCGCGCCAGGTGGTGAAGCGCGCACTGGCGCACAACGCGGCGGCGCTGATTCTCGCCCACAACCACCCTTCGGGTGTGGCTGAGCCCAGCCACTCCGACCGCGTGCTTACCCAGCGGCTGAAAGACGCGCTGGCGCTGGTCGATGTGCGTGTGCTCGACCACTTCGTGGTTGGCGACGGCGACCCGCAGTCCATGGCCGAGCTGGGCTGGGTCTGAGCGCGTTTAGAAGCTGACCTTGGAGAAGTCCTGGCGACCGAAGGGGCTCACCGCGTAACCCTTGACCTCTTTGCGCAGCAGCGTGGTCGCCGTGGGGTGCGCCAGCGGCAGCCACAGCGCCTGGTCGTGGATGATGCGCTGGGCGTCCTCGTAGAGGGCGCTGCGCTTTTCCTGCTCGCTCAGCGCCTTGCCCTGGCTGATCAGGCCGTCCAGCTTGGCATCGCAGAAGCGCGCGAAATTCAGTCCGGACTTCACGCTGGCGCAGGAGAATTGCGGAGTCAGGAAGTTGTCCGGATCACCGTTGTCGCCTGCCCAGCCCATGAACAGCAGGTCGTGCTCGCCGGCCTTGGCGCGGCGGATCAGCTCCCCCCATTCGATGACCTGGATCTGTGCCTGGATGCCGACTTTGGCCAGGTCGGCCTGTAGCACTTGAGCCCCCACGCTGGGGTTGGGGTTTAGCAGGCTGCCGCTGGGGCGGGTCCAGATGGTGGTCTTGAACCCGTCCTTCAGGCCCGCCTGGGTGAGCAGTTGGCGGGCTTTGTCCAGATCATGCGGGTAGGCCGAGATGTCCTTCGCGTAGCTCCAGGTGTTCGGCGGGTAGACGCCCGTGGCCGGCGTGGCGCTGTCGCCAAATACCGACTTCAGGTAGCTCTGGCGATCGAAGGCGAGGTTGATCGCCTGGCGTACTTCGGGCTTGTCCAGGGGCGGGTGTTGGGTATTTAGGGCGACGAAGGCGGTCATGAAGGCAGGCGTGCGCTCGATGCGCAGGGCCGGGTCCTTGGCTGCTTCCTCGACATCCAGCGGTTTTGGAGACAGGGCGATCTGGCACTCGCCGCGTTTGAGGCGCTGCAGGCGCACGTTGGCGTCCGGGGTGATGGCGAACAGCAGGTTATCCACAGCCGGCTTGCCGCCAAAATAGTCGGAGTTGGCCGCGTAACGGATCACGGCATCTTTCTGGAAACTGCGCAGGACGAAGGGTCCGCTGCCGATCGGCTGGCTGTTGAGCTTCTCCGGGGTGCCGGCCTTCATCAGCTGATCGGCGTACTCCGCAGAATAAATGGAGGCGAAGCCCATGCTGAGCATCGCCAGGAAGGTGGCGTCGGGGTGGCTGAGGGTGAAGCGCACCTGGTGCTCGCCGACCTTCTCGAGGCCTTTTATCAGGCTCGGCAGCTGCATCGACTGGGCATGGGGGAAGCCGCTCTGCGCCACCTTGTGCCAGGGGTTGGCCGGATCGAGCATGCGCTGGAAGCTGAACAGCACGTCGTCGGCGTCCAGCGCACGGCTGGGCTTGAAGTAGTCGGTGCTGTGGAACTTCACGCCTTCGCGCAGCCGGAAGTCATAGGTCAGGCCGTCCGCCGAAACCGTCCAGCTCTGCGCCAGGCTCGGCACGACTTTGGCCTGGCTCGCGTCGAACTCCACCAGGCGGTTCATCAGCACGTCGGCCGAGGCGTTGGTGGTGGTCAGGGCGTTGAACTGGACCACGTCGAACCCGTCCGGACTGGCTTCGGTGCACACGCTGAGCGTGCTGGCGCCGGCCAGGGCGGGGGCAAGAAGGAGGGCGAGGGGAAGCAGACGCATGACGGACTCCGGATCTGGTGGGAAAATGCCCGTCCCGTGGGCTGGGCGCAGTCATGCAAGGCCGTTGTCGGCCTTGAAGCGGGTACCTTAGGCCAAGCGGCCGGAGGCGACAACGGCGGGAATCGACGAACGGTACGAGTACGGAGCCGCGATGGCGCTGGCTCGGCATGTGGATAAGCCGCTGTTACCCTTGCGACACTAAGAGCCTTTCTGATATAAAGCTGCGCTCTTTTCTGGGGCCCTGCCCGTTGACCTGGTTTCAGGTAGCGAATAGGCAGGTAAGACCCGGGTGAAACTGAGTATCCAACGAGTTCAAGCAGCCAACCCATGCCGGGTTTGGCATGTGGTTTACAGAGGGCTGAGCCATGTCGAGAGTTTGCCAAGTGACCGGTAAGGGTCCGGTTACTGGGAATAACATTTCCCACGCACACAACAAAACCCGTCGCCGTTTCCTGCCGAACCTGCAGCATCACCGTTTCTGGGTCGAGTCCGAGAAGCGTTTCGTGCGTCTGCGCGTTTCCGCTAAAGGCATGCGTATCATCGACAAGCGTGGTATCGAGGCCGTTCTGAACGACCTGCGCGCCCGCGGCGAAAAATTCTAAGGAGCACAGTCATGCGTGAACTGATCCGTTTGGTGTCCAGCGCCGGTACCGGCCACTTCTACACCACCGACAAGAACAAGCGCACCAAGCCTGAGAAAATCGAGATCAAGAAATTCGATCCGGTTGTTCGCAAGCACGTGATCTACAAGGAAGCCAAGATCATTTTTTGCCTGAAGAAAAGTCGCAGGCAAAAAAAACCCCGCCATCGGCGGGCTTTTTCCGTTCGAGGAAGTCAGGCCTTCTGCTCGAACATCACGTAGACCTTGCGGCACGGCTCGATCACTTCCCAGGTGCCCTTCAGGCCGGCCGGGATGACGAAGCGGTCGCCGGCGCGCACAGTCTTGGCGCCGCCGTTGCTGTCGCGGATCACCGAGACGCCCTGGAGGATCTCGCAATACTCGTGCTCGGTGTAGTTGATGGTCCACTGGCCGATGTCGCCTTCCCAGATGCCCACGTTGAACTGGCCACACGGGCTGCCGTAGTGGTTGCGCACGCTTTGCGCCGGGTCGCCCTTGAGGATCTTCTCCGGGGCGGGGCGGTAGTGCTCGGCCTCGGTGCCTGCCTGGGCGAAGTCGACGATCTGCTCGATGTTCATGCTGAGTCTCGTTTCTTGTGGATTGTTCTTAGGCTCCGCGGGCTTCGGGCGTGCCCGGAAGGAGGCGGATTCGCCGGAGTCTATGTTTAATAAAACGAACGTGACAAGGCGTTTTGGCGGCAAAGTGTCAAAAATATTGAAAATTCGCCCACTCCGGTTTAGGGTGGCGGACAGCGTGGCCAGTGCGCCGCCTTGCAGAATTTCTGACAGCGCGCCCCTCCTGCGGGCGCCGGAACTTCGATAAGTAATTCAATAAGAGGACAAGTTGTCATGGGTAACCTCACTCGCGCCGATTGGGAAGCTCGCGCCCAGAACCTGAAGATCGAAGGCCGCGCCTTCCTCGACGGCCAGTACGTCGATGCCGCCGACGGCAAGACCTTCGACTGCCTGAGCCCGGTGGATGGCCGCTTCCTGGCCAAGGTCGCCAGCTGCGACGCCGCCGACGCCGAACGCGCCGTACAGGTTGCCCGTGCCACCTTCGAATCTGGCGTCTGGTCGCGCATGGCGCCGGTCAAGCGCAAGAAAGTCATGATCCGTTTCTCCGAGCTGATGCTCGAGCACGCCGAAGAACTGGCGCTGCTGGAAACCCTGGACATGGGCAAGCCGATCAGCGACGCGCTGAACATCGACGTCTCCGGTGCCGCCAACAGCATCCGCTGGAGCGCCGAAGCGATCGACAAGATCTACGACGAAGTCGCCGCCACTCCGCACAACGAACTGGGTCTGGTCACCCGCGAGCCGGTCGGCGTGGTTGCTGCCATCGTGCCGTGGAACTTCCCCCTGCTGATGTCCTGCTGGAAGCTCGGCCCGGCGCTGACCACCGGTAACTCGGTGATCCTCAAGCCGTCCGAGAAGTCGCCGCTGACCGCCATCCGCGTTGCTCAGCTGGCCATCGAGGCCGGCATCCCGAAAGGCGTGTTCAACGTCCTGCCGGGCTTCGGCCACACCGTCGGCAAGGCCCTGGCCCTGCACATGGATGTCGACACCCTGGTGTTCACCGGTTCGACCAAGATCGCCAAGCAGCTGATGGTCTATGCGGGCGAGTCGAACATGAAGCGCGTCTGGCTGGAAGCCGGCGGTAAGAGCCCGAACATCGTCTTCGCTGACGCCCCGGATCTGAAAGCTGCTGCCGAATCCGCCGCCAGCGCCATCGCCTTCAACCAGGGCGAAGTCTGCACCGCCGGTTCCCGCCTGCTGGTGGAGAAATCCATCAAGGCCGAGTTCCTGCCGCTGGTGATCGAAGCGCTGAAGGCCTGGAAACCGGGCAATCCGCTGGACCCGGAAACCACCGTCGGTGCGCTGGTCGACACCACCCAGATGAACAACGTCCTGGGCTACATCCAGGCTGGCCACGACGACGGCGCCAAGCTGGTTGCCGGCGGCAAGCGCACTCTGGAAGAGACCGGTGGCACCTATGTCGAGCCGACCATCTTCGACGGCGTGACCAACGCCATGCGTATCGCCCGTGAAGAAATCTTCGGGCCGGTCCTGTCGGTGATCGAGTTCGAAGACGCCGAAGAAGCCGTGCGCATCGCCAACGACACCCCGTACGGCCTGGCCGCTGCGGTGTGGACCAGCAACCTGTCGAAAGCGCACCTGGTCGGCAAGGCCCTGCGCGCCGGCAGCGTGTGGATCAACCAGTACGACGGCGGCGACATGACCGCTCCGTTCGGTGGCTTCAAGCAGTCGGGCAACGGCCGTGACAAGTCGCTGCACGCCTTCGACAAGTACACTGAGCTGAAAGCTACCTGGATCAAGCTGTAAGACGATTCAGGCTGCGCAAGGTCGGCCCTGGGCAACGGGGCCGGCTCTGACAAGAGCCATACCCGCGGCCGGGTTTCCTTAGGGGAGCCCGGCCGTTTTGCATTGCGCGCCGGGTGACTTCTGGCCCGGAGTGCGCTCCGGATGGAACGGGAGAACGACAATGCGTTGGGGTCCTTATTTCGCTGTCTGCCTATCGGTCATCAGCATCGGCCTCGCCCTGGGCCTGACCATGCCGCTGGTATCCCTGCGCCTGGAAGGCTGGGGCTACGGCAACTTCGCCATCGGTGTGATGGCCGCGACGCCCGCCGCCGGCGTGCTGCTCGGCGCACTTATTGCCGGTCGTCTCGCTGCGCGGATCGGTACGCCGCGGCTGATGCGCTGCTGCCTGCTTAGCGGCGCCTTTTCCATCGGCCTTCTGGCGCTGCTGCAGAGTTATCCGATCTGGCTGGTGCTGCGCCTGCTGATCGGCGTGCAGCTGACCGTGGTGTTCATCCTCGGCGAAAGCTGGATCAACCAGCTGGCGATCGAGAAGTGGCGTGGCCGCCTGGTTGCGCTGTATGGCACCGGCTATGCGCTGAGCCAGCTCTCCGGCCCGGTTCTACTGACCTTCATCGGCACTGCTGACGATCGCGGGTTCTGGATCGGCGTAGGCCTGCTGGTATGCGGCTCGTTGCTGTTGCTGGGCCGTGGCGGCGCACCCAAGGTCGATCCGCACAGCGCCTCCGGCCGCGGCCTGTTCGCCTTTTGCGCCAAGCTGCCGGCGATCGCGTGGGCGGTGGTCCTGTTCGCCGGCTTCGAGGCGATGATCCTGACCCTGCTGCCGGTCTACGGCGTGCGCCAGGGCTTCAGTCAGGCGGTGGCGCTGAGCATGGTGACGGTGGTGGTGGTCGGCGATGCGTTGCTGCAGCTGCCAATCGGCTGGCTGGCCGACAGGGTCTCCCGGCAGAGCCTGTTCCAGGCCTGCGGCGTCGTCCTGCTGCTCAGCAGCCTGGGCATCCCGCTGCTGCTCCACGGTCCGGCGATCTGGCCGGTGCTGGTGCTGTTCGGCGCCAGCGCGGGCGGGTTGTTCACGCTGTCGCTGATTCTCATCGGCGAACGCTATCGCGACGACCAACTGGTCCGCGCCAACGCGCACATCGCACAGCTCTGGGGGATTGGCTGCCTGATCGGTCCGCTGACCACCGGCGCAGTCAGCCAGTGGGTGAGCGGCCATGCGTTGCCACTGATGATGGCGCTCGGCGCTTTCGGCTTCGTCATCCTGGTCTGGCGCAAAGGGCTGCCGCCGGTCGAAGTGCAGGGGAGTGGGCTGCCTGAGGCGAGTGGGCGCTAGGTCCGGCGCCAACGTTTGCCTTTACCTGTAGGAGATTCTATGTCAATGACGGCTCCTGCTTTGGAGGCTGGTAGCTGGTCTGGGATTGCATCAGGGCAAAGGCAATTCGGGCTAATTTGCGGGCGAGGATAGTCAGGGCCTCGATCTTCTTCAGGCCGCGCGCCAGGTAGCTTTGGTAAAGGGCCTGCCAGCGCTGCGTGCGCGCTGCCGCCATGGCCGCGTTGTGGAGCAGCCGACGGATTTCAGGGTCCCCTTGCTTGGTCAGCTTTCGTCGGCCGCTATAGCGGCCGGACTCCTTGAGCCGCACATCCAATCCGATAAAGGCGATGAAGGCATCGCTATTGCGAAAACGTCCCCGCAGAAATGCCAGGTTCAGGGCCGCTGCCGTCAGCGGTCCGATCCCTTCGATGGCCTGGCAGCGCTTGCTTTGCTCCATTAGGCCAGCCTCTCGCAGCGCCTGTTGAATCTCTTTCTCCAGGCGTGACTCCAGTGTGGCCATTTGCTTGAGAACAGGCTTTAGCGCCTTGGCCAAGGAGCGATCCTGGGAAAAGCTCTGGCGCAACGAGATGGCGCTACGGACCAGTGCAGCACGCCGATGCAGCAGTGTCTGCAGGCGGCAGTAGGCCTTGCTCGGCGGCTGCCAAGGCTCCAGTTGCGCTTGTTCGTGGGTCAGGTAACGGGCCAGCAGCAGGGCATCGCTGCGATCATCCTTGTTTCGCCCACCAATCCCCTTGCGGTAGTTGCTCAGGCGAAAGCCATTGATGACGTAGATCCGATGTCCCCGCGCATGCGCCAGGGTCGCAACATCCATGTGATAGGTGCTGGTCGCTTCGATCGCGATGGCGCAGCAGGGCGGAAGGGTTTTCAGCCAGGCCTTGATTGTGCGGACGTCATTGGCCAGTTCGAATACTTCGCCCGAGCGTGTATCGCAGAGGCTCAGCGACTCCTTGGCGACATCGATACCGATAACCGGAACTTGGCTTGTCATGGGGTTCTCCGACAGTGAAGATGGTCCAACCTGTCGGGAGCTCACATTGGCGCAGGCTTGCCGGTATTGTCGGTTTGAGCGGCTACTCAATCCGATGGATTCCTTATCGGCGCTTGTCGTGAGCGGGTGGGTGGGGGAAGTCTCCTACCGTCTGGCTTGCAGAAGCGGATCTTGTCCCTCCACACCCCGACAGGTTCCTACCCTAACGCCATACAAGCGGACCTTGTCCGCGATAGCTGGAGGTTCCGGCGCGATTCGCGGATGAGATCCGCTCCTAGAGCATTTTCTCGAGGCCGATGGCGCCGGCGATCCAGGCATTGAAGCGGCGCCACAGGCTACCCGGCTCGTGGTGCAGCACACGGGGATGCCCGTCCTTCTCGTCGACCCACGCCAACCGTGGCTGGCCGGCCGAGCGGTCGATGCGCACCCGGTAGCTGACGCTCGGCGACATCCCGGCCAGCGCTAGTTTGCGAGTGTTTTCCGCGAGCTCAGGGCTGTCGACGATGATTCCGACCTCGGTATTCCAGATGATCGAGCGTGGGTCGAAATTGAACGAGCCGACGAAGACCTGGCGGCGGTCGAAGACGATCGCCTTGCTGTGCAGGCTGGCGTTGCTCGACCCGCGCACGCGCCAGGGCGCGCCGGCCAGGTGCTTGTCCGGCTGGGCGCGCAGTTCGTAGAGCTGCACGCCGTGCTCAAGCAGCGCCATGCGTTGGGGTGCGTAGCCGGCGTGGACGGCGGGCACGTCCGTGGCTTCCAGCGAGTTGGTCAACAGGCGCACGCTCACGCCCTGGTCGGCGCGCCCGGTCAGGTAGGTCATGCCCTTGTCGGTTGGCACGAAGTAGGCCGACACCAGGATCAGCTCCTGCGATACCTGCTGGAACAGCGGATCGAGCTGCGCGCTCAGCTGCTGGCCGGCCTGTCCGGGGCCGCGGTCGAGCACCTTCAGCGGGTCATCCCAGACCGCTCGGCCGGGCGCCCAGATCAGCTCGTCGAACCAGCTGGCGAGGTTGCTCGAAAGGCTGCGCTGGCGCAGGCGTTCCAAGTAGCTGGAATGCTGCACCTGGCTTTTTTCCATATAGCGCTGCAGGCGGGCTCGCGCGCGCTCCAGCTCGCCGTGGCTGGGTTTGCTCCACAGGTAGTCCTCGATGGGGCGGCTGATGGCGCTGTTCCAGTACTGGTCGAAGCTCTGGCCCAGCTCGCCGGCCACGGGCCCGGCGGCGAGCAGGTCGAGGTCGCTGAAGTTCATCTCCGACTTGGCCCCGAAGTACTCGTCGCCCAGGTTGCGCCCGCCGACGATGGCCACGCTGTTGTCGGCCAGCCAAAGCTTGTTGTGCATGCGCCTGTGCTGCTCGGCGAGGTTGAACAGACGCCCGAGATTGCGCGTGATGCCTGTGCTGCGTCCCAGGTGCAGCGGGTTGAACAGGCGGATCTGGATGTTCGGGTGAGCGGCGAAGGTGGCGATTTCGTAGTCCCAGCCGTCACTGCTGGTGTCGTCGATCAGTACCCGTACGCGCACGCCGCGGTCGGCCGCGCGCAGCAGCTCGTAGATCAATGCGCGCGTGGTGATGCCGTCGTGGACGATGTAGTACTGGATATCCAGGCTGCGCTGGGCGGCGCGGATCAGGTCGACTCGGGCGAGAAAAGCATCACTGCTGGATGCCAGCAGGTGGAATCCGGATTGGCCCGGGTGCGCGGCGGCGCGATGTTGCACGCCATCGCCCAGCAAGGTGCCGGAAGCCGCCAATGCGTGCGATGGCGTGGGAAGCGGGGCGCTGGCGCAGCCACCGAGAAGCAGCAGCGCCAGCAGCAGGAAGCGTTGTAGCAAGCAGAAGTCTCCGGACCGTCGCCCATCGACGGTGCGCAAGATTCTAGCCGCTGAGCGCTTCCTTGAAGCGATACCAGGCCATGCCCAGCGCGAGCAGCGGCGAGCGCAGCATCTTGCCGCCGGGGAAGGTGATGTGCGGGACCTTGGCGAACAGCTCGAAGCCGTTGCTGTGCTGCCCGGCGATGGCCTCGGCGAGCAGCTTGCCGGCCAGGTGGGTGGCGTTCACCCCGTGGCCGGAATAGGCCTGGGCGAAGTACACGTTGGGCTGGTCGGGCAGGCGGCCGATCTGCGGCAGGCGGTTGGCGCCGATGCCGATCATGCCGCCCCACTCGAAGTCGACGCGCACGTCCGCCAGGTGCGGGAACACCTTGAGCATCTTTGGTCGCATGTAGGCGGCGATGTCTTGCGGATCGCGTCCGGAATAGTGGCAGGCGCCGCCGAACAGCAGGCGGTTATCGGCCGAGAGGCGGTAGTAGTCCAGAGCCACGCGCTGGTCGCAGACCGCCATGTTCTGCGGCAGCAGTTCGCGGGCACGCTCCGGCGCCAGCGGCTCGGTGGCGATCACGTAGCTGCCGGCCGGCAGCACCTTGCCGTCGAGGTAGTTGTTCAGGCCGTTCTGGTAGGCGTTGCAGCCGATCACCAGGGTCTTGGCACGCACGCTGCCCTTGGCGGTACGCACGCGCACTTCGGGGCCGTATTCGATACCGATCACCGGCGAATCCTCGAACAGGCGTACGCCCAGGGACTGCGCGGCGGCCGCTTCGCCGAGGGCCAGGTTGAGCGGATGCAGGTGGCCGGAGCCCATGTCGACCATGCCGCCGACGTAGCAGTCGGCACCGACGATGCTGCGCATTTCCTCTTTCGGGACCATGCGCAGTTCGTGCTGGTAGCCCAGGCCCTTGAGCTCTTCGTAGTCCTCGCGGAAGCCTTCGACGTCCGAGGCCTTGTTGGCCAGGTCGCAGTAGCCCCAGGTCAGGTCGCAGTCGATGGCGTACTTCGCCACGCGCTGGCGGACGATTTCCACCGCCTCCAGGCCCATCAGCTTGAGCTGGAACACGCCGTCCTTGCCGATCACCGGCTCGAACTGTTCGACGCCGTGGCCGACGCCGCGGATCAACTGCCCGCCGTTGCGCCCGCTGGCGCCCCAGCCGATCTTGTGCGCTTCCACCAGGATCACCGAGAGGCCGCGCTCGGCCAGCTCGATCGCCGTGTTCAGCCCGGAGAAGCCGCCGCCGATGATGCACACGTCCGCCTTTTCCTCGCCGGCCAGGGGCGGGCACTCGATACGACGGTTGACGGTCGCGGCGTAGTAGGAAGGGGCGTGCTGGTCGGTGTGCACCGGGAGGCGAACGCGGGCGTTCATGTGCGATATCCTGATTGCTGTGTTGTTAAAATTTTACGCAGGATAAACGCCGACTTCCCGCCGCGCCAAGCGGGAAGTTGTAAAGATGCGGGGAGCAGGTGTCGATCAGTCGGGAATCGGCAGGGTCAGGCTTTCTTTTACCTCTTCCATGACGATGTAGCTCTTCGACTCGCGCACGTGCGGCAGCTTCAGCAGGATGTCGCCGAGCAGTTTGCGGTAGGAAGCCATTTCCGAGATGCGCGCTTTCACCAGGTAGTCGAAGTGCCCCGAAACCAGGTGGCACTCCAGCACGTGCGGCAGCTTGAGCACGGCGCGGCGGAAGTCCTCGAAGGTGTCGCCGGACTTGTAGTCCAGGCTGATCTCGACGAACACCAGCAGGCTGGCCTTGAGGTACTGCGGATTCAGCCGGGCGTTGTAGCCCATGATGATCCCCTCGCGCTCCAGGCGCCGCACACGCTCGGTGCAGGGCGTGGTGGAGAGGCCGACCCGCTCGCCCAGCTCGGTGAAGGAGATGCGCCCTTCTTCCTGGAGGATGCGCAGGATATTGCGGTCGATCTTGTCCAGTTCGCGGCGGCTTTGGTGCTGGGTTCTCATGGTCGGATGCTCTGGGGGATTTCTTATGAGTGGTGATTGTCGCCAAATATAGTCTGTCAGCCAGTGAATATCACTGCGGCTTGATCTTCTGGCGGCCCACCGCCAGCCTTTTCCCAAGCCCGGACCGGATTCCCGGGCGCGTCCGTTCGGCCCCTGGAGCCTGGCATGCCGTCAATCCGCCCCCGCTTGCCGCTGTTGCTGGCGCTTCTCCTGCTGCTGCTCGCCGGGCTGGCATGGCAGGCGTGGCAACGTTTTCTCGTCGAAGAAGGCGTGGTGGAGTTGGACTGGCAAGGCCCAACGCTGTCGCTCGACGGCGTGCGCGTGGAGCACCTGACCCTGCGCCGCGACCTTGGCGGGGCGCGACTGGACGTGTTGGGCGAGCAGCTGCGCCTGGAATGGCCGCGCCGCGTCGATGGCCGCTGGCGCCTGGGGCCCTTGTCGCTGGGGCGCCTGCGTTTTGCCGCCTGGCAGGCCGCCCCCGCCGCGCCGACACCAGGCGCCGGGCTCCTGCCGGAGCAACTGGCCGGTTGGTTGAGCCTGCTGCCGCAGCGCATTTCCCTACCGCGCCTCGAAGTCGAACTGCCTTGCCCCGGCGCGCCCGTTTGTCGGTTGAACGGCAGCCTTTCCTGGCGCCAATTGCCGGACGGCGCCGCCACTCTGAGCGCCGAGCTGCACCAAGGAAGCGGACGGCTGTCGCTCAACGGTGAACTGCGGCGGCAGGACGCCAACTGGCAGTTGAACCTGAACGGCGATATCGACGACCAGCGCCTGGCCGACCTGCAGGCCGAGTGGCTGCCGGCCGGGCGCCAATGGCGCGGCAGCCTGGCCAGCCCCGGTCTGCCACCGCTGGATGCCGTACGTACCTGGCTTGCGCCCTGGTTGCCGACGCCGACCCTGCCGCTGTCCCTGCCGGAAGCCGGGCGCTTGCGCCTGACCTGGGACACCGTCCTCGCTGGCGACTCGCCCTGGCCGGACTGGCCGGGGCTGCGCGACAGCCGCGGCAGCCTGGACCTGACCATGCAGTTGCCGCAGCCCTGGCCGCTGCCCGGCGTCGGCGGTCTGCAGGGCGATCTGCAACTGCAGGCCGCGGCGGAGCAGCCGGGGCACTGGCGGCCGCGCATTCTCAGCGGTGATCTGTATCTCGCCGACCTCTATGGCGATTGGCTGCAGGCGCTGCCGGTCGGCCTGCGTCCGGCGAGCCTGCGCGTGCAGATGCAGCCGGAAGAAGGCAGCGTGCCAGCGGTGCGCATAGATGCGCGCATCAAGGGCGCAAGCACCGCGCGTCTACGGGGCGTGCTGGCTCTGCGCGACGGCGAACCGCCAAGCCTCGAGCTGCGCGAAGCCAGATTTCAGGGCCAGGTGCCGAATCTTCAGTTGGGTGATCTGCGCCTGGCGGGCGGAGTGCTCGACCTGCCGCTGGAAGGTGAACTCGGCAGTAGCGCGACGACGTTGCGCCTGGGGCGCGATGCGCAGGTACGACTCGCGAGTCTGTCTGGCATTGCCGGAATCAGCAGTACGAAGGTCAGCGCCAAGACGACCGGCGCCTCCCTGCAATTGGGCTACGCCGCCGCCGATCCCCTTAGCTACTCCTTCGCCGGCCCGGTGCGGCTGGAAGTCGGCAATCTACGCCAAGCCCACCTCAAGCCACTGGGCTGGACCTACCAGGGCGACCTGAATGCCAGCCAGCTTGAACAAGGCGCCAAGGGGAAACTGCAGAACACTGGCGGGCTGGTGGCCGACATCGTGTTGCACCGTGCCGCTGACGGTGGCCTGCAGCTGAATGCGCAGATGCCGGAAGTCGCCCTCGATAGCGGCAATCCGCTGGCGGCCAGCCTGGCCGATTGGCCGGCGCTGCTCGGCCTGGACAATGGCCGGCTGCAGGGCCGTCTGGACTGGAGCTTGCCGGCAGGCAAGGCGCAGCAGCTCGATCTGCAACTGAGCGCGAAGGGCCTGGAGGGCGTCTACGACCGCAGCGAAGTCCACGGCGCGGACGCCAGCGCGCAAGTAAAACTGCGTGGCGATGCGCTGACAGTTCAGCTGCCTGCACTGCGTATCGAGCGCCTCAACCCCGGTGTAGCGCTGGGGCCGCTGCAACTCCAGGGGCGCTACGGGGCGACACTGGGCAAGCCGCTCGGTGGTCGCCTCGACTGGCAGCAGGCCGAGCTTCGCCTGTTCGGCGGGCGCGCTTGGCTGGAACCGGGCGGCCTGGAGCTGGCGCAAGACAACGCCCCGCAGAGCCTGCACCTGGAGGGCGTGCTGCTGGAGGAAGTCCTCAAGGCGTATCCCGCCGAGGGGCTGGCCGGCAATGGCATCATCGATGGCGAGCTGCCGCTGCACATCGGCCCGGGCGGGCTCAGCATCCAGGGCGGCAAGCTCGCAGCGCGGCAGCCGGGTTTCCTGCAATTCCGCTCGGAGAAGATTCGCGCCCTGGGCAGCAACAACCCGGCGATGCAGCTGGTGGCCACGGCCCTCGACGACTTCCGTTACCAGCAGCTCGGCAGCTCGCTGGATTATGCTCAGGACGGTCGCCTGCGCCTCGGGCTCAGCCTGAGTGGGCAGAATCCGGCGCTGGAGCAGGGCCGGCCGATCAACCTCAACGTCAACCTGGAAGAGAACATTCCGGCCCTGATGACCAGCCTGCAGCTGAGCGACCGGGTCAGCGAGATCATCCGCAAGCGCGTGCAGGAGCGCCTGCGCAAGAACCCTTCCGCCGCGCCCTGAGCGCAAGGAGAACCGCATGCGCCTTAGCGCCCTCTTCATCGCCCTGGCCCTGCTCGGCCTGGTCCAGGGCTGCACGCCGACGGTCCAGCTGGCGGCGCCCAAGGAGCCGATCAACATAAACCTGAACGTGAAGATCGAGCACGAGATCTACATCAAGGTCGACAAGGCCCTGGACGGCATCATCAACGAGAACAGCGGTCTGTTCTGAGGAGCTTTCACATGAAATTGCGCAGCAAACTCGGCGCCGCCCTGTTGGTCCTCGGCCTGGTCAGCCTGCCGGCACTGGCCATGAACCTGGAACAGGCGATGGGTGCCCTCGGCGCGGCCAAGGCCCAAGGCCTGGTCGGCGAGCAGCCGGACGGCTACCTGGGGGTGGTCAGCAACAGCGGCCAGGCGGCGGACATCGCCAGCCAGATCAACGCCGCGCGACGCGCCGAATACCAGAAGGTGGCCAGCCAGAACGGCGCCAAGCTGGCCGACGTCGAGGCCCTGGCCGGGAAGAAGGCGATCGAGCGCACGCCTGCGGGGCAGTTCATCCAGCTGAACGGCAAGTGGGTGCGCAAGTAAGGGGATTTCCCTGCCCGCGCCGCCCGTCGTGGGGCGCCTGCGGCAGGCAGCCGCAGCGAGCTTTATTCCTGTTTCCGGCGACCTGTGCGGGATTTAATCCCGCACCTTGCCGTCTGTGCAAAATTCCTTTCTGAAAAGCTCAAATTAGTGCCAATTGATCGCTGCGGTATTTTCGGGTGATATCCCATCATGCCTGGTGGATGTGGCTCCGTAACTTGGGCTTTTGCCAGGATTTTTCCTTAATTACTCCTATTTAAATGGTGAATATTTCTGGCGTGACATTTCTATACTGCGCGCATTCACGTTCAAAATAAGAAACATCGTGCACACCTGTGCGCGATGTCAGGAGGCAGCGATGCGTGTTCTGGTGCTTGGCAGCGGTGTGATCGGTACCACCAGTGCTTACTATCTGGCTCGTTCCGGTTTCGAGGTGGTGGTTGTCGACCGTCAACCCGGCCCGGCCCTGGAAACCAGCTTCGCCAACGCCGGTCAGGTCTCCCCTGGCTATGCCTCGCCCTGGGCCGCCCCGGGCATCCCGCTGAAGGCCATGAAGTGGCTGCTGGAAAAGCACGCGCCGCTGGCGATCAAACTCACCGGTGACCCCAGCCAGTACGCCTGGATGTGGCAGATGCTGCGCAACTGCAACGCCGCCAGCTACGCGGTGAACAAGGAGCGCATGGTGCGTCTGTCCGAGTACAGCCGCGACTGCCTCGACGAGCTGCGCGCCGAAACCGGTATCAGCTACGAAGGCCGCACCCTGGGCACCACCCAACTGTTCCGTACCCAGGCGCAGCTCGATTCCGCCGCCAAGGACATTTCCGTGCTGGAAAGCTCGGGCGTGCCCTATGAAGTCCTCGACCGCGCCGGCATTGCCCGCGTCGAGCCGGCCCTGGCCAAGGTCGCCGACAAGCTGGTCGGTGCCCTGCGTCTGCCGAACGACCAGACCGGCGACTGCCAGATGTTCACCACCAAGCTGGCCAACATGGCCGCTGGCCTGGGCGTCGAGTTCCGCTTCAACCAGAACATCCAGCGCATCGACTTCGCCGGCGACCGCATCAATGGCGTGTGGATCGATGGCCAACTGGTCACCGCCGACCACTATGTGCTGGCGCTCGGCAGCTACTCGCCGCAGATGCTCAAGCCGCTGGGCATCAATGCCCCGGTGTACCCGCTGAAGGGTTACTCGCTGACCGTGCCGATCACCAACCCGGACATGGCGCCGACTTCGACCATCCTCGACGAGACCTACAAGGTCGCCATCACCCGCTTCGACAAGCGCATCCGCGTTGGCGGCATGGCCGAAATCGCCGGTCTCGACCTGTCGCTGAACCCGCGTCGTCGCGAAACCCTGGAAATGATCACCAACGACCTCTACCCCGAGGGCGGTGACGTCAGCCAGGCGACCTTCTGGACCGGCCTGCGCCCGGCCACTCCGGACGGCACCCCGATCGTCGGTGCGACCCGCTACCGCAACCTGTTCCTCAACACCGGTCACGGCACCCTAGGCTGGACCATGGCCTGCGGCTCGGGCCGCTACCTGGCCGACCTGATGGCGAAGAAGCGTCCGCAGATCAGCACCGAAGGCCTGGACATCTCCCGCTACAGCAACACCTCGGAGAGCCAGAATGGCCATCCTGCGCCGGCACACTAATGCGCGGATGAGTCAGATCGTCGTCCACAACGGCACCGTCTACCTGGCGGGCCAGGTGGGTGACGACATGGCCGCCGGCATCGAGCAACAGACCCGCGAGACCCTGGCCAGCATCGAACGCCTGCTGGACGAAGCCGGCACCGACAAGAGCCGGATCCTCTCGGTGACCATCTACCTGAAGGACATCGATGCGCACTTCGCTGGCATGAACAGCGTCTGGGACCAGTGGCTGCCACAAGGCGTCGCTCCCGCCCGCGCAACCGTCGAGGCCAAGCTGTGCGAGCCGGAGATCCTCGTCGAGATGTCGGTGGTCGCGGCGCTGCCGTAACGACTCGCGTATGCCCGGCCACACTGCCGGGCTTTTTTTGATTCCCGCAGGAGCGCAGTTGCGCGCGAGCCTGCCGTATTCGTACAAGAGAATTCCCGCCATGCGTCCAGCCCGTGCCCTGATCGACCTGAAGGCCCTGCGCCACAACTACCGCCTGGCCCGCGAAGTCAGTGGCGCCCGCGCGCTCGCGGTGGTCAAGGCTGACGCGTACGGCCACGGCGCTGTGCGTTGCGCTCAGGCACTGGAAGCGGAGGCTGACGGTTTCGCCGTGGCCTGCATCGAAGAGGCGCTGGAGCTGCGCGAAGCCGGCATCCGCGCGCCGATCCTGCTGCTCGAAGGCTTCTTCGAGGCCAGCGAATTGGAGCTGATCGAACGCCATGACCTGTGGTACGTGGTGCACTCGGCCTGGCAGCTGGAAGCCATCGAGCGCGCCCGTCCTGGCAAGCCGCTGACGCTGTGGCTGAAGATGGACTCAGGCATGCACCGCGTTGGCTTCTTCCCGCAGGACTACGCCGCTGCTCTGGCTCGCCTGCAGGCGCTGCCGCATGTGGCGAAGGTCGTGCTGATGAGCCACTTCGCACGTGCCGACGAGCTGGATTGCCGCCGCACCGAAGAACAGGTCGCGGCCTTCGAAGCGGTACGCAGCGGGCTGGGCCAGACGTTCGAGGTCAGCCTGCGCAACTCCCCCGGCATCCTCGGCTGGCCGAGCGTGCCCAGCGATTGGGTGCGTCCGGGCATCATGCTCTACGGCGCCACGCCCTTCGAACAGGATCACCCGCTGGCTGACCAACTGCGCCCGGTGATGACCCTGGAGTCCCAGGTGATCAGCGTGCGCGAACTGCCGGCCGGTGAGCCGGTCGGCTACGGCGCCCGCTTCGTCGCCGAGCGCCCGGTGCGCGTTGGCGTCGTCGCCATGGGTTATGCCGACGGCTATCCCCGCCACGCGCCGGATGGCGCGCCCATCTTCATCGATGGCCGCCCCAGCCGCATCATGGGCCGGGTCTCCATGGACATGCTCACCGTCGATCTCACCGACCTGCCCGGTGCCGGCCTCGGCAGTCGCGTCGAGCTGTGGGGCTCGCAGGTCCCCGCCAGCCGCCTGGCCAGCCTGTGCGGCAGCATCCCCTACCAACTGTTCTGCAACCTCAAGCGGGTCCCGCGCGTCTACTCGGACGAATAGGCGACGACTTGCGTAAAGTTTGCGCAGGATTCATGGCCGCTATGTTGTAAATACTGAACGGTGTTGCCATGATACGGTCCACTTCGAACCCGCTCGCCGTGAGGCGTTGGCGGGTTTCGCCTTTAGAGCCTGCCAGAACAAGAAAGTAGGAGGACCCCACCCTTGGACGTTGGTGCTCGTCTGCAAGCGATCCGCAAACTGAAAGGGCTGTCCCAGCGTGAACTCGCCAAACGGGCGGGCGTTACCAACAGCACCATCTCGATGATCGAGAAGAACAGCGTGAGTCCTTCGATCAGCTCCCTGAAGAAGGTGCTGAGCGGCATCCCGATGTCCCTGGTCGAGTTCTTCTCCCTGGACATCGAGCAGGACAGCAACACCCAGGTGGTCTACAAGGCAGACGAACTCAGCGACATGTCGAATGGCTCGATCATCATGAAGCTGATCGGCAAGGCCTATCCCAGTCGCGCCATGACCCTGCTCGACGAGGTCTATCCGCCGGGTTCCGACACTGGTGACGACATGTACTCCCACGAAGGCGAAGAGACCGGCGTGCTGGTCGAAGGCCGCCTCGAGCTGACCGTCGGCGACGAGGTGTACGTTCTCGAGAGCGGCGACAGCTATTATTTCGATAGCACTCGCCCGCACCGCTTCCGCAATCCCTTCGACGCCCCGGCGAGGCTGATCAGCGCGACGACCCCGGCAAATTTTTAGAGGCGGCTGAGCCGCCTGCGACTGTATGACGCAAGCCCTGCCGGGGGCCTGCAATTGTTCCGTACTTGAGGTCTTCCGTTATACTTGCGCCGCCCGCGCGACCTAGACTGCGATGGATTCCGTGCTCGGGCGTGACTAGCCACGAAGAGGGTGAAAGGGTGAACCTGATTAAGAAAATGCTGGTGGCCCAAGCCGCCGTGCTGGCCCTGTTGGCCGCGAGCGCTCAGGCTACGACCAGTGATGACGCCATCGCCAAGCGTCTCGAGCCGGTGGGCAAGGTCTGCGTCCAGGGCAAGGAATGCGAAGGTGTAGGTGCTGTCGCTTCCGCAGGTGCTGCGGGCGGTGCGCCGCGCTCCGGCGAAGAGATCGTCGGCAAGGTCTGCACCAACTGCCACGGCACCGGCTTGCTGGGCGCGCCGAAGGTTGGCGACAAGGCCGAATGGGGCAAGCGCGCGAAAGAGCAGGGCGGTCTCGACGGCCTGCTGGCCAAGGCGATCTCCGGCTTCAATGCCATGCCGCCGAAAGGCACCTGCGCCGATTGCTCGGATGCCGAGCTCAAAGGTGCGATCAAGCACATGTCCGGCCTCTGATCCGACGCCAGACAACGAAAAAGCCGCCCACGGGCGGCTTTTTCATGTGTGCTGTTCGCGAGCAGCCGGTCAGTCGTCGAGGAACTCGACCTGGCCGTTCGCCAGAGACTTCACACGCGCCAGCGATTCCACGCGGTAGCCTTCGCTTTCCAGCAGCGCGCGGCCGTCCTGGAACGATTTCTCGATGACGATGCCCATGCCGGCGACGCTCGCCCCGGCCTGGCCGATCAGGTCGATCAGCGCCTTGGCGGCGTGGCCGTTGGCGAGGAAGTCGTCGATCACCAGCACGTGGTCGGCACTGGTCAGGTGGCGCGCCGAGATGGCAATGGTGCTTTCGGTCTGCTTGGTGAAGGAGAACACCTTGGAGATCAGCAGGTCGTTCTTCAGCGTCAGCGATTGGAACTTGCGGGCGAAGATCACCGGAATGCCCAGCTCCAGGCCGGCCATGACCGCCGGGGCGATGCCCGAGGCCTCGATGGTGACGATCTTGGTGATGCCCTGGTTCTTGAAGCGCTCGGCGAACTCATGGCCGATGTGCTTCATCAGCAGCGGGTCGATCTGGTGGTTGAGGAAGGCGTCTACCTTGAGAACCTGGTCGGAGAGGACGATGCCTTCGCTGCGAATCTTGTCTTTGAGGATGTTCAATTTGCGTGCTTCCTGGCGGAGCTGCTGCCGCTGGTGAAGCGCGTAATTCTACCTCGGACGCGGCGGATTGCGCGACCTCCCGACGGAAGTAAAAGCTGATCAAGTGGACAGCTTGTGGGTCGCTGTCGGAATCGTAGGAGCGGATGTTATCCGCGAAAACCCCAACACCCATGCCCCCTGTAGGAGCGGGCCATGCCCGCGATCGCGGACAAGGTCCGCTCCTACAGGTTCGTCGGTCAGCGCTTGAGCAGTGCGCGGATATCCGCCAGTGCTGCGTTGCCCTTGGCTGCCTTCACTTCCTGCGGTGCGTCTTCCTGGCCTTCCCAGACCAGGTCTTCGGGCGGCAATTCGTCAAGGAAGCGACTCGGCGAGCAGTCGATGATCTCGCCGTACTGCTTGCGCTTGGCGGCGAAGGTCATCGCCAGGTTCTTCTTCGCCCGGGTGATGCCGACGTAGGCCAGGCGGCGCTCTTCCTCGATGGTGTCGGCCTCGATGCTGGAACGGTGCGGGAGGATTTCCTCCTCCACGCCGAGGATGAACACGTAGGGGAATTCCAGGCCCTTGGAGGCGTGCAGGGTCATCATCTGCACGCCTTCGGCGCCTTCCTCTTCCTCCTGCTGGCGCTCGAGCATGTCGCGCAGGACCAGCTTGGCGATGGCCTGCTCGATGGTCATGTCGCCTTCTTCGTCGCGCTCCAGGGTGTTCTTCAGCGCTTCGATGAGGAACCAGACGTTACCCATGCGGAAGTCGGCGACCTTGTCGCTGGAGGCGTTCTGCCGCAGCCAGTTCTCGTAGTCGATGTCCATCACCATGCTGCGCAGTGCGCCGATGGGATCGTTGCCGGCGCATTGCTCGCGGACCTTGTCGATGAAGCGCTTGAAGCGCTGCAGGCGTTCGACATAGCGATTGTCCAGGTGCTCGGACAGGCCCAGTTCACCGGCGGCGGCGAACATCGAGATGCCGCGCTCGGTGGCGTAGTTGCCGAGTTTCTCCAGGGTGGTGGAGCCGATCTCCCGGCGCGGCACGTTGATCACCCGCAGGAAGGCGTTGTCGTCGTCCGGGTTCACCAGCAGGCGGAAGTAGGACATCACGTCCTTCACTTCCTGGCGGCCGAAGAAGCTGGTGCCGCCGGAGAGGCGGTAGGGAATCTGGTGGTGCTGCAGCTTCAGCTCGATCAGCTTGGCCTGGTAGTTGCCGCGGTAGAGGATGGCGAATTCGCTGTAGGGTCGCTGCGTCTTGAGGTGGATGGTGAGGATTTCCATCGCCACCCGCTCGGCCTCGGCTTCCTCGTTGCGGCAGCGGATCACGCGGATCGGGTCGCCTTCGCCCATCTCGCTCCACAGCTGTTTCTCGAAGACGTGCGGGTTGTTGGCGATGAGGATGTTGGCGCATTTGAGGATGCGGCTGGTGGAGCGGTAGTTCTGCTCCAGCATCACCACCTTCAGCGAAGGGAAGTCTTCCTTCAGCTGCATCAGGTTTTCCGGGCGCGCGCCGCGCCAGGCGTAGATCGACTGGTCGTCGTCGCCCACCACGGTGAAGTGCGCGCGCTGCTGCACCAGCATCTTCACCAGCAGGTACTGGCTGGCGTTGGTGTCCTGGTATTCGTCGACCAGCATGTAGCGCACGCGGTTGCGCCACTTTTCCAGGATGTCCGGGTGGTTCTGGAACAGCTTCACCGGCTGCAGGATGAGGTCGTCGAAGTCCACCGCGTTGTACGCGCGCAGGGTGCGCTGGTAGTGCAGGTAGACCATCGCCGCGGTCTGTTCCTTGGGGTTGCGCGCCTTCTCCAGCGCCTCTTCCGGCAGGATCAGGTCGTTCTTCCAGGCGCCGATGAGGTTCTTGATCTCGTCAATGCCGTCGTCCCCGGAGTACTCCTTCTGCATGATGTCCGTCATCAGCGCCTTCACGTCGCTCTCGTCGAAGATCGAGAACCCCGGCTTGTAGCCGAGCGCGGCGTATTCCTTGCGGATGATGTTCAGGCCCAGGTTGTGGAAGGTGGAGACCGTCAGGCCCTTGCCTTCGCCGGGGCGCAGCAGGGTGCTGACGCGCTCCTTCATCTCGCGTGCGGCCTTGTTGGTGAAGGTCACCGCGACTATGTATTGGGCGCGGATACCGCACTGCTGGACCAGGTAGGCGATCTTGCGGGTGATCACGCTGGTCTTGCCGGAGCCGGCACCGGCAAGCACCAGCAAGGGGCCGCCGACGTAGTTCACGGCTTCCTGCTGCCGGGGATTGAGTCGGGACATGAGGCGTGGGGGAATCTGTTGCGAAGAGGGCGGCCATTCTAACAGGACGGCGGGGGGAGCCTGTGGCGGCGGCCGGAAAAGCGGCAATCTGTGACGCTGTCGAGCTTCGCTGTTTTGGATAAATTCACTCTTGTATTAGGCTTGTACCGGCATTACTTGAAGAAAACTCTGAAGAGTTTCTCCGAATCCCGCATAGGATCTGGCTTACAGCCAGCAGCGGCGGTGTTCACAACCGGGGCGACCGGCGCACGGAATGGCGCTCGGGAATCGTTCCTTTTCGATGGATGGGGGTCGCTTGGCTGCGTCGGTGGAACCAACGCGCCTGCTCCTGCTGGCGGAAGCGCCGCAGTGGGTCCAATTGCTGCGCGAGCATCTCGGCGCGCTGGGGGCTGCCTATTCGTTGATTACCGCGCCGTCCTGGGAATCCGCCTGCAGCCTGTTCGACGAGGACCAGGTCGGCCTGCTGCTGGCCACCCCGGACAAGCTGCCCTCCAGCGGCCAGTGCGGCCTGCCGATGATCGTCCTGCTGGAGCGCGAGCCTGCCACAGCGCCGGCCGGCGTCGCCGACTGGCTGGTGCCCGAGACCCTCAACGGCGAAGTGCTGCGCCGTGCGCTGCGCTACGCCCGTGAGCGCTCGAACCTGCAGTTCACCCTGCAGCGCCTGGCCGAACAGGACCCGCTGACCGGCATCGCCAACCGCCAGGGCTTCCAGACCCTTCTCGCCGCGCGCCTGGCCGAGTTCCAGGGGCGTGGCCTGGCGCTCGGCCACCTCGATCTGGACAACTTCCGCCACGTCAACGATGCCCTCGGCCACCAGGGCGGTGATCGCCTGATCCTGCAGGTCGTGGCGCGCCTGAAAGGGCAGCTGGAGCACGGCGACAGCCTGGCGCGCCTGGGCAGCGACGAATTCGCCCTGCTGCTGGATACCCGCCGCGATCCCGCTCGCGTAGAGCGCCTCGCCGAACGGATCGTCGAAGTGCTCGGCGAACCCTACTGGGTCGAAGGCGAGAGCCTGCTGCTGGGTTGCAGCCTGGGCGTCGCCCATGCGCGTTCTGGCGACAGCGCCGACACCCTGATGTGGCATGCGCACATCGCCATGCAGCAGGCGAAGATTCGCCAGGGCTGTACCTTCCACCTGTTCGACGAGCGCATAAATCGGGGGGCGCGCAGCCTCGCCGACCTCGAAAGCGAACTGCGCCGGGCACTGCGCCGCGACGAGCTCGAACTGCACTACCAACCACGTCTGGACCTGGCGAGCGGAAGCATCGTCGGCCTGGAAGCCCTGGTGCGCTGGCGCCATCCGCAGCGTGGCCTGCTTACGCCGGGCGACTTCGTGCCGCTGGCCGAGGAAAGCGGGCTGATCGTGCCGCTCGGCTACTGGGTGATCTCGCGCGCCTTGCGCGACATGCAGTGGCTGCTCGGGCGTGGCCTGCCGCCGCTGCATATGGCGATCAACCTGTCGTTCCGCCAGTTCCAGGACAGTCAGCTGCTGCCAACGCTGCAGCGACTGATTCAAGAGCGCGGCGTGGATGCGCGCTGGCTGGAGTTCGAGCTCACCGAGACCGCCGTGATGCGCCGCAGCGACCAGGTGCTTCAGACCATGCAGGCGCTCGGTCAGCTGGGCGTGCGCTTCTCCCTGGACGACTTCGGCACCGGCTTCTCCTCGTTCGTCCACCTCAACAGCCTGCCGATCACCCTGCTGAAGATCGACAAGAGCTTCGTCGGCGGCATGCACGAGCGCGCGGAGAACCGCCAACTGGTGCGCGCGATGATCAACCTGGCGCACAACCTCAACCTGGAGGTGGTGGCCGAGGGCGTCGAGTGCGCCGACCAGCAACAGCAGCTGCGCCAGTTCGGCTGCGACCAGGTGCAGGGCTACTGGATCAGCCGGCCGTTGCCGCTGGCCGAGCTGGCGCGCTTCCTGGTGTTCGGCGCCGGTCGCGCGCTCAGGCAGCAGGACCCGGTGGGCAACTGAGCCCCGGCAGCGGCGCCGGTTGCAGCAGACGCGCCGTACGCCATTCGAAAGCCAGGCACAGCCCTAGCGCGGTGCAGGCCAATCCCGCAGCCAATCCCCACCACACGCCTTGCGGCCCCCAGCCGGCCGGGAAGGCCAGCAGCCAGGCCAGCGGCACACCGGCCAGCCAGTAGCCGGCGAGCCCGACCAGGAAAGTGGTGCGGGCATCCTTCAGCCCACGGATGGCGCCCATGGCGATGCTCTGCAGGCCGTCGAACAGCTCGAACCAGGCGGCAATCGCCAGCAGGCTCGTCGCCAACAGCACCACTTCGCGGTTGCCCGGCGCATCGAGGTCGAGGAACAGCCCGATGACTTGCCGTGGCGCCAGCCAGAACAATCCGGCAAAAGCGAACATGCACAGCGCGCCGAAACCGATGCCCACGCGCCCGGCGCGCCGCGCTTCGAGCAGGCGTCCGGCGCCGAAGTGCTGGCCGATACGGAAGGTCACCGCGTAGGAAATGCCCACCGGGACCATGAACGCCAGGTACACCGATTGGATGGCGATCTGGTGCGCCGCCAGCGCCGTGGCGCCGATCGCGCCCATGCACAGGGTGGCGACGGCGAACATGCCGGACTCCACTGCGTAGGTGCCGCCGATGGGTAGGCCCAGGCGAAGCGTGTCGCCGATGCCTTGCCGGTCCGGCCGGGCGAGCCCGCGCAGCAGGGAATAGCCGGCGTAAGCCGGATGCCAGCGCAGGTAGAGGGCGAGCGCCAGCGGCAGCAGGTTCATGACGATCGCCGTGACCAGGCCGATGCCGGCCAGGCCGAGGCGCGGCAGGCCGAACCAGCCGTGCAGGAAAGCGCTGTTCAGCAACAGGTTGGCCAGGGCGCCGAGCACGCTGATGGCCATCACCGGGCCGGTGCGCTCGATGGCGCTGGTGAAGCCGCGCAGCACCATGAAGGCCATGTAGCCGGGCAGGGCAAAGACGATGCTGTGCAGAAAACTCATGGTGCCCTGCATTGTTTCCGGCGCCTGGCCGAAAGTCAGCAGCACCGGCTCCAGGTTCCACAGCAGGGTGCCGGCCAACAAGGCCAGGCCGCCGCCGACCCAGAGCCCGGCCTGGACCGCACGGGCGGCGCCGGCTTTGTCCCGGGCGCCATGTCGGATCGCCACCAGGTTGCCGGTGGCGGCCACCACGCCGCTGCACACGGTCGACACGAATGCATAGGTAGAGGCGCCCAGGCCACCCGCGGCCAGCGCCTGCGGGCCGAGCTTGCCCATCATCAGGGTGTCGATGAAAAGCATGGCGACATAAGCCAGCTGCGCGGCGATCAGCGGTCCGGCCAAGCGCAGGATGGCCTTCAGTTCGGTCTGGTAGGCAGTAGGCATGAAATGAGTCTGGCTCAATGAAGACGCTCGCTCAGGCGCGCGCCTTGGTTTCGATCTGCTGATTCTGTGGGCTCTGGAGGGCTTCCCACAAAAGGAAAAAAGCGATGCAATGCATGAGTCAAACTCATGCATGGAGTGTTCGCCGTGAATCGCCGTCTGCCGCCGCTCTACGCCCTGCGCGCCTTCGAGGCGGCCGCGCGGCATTCGTCGTTCACCCGCGCAGCCCAGGAACTGGCGATCACCCAGAGCGCCGTCAGCCGCCATGTGCGCACCCTGGAGGAGCATTTCGACTGCCAGCTGTTCGTTCGGCAAGGCCGCCAGCTGCGCCTGACCGAGCCGGCGCGCCTGCTGCTGCCCGGCCTGCGCGACGGCTTCAATGCGCTGGAGCGCGCTTGCGCCGCCCTGCGTAGCGACGAGGACGTGCTGCGCTTGAAAGCCCCCTCGACCCTGACCATGCGTTGGCTGCTGCCGCGCCTGAGCGCGTTCCGCATGAGCAACAACGATGTCGAGGTGCAATTGACCAGCGCCTGGATGGACGTCGACCGCGTCGACTTCGCCCACGAGCCCTTCGACTGTGCGGTGCTGCTGGGCGACGGCAATTTCCCGGAGGACTGGGAGAGCGCTTTGCTGTTCCCTGAATGGTTGATCCCGGTAGGTGCGCCACAGCTGCTCGACGATGGCCCCTGGGACGTCGAGCGCCTGGCCGCGGCCGAATTGCTGCATCCGACGCCGGACCGCCGCGACTGGCGCCGCTGGCTGCAGCGCATGGGTCTGAGCGAGCAGGTGTCGCTCAAGGGCGGGCAGGTCTTCGATACCCTGGAGCTGGGCATAGTCGCGGCGACGCGCGGTTATGGCCTGTCCATCGGTGACCTGGTGATGGTTGCCGAGGATGCCGGCCTCGGCCGCCTGGCGCTGCCTTGGCCGACCGCGGTGGCCAGTGGCGAGTGCTACTACCTGGTCTGGCCGAAGGCGCGGCGCCAGCAGGAGCGCCTGCGCCGGCTGCGCGACTTCCTGCTCGCCGAAGTGCGGACCATGCAACTGCCCGAGGTGGAAATGCTCTCGTAGGAGCGGACTTTGTTCGCGATGCGCCCGCATGGCGCGCTCATGTTGGCGGGGAGCGGGGTGTAGGGACTTCGCGGATAAGATCCGCTCCTACACGGTAAAGGGCGGAATCTCGCGGGAACTTGCCGTTATCCGGCATGCAATGTCGCTATCAACCACGTTCTGGCGCTGTCGCAACGCTGGGCGTCGCCCTCGTCGTCGAACTGCAATGAGGCTTTGCTAGGGTCAGCTCTGGACTAGTCCAGGGAGGGGCCGAGCAGCGGTTCCTCCCCAACCCACACGACCATCCGGGGAAAAACCATGAAGCCGATGCGTACCTTGCTCGCCAGCCTGCTCCTTGCCGGCCTTGCCGGCACCGCCAGCGCCGCCACCGAACTCAAGCACTGGCCGGAGCCGGCCGCCAAGCAGCTCGACGCCCTGATCGCGGCCAACGCCAACAAGGGCGCCTTCGCCGTCTTCGACATGGACAACACCAGCTACCGCTACGACCTGGAAGAGGCGCTGCTGCCGTTCCTGGAAATGAAGGGCGTGCTGACCCGGGAGAAGCTCGACCCTTCGCTCAAGCTGATGCCGTTCAAGGACGTCAACGGCCAGAAGGAAAGCCTGAACAGCTACTACTACCGGCTGTGCGAAGTCGACGACATGGTCTGCTACCCCTGGGTCGCCCAGGTGTTCTCCGGCTTCTCGCTCAAGGAGCTGAAGGGCTACGTCGACGAGCTGATGGCCTATGGCAAGCCGATCCCCAGCACCTACCTCGACGGTGACGCGGTGAAGAGCATCGAGATCCAGCCGCCGAAGGTCTTCGCCGGCCAGGCCGAGCTGTACAACAAGCTCATGGAGAACGGCATCGAGGTCTACGTGATGACCGCCGCCCACGAGGAGCTGGTGCGCATGGTCGCCGCCGATCCCAAGTACGGCTACAACGTGAAGCCGCAGAACGTCATCGGCGTGACCACCCTGCTGAAGGATCCGAAGACCGGCGAGCTGACCACCGCGCGCAAGCAGATCAGCGCTGGCAAATACGATCCGAAGGCCAACGAGAACCTGGTCGTCACGCCGTACCTGTGGACTCCGGCGACCTGGATGGCCGGCAAGCAGGCGGCGATCCTCACCTACATCGACCAGTTCAAGCGGCCGATCCTGGTCGCCGGCGATACCCCGAGCAGCGATGGCTACATGCTGTTCAACGGCACCGCCGAGAACGGCATCCACCTGTGGGTGAACCGCAAGGCCAAATACATGGACCAGCTCAACGGCATGATGAAGAAGAATGCCGAAGCCCAGGCCAAGCTCGGCCAGCCGGTCACCGCGGACAAGAACTGGGTGATCGTCACCCCGGAACAGATTCAGTAAGCCCTTCGCGGGCCGGCCTCAGGCCGGCTCGCTCTCGGCCAGTCGGCGTAAATCGGCAGTCAGCGCCGTGGCGCCGGCGCCGACCTTGCGTACCGCTTCTTCGATGCGCGCCAGCTCTCGGTTGGAATAGTTCATGCGCAGGCAATTCCGGTATTTGCCAGAGGCGGAGAAAATGTTGCCCGCCGCCACCTGCACCCCCTCGCTACGCAGCAGCTGGTTCAGGCGCACGCTGTCGAACTCAGGGGCCAGCTCGACCCAAAGCATGAAGCCGCCCTGCGGCCGGCTGGCGCGGGTGCCCTCGGGGAAGTAGCGGTAGACCCAATCGCTCATCAGGTCGCGATGGCGCTGGTACTGCGCGCGCATGCGGCGGATGTGCGGCTCGTAGTGTCCGCCGCCGACGAACTCGGCCAGGGCCATCTGCGGCTGCGGCGCACAGGTGCCGCTGGCGATGTACTTGAAGTGCAGGATGCGATCCAGATAGCGCCCCGGCGCCACCCAGCCGGTACGCAGGCCGGGCGCCACCGTCTTGGAGAAGGAACTGGCCAGCAGCACGCGGTCGTCGGTGTCGAACGACTTGATGCTGCGCGGTCGCGGATAACAATACGCCAGCTCGCCATACACATCGTCTTCGAGGATCGGCACGTCGTAGCACTGCGCCAGGTTGAGCAGGGCGCGCTTGCGGGCGTCGGGCATGATGTAGCCCAGCGGGTTGTTGCAGTTGGGCGTGAGCAGGATCAGTTTCACTGGCCACTGTTCCATCGCCAGTTCCAGGGCCTCCAGGCTGACGCCGTTGGCGGGGTCGGTGGGAATCTCCAGCGCCTTGAGCCCGTGGGCCTTGAGCGCCTGCATGGCGCCGTGGAAGCTCGGCGAGTCGATGGCGACGATGTCGCCCGGCTGGCAGATGGCGCGCAGGGTGACGGCCAGCGCTTCCTGGCAACCTGTAGTGATCACCAGCTCGCTCGGTGGCACCTGGCAACCGGAGTCCAGCATCAGGCGGGAAATCTGCTCGCGTAGCGGCAGGGACCCTTGGATGCCCTCGTAGCCCAGGCTGCGCAGGTCGGTGCGGCGTGCGGCGTTGGCCATGGCGCGCTGCATCGGTCTTAGCGAGGGGCTGGCAATGTCTGGCGTGCCGCGACCGAGTTGCACAAGCTCGCCGCCGGGAGCGCTGCGCACTTGCTCCAGTACCTGGTCCCATTGCGAAATTTCCACCGGGCGCTGCGCCGGCCGGGTCATGGCCGGCAACGCCGGGATATGGCGCCGCTCGGGGACGAAGTAGCCGGATTTCGGCCGTGGTTCGACCAGGCCGCTGTCTTCCAGGACCCGATAGGCCTGCTGCACCGTGCTGATACTGACGCCGTACTCTTCGCTCAGCGTGCGCACCGAGGGCAGGCGGTCGCCGGGACGGTAGAGCCCCTGCTCGATGCGTTGACCCAGGGTCTGGGCCAGTTGCGAGTAGCGCTTCATTACAGATTCCTCGTCGCAGGTGCTTTCCTGGAAGACCAGTACAGATCGTGCTGAAAAAGGCCATTCAGATGGCAATTCGGCGGATCTGTATCGAGAGAATAGCGCGAGTTTGAATCTGTAATGAAATTCGTGGATTGGTCAGGATTTCTCCAGGCTCACTGGAGGAACGACGACATGAGCGGCATGAGCGATGTACGCCTGACCCTGTATCAACAAGAACTCCTGGATATCAACGGGCGCGCGGTGGCGCCGCGCTACCCGCAGGAGACTCGCTGGCAGCAGTTCTGGCGGCGGGTGCGGACCCGTCGCCAGCTGCTTGAGCTGAGCGACGAGCAATTGCGCGACATCGGCATCAGCCGCGAGCAGGCGCGCATCGAGGCGCTGCGGCCGTTCTGGCGCTGCTAGTGGCCAGCGCGGTACTGCAGGGCTTCGGCCAGGTGCGGACGGGTGATGGCGGCGACGCCTTCCAGGTCCGCCAGGGTGCGGGCGACCTTGAGGATGCGGTGGAGGGCGCGCAGGGAGAGGTTCATCCGCTCGCCAGCAGTTTCCAGCCATGCTTGGTCTTGATCGCTCAGTGCACAATTTTGGTGCATGGATTTCAGGTCGAGGAAAGCGTTCGGACAACCTTGGCGATGCAGCTGGCGTTCGCGCGCCACGGCGACACGCGCGGCGATGTCGGCGCTGCTTTCGGCACTCGCCTGGGGCGCCAGGCGCGTGGTTTCTCGGCTGACGGTGAGATGCAGGTCGATGCGGTCGAGCAGCGGGCCGGAAAGCTTGGCGCGGTAGCGCTGGATCTGCTCCGGCGTGCAGCGGCAGCGCCCGCTGGGATCGCCCAGGTAGCCGCAGGGGCAGGGATTCATCGCCGCCACCAACTGGAAGCGCGCGGGAAAGCGCACGCGCCCGTTGGCTCGGGCGATGACGATCTCGCCGTTCTCCAACGGCTCGCGCAGGACTTCCAGGACCTTGCGGTCGAACTCCGGAAGCTCATCGAGGAAAAGCACGCCCTCATGCGCCAACGTGATTTCGCCAGGCTGCGGACGTCCCCCGCCACCCACCAGCGCGGCCGCGGATGCGGTGTGATGCGGCTGGCGGAACGGGCGTTGCGGCCAGTGGGTCAGCGGACCGCGCCCGGATACCGAATGGATGGCCGCCACGCGCAGGGCTTCGTCTTCGTTCAACGGCGGCAGCAGACCGGGCAAGCGGCTGGCCAGCAGGGTCTTGCCGGTGCCGGGCGGGCCGCTCAAAAGCAGATTGTGGGCTCCAGCCGCTGCTACCAGTAGCGCGCGCTTGGCGGCGCTCTGGCCCTGGACTTCGGCGAGGTCGGGGTAGGGCGGTGATTCACGCAGCAGGCCATTGGCCTGGTAGGGCGCCAGGGGCGTTTGCCCGCTCAGGTGCGCCGCGAGTTCCAGCAGGTGGCCTACGGCGTAGACGACCAGGCCGCTGGCCAGGCTGGCTTCTTCGGCATTTTCCTTCGGTACTACCAGAGCGCGCCCTGCCGCACGCGCTGCCAGGGCTGCCGGAAGCACGCCCTGAACGGGGCGCACGGTCCCTGAAAGCGCAAGTTCACCGAGGCATTCCAGGGGTTCGAGCGAAGCTGCCGGCAACTGGCCGTTGGCCGCGAGAATGCCCAGGGCGATGGCCAGGTCGAAGCGGCCGCCGTCCTTTGGGAGGTCGGCTGGAGCGAGGTTCAGGGTGATGCGGCGGGCGGGGAAATCGAAGCCCGAGTTGAGGATGGCGCTGCGCACGCGGTCCTTGCTTTCCTTCACCGCCGTTTCCGGCAGGCCCACCAGGGTCAGCGAAGGCAGGCCGTTGGCCAGGTGCGCCTCCACTGTAACTCCCGGGGCTTCGACGCCGACTTGCGCGCGGCTGTGGACGATGGCCAGGGACATGATCGCTCCTTGATCGCAGACCGCTTGCGGCGGCTTATTCGGCCTCGGTGGGCGGGGTGAGCTTGGCTTCCATCTCGGCGACCTTCGCCTCCAGCGCCTCGAGGCGGGCGCGAGTGCGGGCGAGCACCACCATCTGGCTGTCGAACTCGTCGCGGCTGACCAGGTCGAGCTTGCCGAAGGCGCTCTGCAGCAGGACCTTGAACTGCGCCTCCAGCTCCGCGCGGGGCAGCGGCGATTCACCGCCGAAGAGGCGGCTGGCCTGGTGGCTGAGGGCGTCGAGGAGGGCTTTGGGCGGCAGCATGGCAGCGGGGTTCCGGAAATGGAGTCGGCCGGCAGTCTACCACGGCGTTCGCCGGGCCTGCGGCGAGGCGCGGGATCGAGTCGTTGCACAGTTTTTGCGCAGCTGCACCACCATCGCTGCGCGCTTCTGGTGCGATGCATGGCACCCGGCCATTGCCCGGAAACCCGTGTTTTTCGCTAAGGGCCTGAATACAAGGGCTTTTCATCGAACTGGCAAGATTCATGCTTCGGTGCCTGCATGGCGTGCACCGATGCAGGTCCGGTGCAGCTGGCGGAGCTGACGAAGCGCTTCGCGGGGAGCGGCTGCAATGGTCGGAGTGCTGAGGTAGGGCGGCCGGCGCGTTACAAAGCCAGACACTGCGCTTAGACTTGAGCCCGGGTTCGTTTTCCTGGGGCGAGTCCACCAAAACACGGGAGAGAGTTTCATGAAGCTAGTCACAGCCATCATCAAGCCGTTCAAGTTGGACGATGTGCGCGAGTCGCTGTCCGAGATCGGCGTGCAGGGCATTACTGTGACCGAAGTCAAGGGCTTCGGCCGGCAGAAAGGGCACACCGAGCTGTACCGTGGCGCGGAGTACGTTGTCGACTTCCTGCCCAAGGTGAAGATCGATGTGGCCATCGCCGACGACCAGTTGGACCGGGTAATCGAGGCCATCACCAAGGCTGCCAACACCGGCAAGATCGGTGACGGCAAGATCTTCGTCGTCAATCTGGAACAGGCCATCCGCATCCGTACCGGCGAAACCGGCACCGACGCGATCTAAGCCTAAGCCCAACCGAACCCCACGCCCCAGGAGAAACAAAAATGACTCTGCGCAAGTTCGCAGGGCTTGGCGCCCTATTGCCCCTAGTAATCCCCGGACTGGCCATGGCGGCCGATGCTCCGGCCCCGGTTCTGAACAGCGGTGACACCGCCTGGATGCTGATTTCCAGCGCCCTGGTGCTGATGATGACCATTCCCGGTCTGGCGCTGTTCTATGGCGGCATGGTTCGCGCCAAGAACGTCCTCTCGATCATGATGCAGTGCTTCGCGATCACCGCGCTGGTGAGCATCCTCTGGGCGCTGTATGGATACAGCATGGCCTTCGACACCACTGGCATGGAGAAGGGCGTAGTCAACTTCAACTCCTTCGTCGGCAGTTTCGGCAAGGCCTTCCTCAGCGGCCTGACCAGCAACGGCCTGACCTCCGCTGCCGCGCTGTTCCCGGAAAGCGTGTTCGTGATGTTCCAGATGACCTTCGCGATCATCACCCCGGCCCTGATCGTCGGCGCCTTCGCCGAGCGCATGAAGTTCTCCGCGCTGCTGATCTTCACCGGCCTGTGGTTCACCCTGGTCTACGCACCGATCGCGCACATGGTCTGGAGCGGCGACGGCGGCCTGCTGTGGGACTGGGGCGTGCTGGACTTCGCCGGCGGCACCGTGGTGCACATCAACGCTGGTGTGGCCGGCCTGGTCGCCTGCCTGGTAATGGGCAAGCGTAAGGGCTACCCGACCGCTGCCATGGCTCCGCACAACCTGGGTTACACCCTGATCGGCGCGGCCCTGCTGTGGGTGGGCTGGTTCGGCTTCAACGCCGGTTCCGCGGCTGCCGCCAATGGCACCGCCGGCATGGCCATGCTGGTGACCCAGATCGCCACCGCTGCCGCTGCCCTGGGCTGGATGTTCGCCGAGTGGATCACCCACGGTAAGCCGAGCGCCCTGGGCATCGCCTCCGGGGTGGTCGCTGGCCTCGTCGCCATCACCCCGGCTGCCGGCACCTGCGGCCCGATGGGCGCGATCATCCTCGGCCTGGCCGCTGGTGTGATCTGCTTCTTCGCTGCCACCACCCTGAAGCGCGCAGTTGGCTACGACGACTCCCTCGACGCCTTTGGTGTGCATGCCGTCGGCGGTATCGTCGGTGCCCTGCTGACCGGCGTGTTCGCTGCTCCGTCCCTGGGCGGTTTCGGTACCGTCACCGACATCGGCGCCCAGCTGTTCATCCAGTTCAAGGGCGTGGCTTTCACCGTCATCTACACCGCGGTGATCAGCTTCGTGATCCTCAAGGTGCTGGACCTGGTCATCGGTCTGCGCGTCAACGAAGAGGAAGAAACCGTGGGTCTGGACCTGTCCCTGCACAACGAGCGCGGCTACAACCTGTAAGCATCTCGTTGCTGTTCGAGCAAGGGCGCCTTTGGGCGCCCTTTGCTTTTTTTGGCGCCACGCTAGAATGCGCGCGCATCGGCAGCCGAATCGGAGAGCCCGCCATGTGGCAGCAGACATCGATCACCCTGCGCGCCCGTCCGCGTGGCTTTCATCTGGTCACCGACGAGTTGCTGGCGGAGCTGCCGCAGCTGAAGCAGTGCCGGATCGGCCTGCTGCATCTGTTGCTGCAGCACACCTCGGCGTCGTTGACCCTGAACGAGAATGCCGACCCTTCGGTACGCCGGGATTTCGAGCGATTCTTCAATCGCCTGGCGCCGCAGGGAGAGAGCGACTATGAACACAATTACGAAGGGCCGGACGATCTGCCTGCGCACTTCAAGGCCAGTCTGCTGGGCTGCCAGCTGACCCTGCCGGTGCGCGACGGGCGCCTGGCACTGGGCACCTGGCAAGGCGTCTACCTGGGCGAGCACCGCGATCACGGCGGGCCGCGCAAGGTACTGGCGACCTTGCAGGGCGAGCCCGTATGAATTTTTTCCGGCAGCGTTCGTCAAAGCGCGCGGCTGGGCTATAACTAACCTGCTTTGCAGCACCACGAGGTAGAACAATGAGCGACGAAGAACTGGAACAAGACGAGCTGGACGGCGCCGACGAGGATGACGGCGAGGAGCTGGCTGCAGCTGACGACGGCGACGCCGAGAGCGAAGCCGACGAAGCGCCTGCCTCTTCCGGCGGTGGTGGCAAGAAAGCCAAGGCCGCTGTAGAGGAAGAAGAGCTGCCCTCCGTCGAGGCGAAACAGAAGGAACGCGATGCCCTGGCCAGAGCGATGGAGGAATTCCTCTCGCGCGGCGGCAAGGTGCAGGAGATCGAGCCGAACGTGGTCGCCGATCCGCCGAAGAAACCGGATAGCAAATACGGCAGCCGTCCCATCTAAGGGGCTGCGTCGTGAAAAGGCCCGCCCTCCCGATCAGGGAGCGGCGGGCTTTTTCTTGGCTGCGAGAAATTACAGGTGGGTGAGGACCGCAGGCAATTCGGCCAGGCTGTGAATGATCTGGCTCGGCGCTTCTTCGCCTTCCCAGGGCTTGCGCGCCGGGTTGAACCAGATCGCGTGCAGGCCTGCGCGCCGCGCGCCGGCTATGTCGTCGCTGGGATGGTCGCCGATGTGCACGGCCTCCCGGGCATCGACACGTGCGCGTTTCAGCGCTTCCTGGAACGGCTTCGGATCGGGCTTGCCGATGCCCAGCTCTTCGGCGCAGAGGGCGAACTGGAAGTAGTCGGCCAGGCCCAGGCGACGCACATCGGCATTGCCGTTGGTGAGCACGCCGAGGATGAAGCGGTTGGCCAGCGCTTCCAGCGTAGGATGGACTTCGGGGAACAGGCTGACCTGATGCCGCGCGTGGAGAAATACCTGGAAGCCCGCCTCGGCCAGCTCCGCCGCTTCGGTTGCCGGGTAGCCGGCGTCGATCAGCGCGTGGAGCAGGATGCGCCGGCGCAACTCGCTCAAGCGGTGCTTGAGCATCGGGTCCTGTTCCATCAGCCGGGCGCGGATCGCCCACAGGTGCTCGATGGGTACCGGCCCGAGCTGGGCGGCGTTGACCGCCAGCCACTCGCGCAGGGTCGCCTCGGCGCTGTTCATCACCGGGGCGACGTCCCACAGGGTGTCGTCGAGGTCGAAGGTGACCAGACGGATGCTCATTCATCGGCTCCTGTGTCGTTGTCTCGTTTGCCGCGCCGGGCGCGGGGGTGGGCCTGGTCGTAGACCTTGGCCAGGTGCTGGAAGTCCAGGTGGGTGTAAATCTGCGTGGTGGCGATGTCGGCGTGGCCGAGCAGCTCCTGCACCGCGCGCAGGTCCTGGGACGACTCCAGCATATGGCTGGCAAAGGAATGACGCAGCATGTGCGGATGCAGGTGCTGGCCAAGCTCGCGCACGCCGGCCTGGCGCACGCGCAGTTGCACGGCGCGCGGGGTCAGTCGCTTGCCGCTGATGCCGACGAAGAGTGCATCATCTGCCGGGCGCACCTGTTCTCGGATAGGCAGCCATTGCTCGATGGCATGGCGCGCAGCGCTGCCGACTGGAAGCTCGCGGACCTTGTTGCCCTTGCCGACGACGCGCACCAGCCCGGCGGCGAGATCGAGGCCGCCGAGGTCCAGGCCGACCAGCTCGGACAGGCGCAGGCCGGACGAATAGAAGAGTTCCAGCAGGGCCTGGTCGCGGCGGGCAATGAAGTCGTCTTCCACGCCGCCGTCGAGAAGCTGCGCCGCGCGGTCAGCGTCCAGGGTGCGCGGCAGCTTGCGCGCCGCCTTGGGGGCGGACAGCCCGTCCGCCGGGTTGTGCCGGCAGAGGCGTTCGCGGATCAGGTATTGGTAAAGGCCGCGCACTGCCGACAGCAGGCGCGCCAGGCTGCGGCTGGCCAGCCCCTGCTGGTGCAGCCGGGCGACGAATACGCGCAGCTGGCGGACGTCGAGGTCGGCCCAACCAGTGATGCCCGCTTTTTCGCAAAGCTGGACGACCTTCAACAGGTCGCGCTGGTAGCCGGAAAGGGTGTGTGCGGACACCTGGCGTTCGCTGCGCAGGTGTTCGAGGAAGGCGTCCAGATCGGTGGCGAGGCTCAAACGACAAGCTCCCAGGGGCTGGCCGCCGGCGCGGTGATCAGCGCACCGAGCGCAGCGGCGTGGAGAAGCGCGGCAGGACGCGGGCGAGCACTTCGGCGACGTAACCGAGGAACAGCGTGCCGAGGGAGCTTTTGTAGTGCTGCGGATCGGAGCTGCCGATCGCCAGCACGCCATGCAGGCCCTGGTAGCTCAGTGAGACCACGGCGGCAGAGCCGACGGCGGCACCATCGGCCTCGCCGAACAGGAAGGTCAGTTCGTGCGGGCGCAGTACGCCGCAGACGGTCTTGCCGCCGGAGAGCAGGCCGCCGATGGCCTGATGCGCTTCCGCGCTGCTGACCGAGCGGCCCACCGGAAGATTGCTGTCGCTGAACAGGATCAGGCTGACGAAGGGTACCTGGAACTCGTGGCGCAGGCTGTCTTCGACGGTGCTGACCACGTCTTCGAGGCTGGTCGCGTCGAGCAGGTCGAGTACCAGGCGGCGGGTCTTCTCGAACAGGCGATCGTTGTCGCGGGCGACGTCCATCAGCTGCGCCAGGCGATGGCGCATCTCGATGTTGCGCTCGCGCAGCAGGCGGACCTGGCGCTCCACCAGCGACACGGCGCTGCCGCTGTCGTGGGGGATGCGCATTTCCGGAATCAGCTCGTCGTGCGCGACGAAGAATTCCGGATGCTGGCGCAGGTACGCGGCGACTTGTTCGGCATCCAGCGGCGCTTGGTTTTCCGGGTTCTTCTCGGTCATAGGCGTCTCGGTTATAGGCGGACCTGGCCTTCGTATACGCGGACGGCGGGCCCGGTCATCATAACCGGCTGCCCCGGACCTGCCCACTCGATGCTCAGGCGCCCGCCCGGCAGGTCGATCTGCACCGGCGATTGCAGCCAGCCCTGGCGGATACCGGCGACCGCGGCGGCGCAGGCGCCGGTACCGCAGGCCTGGGTCTCGCCAACGCCGCGCTCCCAGACGCGCAGGCGCGCATGGTGCGGGTCGACGACCTGCAGGAAGCCAATGTTGGCCTTGGCCGGGAAGCGCGGGTGTACTTCCAGTTGCGGGCCGAGGGTCCGTACCGGCGCGCTGTCGACGTTATCCACGCGCAGCACGCCATGCGGGTTGCCCATGGAAACAGCGGCCAGCTCGACGCTCTGACCGTCGACTTCGATGCTATAGCTCAGCGCCTCGACGTCGGCGACGAAGGGCACCTGCTCCGGCGCCAGGCGCGGGGCGCCCATGTCCACGCTGACCTGGCCGTCGTTGGCCACGCTCAGCTCGATGACACCGCCCTTGGTCTCGACGCGGATGACCTTCTTCGACGTCAGGCGCTTGTCCAGCACGAAACGTGCGAAGCAGCGCGCGCCGTTGCCGCACTGTTCCACTTCGCTGCCGTCGGAATTGAAGATGCGGTAGCGGAAATCGACATCGGGGCTGCCCGGCGGCTCGACGATCAGCAGTTGGTCGAAGCCCACGCCCGTGTGGCGGTCGCCCCAGGTCTTGACGTGGCGCGGCAGCACGTGGGCGTGCTGGCTGACCAGGTCGAGGACCATGAAGTCATTGCCCAGGCCGTGCATCTTGGTAAAGCGCAGAAGCATGGTATCGGCCTCACTCCGGCAGCAGGCTTTCGCCGGCGTAAAGCTCCTGCACGGTCTCGCGACGGCGCACTTCGAAGGCCTTGTCGCCGTCCACCAGCACCTCGGCAGCGCGGCCGCGGGTGTTGTAGTTGGAGCTCATGACGAAGCCGTAGGCGCCGGCCGAACGCACGGCCAGCAGGTCGCCTTCGGCCAGGGCCAGTTCGCGGCCTTTGGCGAGGAAGTCGCCGGTTTCGCAGATCGGTCCGACCAGGTCGTAGGTGCGCTTCTCGCCGTCACGCTTGCTGACCGGGGTGACGTCCATCCAGGCCTGGTAGAGGGCCGGGCGGATCAGGTCGTTCATCGCTGCATCGATGATGGCGAAGTCCTTGTGCGTGGTGTGCTTGAGGTACTCCACGCGGGTCAGCAGCAGGCCTGCGTTTGCCACGATGTAGCGGCCCGGCTCGAACACCAGGGTCAGCTGGCGATTGCCCAGGCGCTCGCGGATGGCGCGGATGTAGTCGCTGGCCGGCGGCGGGGTTTCGTCGCGGTAGCGCACGCCCAGGCCACCGCCCAGGTCCAGGTGCTGGATGACGATGCCGCGCGCGGCAAGGCGATCGATCAGCGCCAGCAGGCGGTCGAGGGCGTCGAGGAAGGGTTCCAGCTGGGTCAGCTGCGAACCGATGTGACAGTCCACGCCTTTCACTTCCAGGTTCGGCAGCTCGGCGGCGCGGGCGTAGATGGCCTCGGCCTCGTCGATGTCTACGCCGAACTTGTTTTCTTTCAGGCCGGTGGAGATGTAGGGGTGGGTCTGGGCGTCGACGTCAGGGTTCACGCGCAGCGAAACCGGCGCTTTCACGCCCAGTTCGGCGGCCACTTCCTGCAGGCGCTCCAGTTCCACGGTGGATTCGACGTTGAAGCAATGCACGCCGACTTCCAGCGCGCGGCGCATGTCGTCGCGGGTCTTGCCGACACCGGAGAACACGACCTTGGCCGGGTCACCGCCGGCGGCGATGACGCGTTCCAGCTCGCCACGGGACACGATGTCGAAGCCCGAACCCAGGCGTGCCAATACGTTCAGCACGGCGAGGTTGGAGTTGGCCTTCACCGCGAAGCAGACCAGGTGCGGCAAGCCTTGCAGGGCGTCAGTGTAGGAGCGGTACTGCTGCTCGATGTGCGCCCGCGAATAGACGTAGGTGGGAGTGCCGAAGCGTTCGGCGACCGCCGACAGCGCCACTTCTTCCGCGAACAGTTGCCCGCCGCGGACGTTGAATGCCTCCATGAATCGCTCCCTTACAGACCGTAGCGGTCCTTGCTGTGCTTGCTTTGGGCTTGCTGGTCGTCCGGCAGGTACAGCGGGCCTTTCTGGCCGCAACCGGCGAGCGCGGCGCTGAGCACGGCGAGCGCGAGGAAGGGAAGCAGCAGTCGCTTCATGGCGGAATCCTTGTAATAAAAGCGTCGATTGGGCCGGAGTATACCGACCCCCCGGCGCCTTGCCTATGCGACCCGGCTCCCGCCCGGCGGGGCTTGCGCCCCGGTTGGCCGTGTCTGCCGGGTATTTTCCCGAGGTCGCCGGGAGGGTTTGCCGAGGCCCCCGTCGAACCCCTAGCATCTGTCAGAAAATTCGGAGGACAGATGGAATCGCCAGCCGTACTCGCCGGGTCCATCTCCATGGCCTACGTACAGGGCCTGCTGGACCACCTCGAACGCCAGGGCATCGCGCCCGCACCGTTGCTGGCGCAGGTGCAGCTCGATCCGGCTTTGATCGGCCAGCGCGAGCCGCGCATCGCCGCCAGCGTCTACGTCGATCTGCTGGAGCTCGGCATGCAGCTGAGCGGTGACGACAACCTCGGCCTGCACCTGGGCGAAGCCATTCGCCCCGGGCATTTCGGCGTGCTCGGCTATCTACTGATGAGCTGCGCCACGCTGGGCGACGCCCTGCATCGCCAGGCGCGCTATGCCGGTCTGGTCGGCAGCCTGGGGCGGGTCGAGCTCGACGACGAGCCGGCGCGGCCGGGCTGCGAACCGCTCGTGCGACATAGCTGGGAGCCGCTGCTGCCGCGCCTGCAGCGTCAGCTGGCGGAGGAGACGCTGGCCTGCTGGCTGCGCTTCGGCCAGTGGATCTGCGCGCTCGACGAGCCTCCGCTGGAAGTACGCTTCCGCCATCCGGAACCGGCCGATACCCGCGAGCATCAGCGCATCTTCCGCTGCCCGGTACTGTTCGGTCAGGCCGATAACGCCCTGGTCTTCCCCCGGCGCCGCCTGGCCACGCCGTTGGGGCAGGCCGACCAGCAAATCCAGTGCGTGCTCGACGGTTATGCCGGGCGATTGCTCGACGGTATCCGCCGTGGCGACAGCGTCCTCGAGCGCGCCCGCCAACGCCTTGCCCAGCGCCTGCCCGAGCAGGACATCGACCTCGAAGCCCTGGCCCGCGAGCTGGCCCTGAGCCCGCGCACGCTGCAGCGTCGCCTGCGCGACAGCGGCCTGTCGTTCAGCCGCCTGGTCGATGAGACCCGCCAGCAACTGGTCCTGCATCACCTGCGCGATCCGCAGCTGGAGCTGGCCGACGTCGCCAGCCTGGTCGGCTTCAGCGAAACCGGCTCGCTGGCGCGCGCTTTCCGCCGTTGGACGGGGCAGAGTCTGGGCGAATACCGGCGTACACTGCAGCCTTTGGCAACCCCTTGAGGACGATGCATGAGCACGATGAGCGAAGCCCGCTTCCACGACCTGGTCGACCAGGTGCAGACCACCGTGGAGGACGCCTTCGATGACAGCGGCCTGGACGTGGACCTGGAGAACTCCAGCGGTGTGCTGACGGTGCGCTTCGAGAACGGCACCCAGCTGATCCTCAGTCGCCAGCCGGCGCTGCGCCAGCTGTGGGTGGCGGCTCGCTCGGGCGGTTTCCACTTCGATTTCGACGAATCCGGCAGCCTGTGGATCAGCGACAGCACGCGCGAACCGCTGGGCGAAATGCTGAGCCGCGCGACGCGCGAGCAGGCGGGCGAGGATGTCGAGTTCCCCGGCGTCTGAGGCACCGGTGCCTTCGCCTTGCTGTCGGCGCTGCTGCCTCGACGAGCAGGACGTCTGCCTGGGCTGCGGGCGCAGCCTGGCGGAGGTTCTCGAATGGAACGGGGCCGATGGCGCGCGCCGTCGGCAGATCATCGAAGCCGCCGCAGCCCGTTGCAAACCGCGGTTACCTTGGCGCTGACCGACCGGTCTTGCTTATTCGACCTGCTGTGATAGTGTCCCGGAAACCCCCGCCTTGGGCCGGGGTTTTTCTTTTTTCGCAGCATCGCCAGGGAGATCGCCGGCCATCATGACCACCTCGCCATCCATCACCGTTACCCGTCTCGACCTGCAGCGCCTGGAGCGCCTGCTCGACAGCCTGGAGGACTTCGGCCCTGCCGCCGAGGCGCTGGAAACCGAGCTGTCGCGCGCCCAGGTGGTCGGCCATGACGAGGTGCCGCCGGGCGTGGTGACCATGAATTCAAGCGTGCGTTGCCGCGAGGAAGGCAGTGGAAAGGAATACCAGCTGACCCTGGTCTATCCGGACCAGGTCGGGGGCGAGGGCAAGGTGTCCATCCTCGCGCCGGTCGGAACTGCCCTGCTGGGCCTGAGCGTCGGCCAGTCGATCGACTGGCCGGCCCCGGGCGGCAAGACCCTCAAGCTGACGCTGCTGGATATCACCTACCAGCCCGAGGCGGCCGGCGAGTACGCGCTCTAAAGCGTCAGGCCTGCTCCAGCGCGGCGTTCAGCGCGCTTTCCAGGCGCTGCTTGTAGCGCAGGTAGTGGATGCTCTGCAGGGCGTTTTCCGCAGTGATCGCCGACAGGTCCAGGTCGGTGATGTAGCACGGATAGCGGCCCTGCCCGGCGCGCTGGGCGAGGATGTGCCGTGCCACGGCCTGGAACAGTCCGGTGCCGTATTCGAGCTCGGAGAACTCGCGGTGGTTGCAGTACAGGGTCGTGCGCGGGCGTGACCCTTCGCCGGGTTCGAGAATCGCCTGGACGTTGTAGTGCGGCCGCGCCAGAGCGCTCTGCGGCGCGCTGCGCCGTTCCACCTTTTGCGCGCGGCCGCGTCCGGCCGGAAGCAGCTCGTAGTAGTGAATCTCCGGCCCCGCCGCCGCCTGGGCATCGCCCAGCGGCAGCTGCGCGCTGCGCCGGTAGAGCATGGCCTGGAGGAAGCGCTGCAGCGGCAGCAGCAGGGTCTGCTCGTCATCGCACGCCTGGCGCCGCATCCACAGCGAATTGCGCTCATCGAGAACATAGAGATCCGCCTGGCCCTCGTCCATGCGATAGAACACTTGCAGGCTCCCGGGGCGACCCAGCGGCAGGATCAGGCTGAGGTCCAGGCCTTCGAGCGCGTGCCGGTCGAGGTGCAGCGGGCTGAAGGCCGGCTGCGCTTCGCCCAGGTGCTCAAGCAGCGCCGGCAGGTCGGCCAGGCGCTGGTGGCTGACTTTGCCTGGCGTCAGGCGCAGCAGGTGGTAGTGCTGGCGGATTTGCAGCAGATAGCGCCCGCCACGGCCGCCGGCCAATTGCGCGTAGGCATCGCGGAAAAGGTCTTCGACCCGCTGGGCGATGGCTGCCGCGCGGTTGCGGCAGAAGCAGCGCACCAGCAGGCGCGGGGGCGCAGCGTCGGCCGACAGCCCGTTGAGGAAGTCGCGCAGGCAGTCGAGCAGCGCGGAGGGGCCCGCGTAGCGATTGACCAGCAGCTCGTTCCAGCTGTTCAGGCTGACCTGGTCGAGCGTCAGTACCAGGTTGTCGCGCACGCCCGAGTAGCCCAGGGAGTCGGTGCGCGCGGTGGTCATGTGCAGGTTGGCCTGGCTGTGCTGGCGCAACGGATCGAGGCCGACGTTGACCAGGATGAGCACGCTGCTCGGCACGCTGGGGCGTAGCAGGGCGTTCTCCTCGACTTCTTCCAGCGGCATGGGCACGGCCTGCTGCAGGCTGCTCAGCAGGTTGCTCAGCTCATAGTCGGTGAGGTCGCTGTCGCCCGGTTGCAGGGTCACGCGGGTGCTGCCGTCGATGACGCCATTTCGGTGGCTCCAGGCGAGCAGTTCGAGCAGCTCGCGGGCGCGCTTGATCGGTGCGTAGTTGCCCAGGTCGGCGTTGGCCACGCTGCCGCCGAAGAGGGCCCAGGAGGCTTGGCCGCCGGCTTCGGTGGCCGGCAGGCGGGCGAGGGTGAGGAGGTCTTCGGCGAGGTCCGGGGCGATCCCGGGGTTGATGAATTCGACCTTGCCGGCCTTGCGCTCGAAGGCCGCGTAGAGGCGCCGGCCGAGCACGCCGAGGTCGCGCGGGGCGATGCCGCTACCGGCCTGCTGCTGGCGGGCGAACTGAGAGAGGAAGCGGTAGCTGTAGGTCAGTTCGTTGACCAGCGCGCGGCGCTCCAGGCTGACCTGGCGGACCTTCCACTGGCTGCGCGCGTCGAGCAGGCCGAGCACGCGCGAGTCCCAGCCCCACGCATCGGTCATGCGCTCCATCAGCAGGCGCTGCCAGCTCTTGCGGCCCTGGCGCGGCGCGCGGCTGAGCTTCTTGCCGACCTTCAGGTAGAGGCAGCGGCGCACCAGTTCCAGGCGCTCGCTTTCTCCGCGCGCGGCCAGGTGCTCTTCAAGGCGGCGGTAGAGCAGGATGTAGGGGTCGAGCTCGTCGAGCTCCAGGCGCCCGGCGTAGACCTCGGCCTTGAAGCGCAGGGCCAGGCAGCCCACACGTGGGAACTCGCTGGCGTAGACCTCGCTCAGCAGCAGCTTGAGCACCGACTTGTAGGGCGAACTCATGCCTTTGAACAGTTGCCACATGCCTGAGCCGATGAACTCGCCCGGCGGGATATGCGCCAGGCTGCCGAGGTCGATCACCTCGTCGGCGCGGATGAAGCGCTTGCTCAGAAGTGTGTCGACGTACTCGCGGTAGCGGCCTTCCTCGTAGTCCGGCACCAGCCACCAGAGCGGGGTGCGTCCGCCGAGCCAGATGGCGGTCCGGTAGAACTCGTCGAGCAGCAGGTAGTGCTGGCTGGTGCCGCAGTCGTCGGAAGTCAGCTGGGCGTTGCGCGCGCCACTGACGAAGCCACGTGGTTCGACCAGGAAGCAGTGCACTTCGGCGCCCTGGGTCGCCGCCCATTGTTCGAGCAGGTCGCACTTGCGGCGCAGTTCGGCGACCTGCTCGGCGGGCAGCTCGTCGGCGTGGCAGACCCAGAGGTCGAGGTCGCTCTGTTCGGCCTGCGCCAGGGTGCCGAGGCTGCCCATCAGGAACAGGCCGTGGATCGGCAGGTCCTGCTCGCCGCGACGGGCCTTGTAGGTGAACGAACGGGTCAGGCGCTGCGCCTCGGCGAGCAGCTCGTCGCTGGGCACGAAGCTGCTGAGCCCGGCCGGGGTGGTGGCGGAAACGTAGCCCGGCAGCAGTGGATGGTTGACGTCCAGCAGCAGCGGCAGCAGGCGCAGGACCAGCTGCTGGCGGGTCGACAGCGCCTCCATGGCGCGCTCCAGGCGGCCCTGGTTGATCGCCAGGAAGCGCTTACGCAGGCGTGCCAAGACCTTGCGGTCGATGCCGTCGTCGATGTTCGGGCGAATTTCGTGGGTGAGGATCATGGGCTGCCGCGACCGCAATGCACTCACCGCGCCGGCGCTGGCGCGATGTCGTGAGTCTGCCTTGTATATCGACCGTGGAAGCGGGGTCTTTAAGTGGCGCATGCGGCCGCCGACGTTCGGCGGCCGCGCCAGGGGATGGTCAGGAGCGGAGGATGCCCAGCAGCACCTGGGCGTGTTCGGCGGCATCCAGCCCGAGGCTGGTCAGGTAGCCACCGTCGGCCTGGTCGAGCAGGCCCTTGGCATGTAGCCGGCGCGCCGCGTCGATGGCCGCCGGTTCGGCGTCATGGTGGATCTTCAAACCGGCCTGGGTGTTCTCCAGGTCGTACAGGCACAGCAGTTCGAGTTCCGCTACCAGTTCATGGGTAAAGGCCATGACGACTCCTCGCTGGGACAGGGAGCCTGCAGTGTAGCTCCAGGCGCCCGGTCGCCGGCAAGCTCATTCCGCGCCTTCTTCCTCGCCCGGCAGTTGCGGCAGGGCGCGCAGGGCCTGCTCATACCAGGCGCCGTCGAAGGGGCGGTCGGCGGCGAGCATGGCTTCGATCTCGTGGGCCAGCACAAGGGCCATCAGGTGCAGGGCGTCCTCGCGCTCATAGCCGACCAGGGTCAGCTTGTTGAAGACCGCGCGCGCTGCCGGCGGCTGCTCGCTCTCGATCTGGTTCTCGATGGCCTGGATCAGGGTGTCCTCGGCGAAGGATTCTTCGGTGTCGTCGATGTCGCTCATGCCTGGTGGCTCCGCGCGGGCTTGTTAAGCCGGTGGAAGTTGTCCAACCTGCGCTGACCCCGAAGGCCGCGGAAGGACGCGAAGGCGACATGATCACCTATTACTCGCTTGCAGGCGACCGCCTGGAGCCCCACCGGGGCGACCTGCAAGGCGGCATGCCGGCCGGCACGCTGTGGATCGACCTGCTGCACCCGACCCAGGAGGAAGAGGCGCTGCTCGAGTCGATCATCGGGGTCAACGTGCCGACCCGCGAGGAGATGGCGGAGATCGAGGACTCCTCGCGCTTCTACGAAAGCAACGGCGCGCTCTACATGACCACGGCTGTGGTGAGCGGCATTCGCGAGCATCGCCCCAGCACCGCCGAGATCACCTGCGTGTTGACTGCGAAGTGGCTCGTGACCGTGCGCTATGCCGAGCTGCTGCCATTCCGCACCTTCGAAGCGCGGGTGCAGCGCGGTGGCTGCAAAGGGACTGCCGACCTGCTGTTCGTCGAATTGCTGGATAGCGTGGTGGACCGAATCGCCGATGTCCTGGAAGAGGTGCAGGCACAGCTGGATACGCTGTCCCGCGACATCTTCACCGAGCACAATGGCGAGCTGCCGAAGAGCCGCCTGCCGAAGACCGACCTGCAGCAGATCGTCAAGCACCTGGGGCGCAGCAACTCGCTGCTGTCCAAGCTCAACGGCAGCTTGCTCAGCGTTGGTCGGCCCGTTGCCTATTTCCGCCAGGGAAGCAATGCCTGGGTCAGCGAGGACGCCCGGCTGGGAATGAAGTCGGTGGAGCGCGACGTGCGCTCGCTCAGCGAGTACCTGACGAAGATGTCCGGCGAGATCACCTTCCTGCTCGATGCCACGCTCGGCCTGATCAACATCGAGCAGAACAGCATCATCAAGGTGTTCTCCATCGCTGCCGTGCTGTTCCTGCCGCCGACGCTGGTGGGCACTGTGTACGGCATGAACTTCCAGCACATGCCCGAGCTGGCCTGGGCGGCCGGCTACCCCATGGCGCTGGTGGCCATGGTGATTTCGGCGATCCTGCCGTACCTCTGGTTCAAGTACAAAGGCTGGCTGTGAAGCGCCCGCCGGTGGCGGGCGCAAGGCTCACTGCTGGCTGAGCTGCATCAGCTGGGAGGCCATTTCCCGCGAGTGGCGCTCGACGATGATCGGCGCCCAGGGCCGCCCGGAGACGCTGACCAGCGCATTGCTCTTGCTGTTCATGTCGCGCAGTGCGGCGCTGAGGTAATCCCAGCGGGTGCGCAGCTTGTCGGACGCCGCGCCCGCCGGCAGCTTGCCGATGCCCTGGTCGATTACCGGAATCAGCGTGCTCTCGTCCTGGCCGAGATAGGCCTGCGGCTGCTCGCGGGCGATCTCCAGGCCGCCCAGGTAGACGCGCCCGAGGTATTGCACGGAGAGGTACTCGACCCGCGCGGGCAGCTCCCAGAGCGGCAGCTCGCCGGCCTTGGAAGGCGGCACGAAGCGCTCGACCTCGCCCAGGAAGTCACGCAGGGAGCGACTGAGGTCCTTGGAGTAGCTCCACGGCAGGTCCTCTTCCTTGGGGCCGTAGGTGGTGCCGTTGTGCACCTGGGTGAGCAATTCCTGGTAGGCCTTCTTCAGGCCTTCGTCAGATTTGGCGTAGCCCTTCACCGCGACGTCGAGGGCGGCCAGGTCGGTCTTCAGCTGCTTCGCATGGGTGTCCTGGAAGCCTTCGCCGCGCAGCAGCATCAGGCTGGCCAGGGCGCGGCAGGCGTTCACCTGCATGCTCTGCAGTTGCAGCTCTTCGGTGGGAAGGTTGGCCGACGCTGGGAAGGGAAGTAACGCGATGCAGCAGACGAACAGGTACAGCAAGATGGATTTGCGGGTCATGGCGGTGTTTCCCTGTTGTTCTTGTTGGCCGTCCGGTCGTGCCGGCGGTGGGGTTGCCTTTCTAAACGCGTGCTGCGCTTGCCCTGACTGGCAAGCCGGGCGCTCTGCGATGCGCCCCGGGTGGATCGGGCGCCCCCGCGCCCTGCGCGCAGCCCTAGGGCCGCGCGGCTCGGCACAAGGCTAACGCCTGCCCCACAGTGTGCAACCATCCGAAAGAGTGATTCGCCAACCGCGTCATGCTTCTGCCTGGGCGGCGCGGCGCAAGCCTGGGTGGTCGAGAATCTCGATGCCGCCGTAGCTCAGGCGCAGCAGGCCGCGCGACTCGAGGTCCTTGAGGATGTGGTTGGTGGTTTGCCGCGACAGGCCGAGCATGGCCGCGAGCTGCTCCTGCGGCAGGTGCAGTTCGCGCTGGCTGGCGCCGGTCTCGCCGTAGCTCTCCGCCAGCATCAGCAGGCGCCGCGCCAGGCGTGTCGCGGCGGGCAGCAGGGCCAGTTCCTCGAGCACGGCGAAGGTCATGCGCAGCTTGTGGCTCATCAGCAAGGCGAAGTCGCGCCAGTACTCGGGGTGCCGGTCGAGCAGAGCGCGCAACGCCGGCATGGGCACCTGCAGGAGGATCGTCGGGCCTTCGGCGTAGGCGTCGTGGGTGCGCGGCTGGCCGTCGAACAGGCAGATCTCGCCGAACCAGTTGGGCGCCTCGACCAGGGCCAGCAACGCCTCCTTGCCGCTGGCACCGACCGCGCCTATGCGCATCTGCCCCTCGACCACGCAGTACAGGCCGCAGGGCGCGTCGCCGCGGGCGAAGAGCCGCTGGCCCGCCGGCAACTGGCGGACCAGGGCGGCTCGCCCGAGGGCTTCGCGCAGTTCCTCGGGCAGGCCCTGGAACCAGCGGCCGGAGGCGATGCGTTGCAGGCAGGCGGAGGTGTCGCTCATGGGCTTTGTCGGCTAGTTGACAGAATGGGAGGGCGCAGCCCAACCATGATGCCAGCACCTTGCGGGAGAACAATCATGAAAACGCTCGTCGATCACCTTGCCCAGTACGCCGCCTACCACCGCGACCGTCGCAACATCCTCAGCCATTTCATCGGCATCCCGATGATCGTCCTGTCCATCGCCGTGCTGCTGTCGCGTCCGGGTGTGGAGATCGGCGGCCTGCTGCTGGCGCCAGCGACTCTGCTTGCCCTGGCCTCGGCGGTGTTCTACCTGCGCCTGGACCTGCGCTTCGGCCTGCTGATGAGCGCGCTGCTGGCGCTGAGCCTGTGGGTTGGTGCGGATCTGGCCGCAGGCAGCACCGCCAGCTGGCTGGGCTGGGGCCTGGGGCTGTTCCTGGTGGGCTGGGTGATCCAGTTCGTCGGCCACTGGTACGAAGGGCGCAAGCCGGCCTTCGTCGATGACCTGATGGGCCTGGTCGTCGGCCCGCTGTTCGTCGCCGCCGAGGCGGCCTTCCTGCTCGGCCTGCGCGACGAAGTGCGCCAGGCCGTCGAGGAACGCGCCGGGCCGACCTGCATCCGCGAACGCAAGCCGGCCCGCGCTCACTGAGGCCTCAGGCCAGGGCCTCGCGGACGAAGTCCAGGCGGTCCTGGCCGAAGAACATCTCGTTGCCGACGAACATGGTCGGCGCACCGAACATGCCGCGCTTGATGGCTGCCTCGGTGTTGGCCTTGAGCGCGTCCTTCACTTCCTGATCCGCCGTCAGCGCCAGCAATGCCTGCGGATCGAAGCCCGCCTCGGCGAGCACCCGGCCGAGCACGGCCGGGTCGCCCAGGTTCAGCGCGTCCACCCACATGCCCTTGAACACGCAGTCGAGCAGCGCCGCGAAGCGCTCCGGCTGGCGCATCTGCACGCCGGTGGCGGCGCGCATCAGCTGCAGCGTATTGATCGGGAAGAACGGGTTCATCTTCATCGGCACGCCGTAGCGGCGGGCGAAGCGCTGCATGTCGATCAGGGTGTAGCGACCCTTGGCCGGGATGGCGATGGGCGAGGCGTTGCCGGTGGCCTGGAACACGCCGCCCAGCAGCACCGGGCGGTAGACCAGTTCAGCGCCGGCTTCGGCGCAGATGCCAGGCAACTGGGTGAAGGCCAGGTAGGAAGTCGGGCTGCCGAAGTCGAAGTAGAACTCGACGCTTTTGCTCATGGGCGCTGCTCTCATTGTTGTCGTTATCGGGATTCACCAGCGCTCGATCCACGGGCGCAGGTCGAGTTCGAAGGTCCAGGCGTCGCGCGGCTGGCTGTGCAGGTACCAGTAGTTATCGGCGATGTGCTCGGGGGAGAGGATGCCGTCCTGGTCCTTCAGCGCGTAGCGCTCGGGGAAGTTGTCGCGGATGAAGTCGGTGTCGATGGCGCCGTCGACAACCACGTGGGTCACATGCAGGCCCATGGGGCCGAGCTCGCGGGCCATGCTCTGGGCCAGGGCGCGGATGCCGTGCTTGGCGCCGGCGAAGGCGGCAAAGCCTGCAGCGCCGCGCAGGCCGGCGGTTGCACCGGTGAAGAGGATAGTGCCACGCTGGCGCTTGACCATGCGCTTGGCCACCGCCTGGCTGGTAAGGAAGCCGGAGAAGCAGGCCATTTCCCAGATCTTGAAGTACTTGCGCGCGGTCTCTTCGAGGATGCTGCAGGGCACGTTGGCACCGATGTTGAAGACGAAGGCCTCGATCGGGCCGATGTCGCGCTCGATGGTTTCCACCAGCTCGATCACCTCTTCTTCCTTGCGCGCGTCCGAGGCGAAGCCGTGGGCCTCGCCGCCCTCGGCGCGAATGCTGTCGACCAGCGGCTGCAGCTTGTCGGCCGAACGCCGGGTTACGCAGGCGACATAGCCTTCGCGGGCGAAGCGGCGGGCGATGGCACCGCCCGTGGCATCGCCGGCGCCGATGACCAGCACGACTTTCTTCTCGTTGTCGCTCATGCGCAGACCCTCGTGTTGTTATTGGTAAACGGTCGTTAGGTAAACGGACGTTATGTTATGCTGCCGGCATCCGTCAAGCCGCCCCCAGGAGGCAGCCGATGCGCTATTCAGCCACCCACAAGGAAGAAACCCGCCAGCGCCTGCTCGACAGCAGCGCGGCCATCGCCAAGCAGGGCGGTTTCGCCAATGCCGGGGTCGATGGGCTGATGAAGGCGGTGGGGTTGTCCGGTGGCGCCTTTTACAACCACTTCTCGTCCAAGGATGAGCTCTTCGCCGCCATCGTCCAGCGCGAGCTGATGCGCAGCGTCGAGCGCCTGGCCGACCAGCGCAAACCCTTCGATCGCGAGCGGCTGATGCGCGGCCTGACCCGCTACCTGAACCTCGTGCACGTGCAGGAGCCGGCGGGCGGCTGCGCCATTCCGGCGCTGGGTGCGGAGATCGCGCGCGCCGACCTGTCTGTGCGGCAGGGCGCCGAAGAGGCGCTGCTCGAGCTGCAGCGAGCCTGGGCCGAGGTGATTGGCTCCGAGGAAGATGCCTGGGCGCTGCTCGCCCAGTGCGTGGGCGCGCTGGTTCTGGCGCGGATGATGGCCAGCGAGGAAAGCCAGCGGGCGATCATCGAGTCCAGCCGCGCCTTTCTCCAGCGGCACCTGGAGGAGTCGCGGTAACGCCGGCTCAGGCGGGTTCTGCGCCGGCCGGCTGGTTTAGCGGCAGCGCCTCCGGCGGTTGTGGCCGGCCATACCAGTAGCCCTGGCCGTAGTCGCAGGCCTGGCTGAGCAGGAACGTCGCCTGGTCGGCCCGTTCGATGCCCTCCGCGACCACCTTCAACCCCATGCTGCGCGCGAGGGCGATGATCGCGCAGGCGATGGCTACATCCTCGGCGCAACCCGGCAGGCCGGCGACGAATCCCTGGTCGATCTTCAGCTTCTGCACCGGCATGCGCTTGAGGCGCATCAGCGAGGAATAGCCGGTGCCGAAGTCGTCGATCGCCAGCTGCACGCCCAGATCGCGCAGGCGCTGTAGCAGCGCTACCGACTGGTCGATGTTCTGCATGATCGCGCTTTCGGTGACTTCCAGCTCCAGATGGCGCGCCTGCAGGCCGCTGTCGGCCAGTGCGCGGGCCACTTGCTGTTCGATGCCTTCGCGGGCAAACAGGCGGCTGGACAGGTTGACCGCGACGAACTCCAGCTCGCTGCCCGCATCCAGCCAGCGACGCATCTGCCGGCAAGCCTGGTTCAGCACCCAGGTGTCCAGGGCGCCGATCAGCCCGCATTCCTCGGCCACCGGGATGAACTCGCCCGGGGGTACCAGGCCGCGTTGCGGATGTTGCCAGCGCACCAGCGCCTCGGCCCCGACGGGGCGGCCGGTGGCTAGGTCGTGCACCGGCTGGTAGTGGACGCGCAGCTCGTCCTGTTCCAGCGCGCGACGCAGGGCGCTTTCCACTTCCACATGGGAACGGGCGCGGGCAGTCAGTTCGGGCGTGTAGAAGGCGTACAAGTTGCGTCCGCTGGCCTTGGCCTGGAACAGCGCGGCGTCGGCGTGCTGGAGCAGATGGTCGACATTGCCGGCGTCGTCGGGGAACAGGCTGATGCCGAGGCTGGCCGAGACATAGACCCGTTGGCCCTGGATGTCGAAAGGCGCGCTCATCGACTGCAGCAGGCGCTGGGCCAGGCTGCTGGCGTGGTTCGGCTGGCGGCATTCGAGGAGCACGGCGAATTCGTCGCCGCCCAGGCGGGCCAGGGTGTCGGTCTGGTCCAGGCAGGTCCGCAGGCGTTCGGCGACGGCCTTCACCACCTGGTCGCCGGCGCTGTGGCCGAGGCTGTCGTTGATGTGCTTGAAGTGATCCAGGTCGAGCAGCAGCAGGGCGCCGCTGCCCATTTCGCGTCCGGCGCGGACGATGGCCTGGTCGATGCGTTCGCGCAGCAGCAGGCGGTTGGGCAAGCCGGTCAGCGGATCGTGGTGAGCGAGGAAGTCCAGTTCACGCTGCGAGCGCTTGATGCTGCTGAGGTCGGAGAACACCGCCACATAGCGGGTCAGCTGCCCCCGGTCGTCATGCACGGCGCAGATGTGCTGCCATTGCGGATACACCTCGCCGTTCTTGCGGCGGTTCCAGATCTCCCCGCACCAGACGCCGTCGCGGCCCAGGGTTTGCCACATGCGCTGGTAGAAATCGTTGTCCTGCAGGCCGGACTTGAGCATCGACGGATTGCGCCCCAGCACTTCATCGGCGGTGTAGCCGGTGATGCGCTGGAAGGACGGGTTGATGTGCAGGATGACGCCGTGCTCGTCGGTCACCAGCAGGCCTTCCTGGGTGGCTTCGAACACCGCGGCGGCCTGGCGCAGGTGGTCGTCGAGGCTGCGTTGGCGGGTGACGTCGCGACTGACGCCGGTCATCAGCACGGGGTCGCCGTGCGTGTCGCGAATGGCGCGGCCGCGCGAATGGATCCAGCGATGACCGCCATCGGCGTGGCGCAGGCGGTACGTGCAGTCGAGCCGATCGCTGTGGCCTTCGAGGTGTTCGCGGTGGGCTTGCAGGGTGGCTTCCCGGTCGTCGGGGTGCAGGCGATCGCACCAGAACGCCTTGCTGTCGCCCAGCTCTTCGGCGGGCAGGCCGAGCAATCTCGCGAAGCCCGAGGAATAAAAGACCCGATCGCTGCGCAGGTCCCACTCCCAGAGCCCGTCCTCCACCGCATTCAGGGCGCGGTTCAGGCGCTGTTCGCTGGCCATGAGCGCCGCGTAGGCCCGTTGCCGGTGGCCAAACTGGCGGCGCATCAGCAGGTAGAGCAGGCCGGCGGTGAGACTGACGAAGAGAAAACGCTTGGCGAGCAGCCAGAATTCGGTGTCGGAGGACCCGACTACCAGACGGACGGCATCATCGCTCAGGAGGATCCAGACGGAGGCGGCGGCCAGGTACGACAGGCCGATTTGCAGGGCACGCAGGTGTGGCTTCATCGGGTGGGGTGGACGACTTATTGGTTGCGCAGTATAGAGGGTGGCCATTGGCCTTGGTTCTTATCTAAAAGACCTGATGGTATTCCGGCCTTGCTTGTTGATAATGCGGGATGGCCCAGATGGCCGGGCTTGTCGATCCTTCCTCATCGAGGTTCATTTTCATCCATGTGGTACAACGGTTTCCTTGATCTGCCTCTGTGGCAATTGATTGTCGTTACGCTTGTGCTGACCCACATCACCATCGTCAGCGTAACCGTCTACCTGCACCGCTATTCGGCGCACCGCGCGCTCGACCTGCATCCGGCGCTGCAGCACTTCTTCCGCTTCTGGCTGTGGATGACCACCGGCATGAACACGCGCGAGTGGACCGCCATCCACCGTAAGCACCATGCCAAGTGCGAAACCGCCGACGACCCCCACAGCCCGGTGTACAAGGGCCTGGGCACCGTCCTGCGGCGCGGCGCCGAGCTGTATCGCGAGGAAGCAAAGAACGAAGACACCCTGCGCATCTACGGCAAGAACTGCCCGGAAGACTGGATCGAGCGCAACCTCTACAGCCGCTTCCCGCTGGGCGGAATCGCGCTGATGGTGCTGATCGACGTCGCCTTGTTCGGCGCCCTCGGCCTGACCGTTTGGGCCGTGCAGATGGCCTGGATTCCGGTTTGGGCGGCTGGTGTCATCAATGGCCTGGGCCACGCGGTCGGCTACCGCAACTTCGAGTGCCGCGACGCCGCCACCAACCTGGTGCCCTGGGGCATCCTGATCGGCGGTGAAGAGCTGCACAACAACCACCACACCTATCCCAACTCGGCGAAGCTGTCGGTGAAGAAGTGGGAGTTCGACATGGGCTGGGCCTGGATCAAGCTGTTCAGCTTCCTGCGCCTGGCCAAGGTCGCCCGCGTGGCGCCCATCGCGCACCGCGTGGAAGGCAAGGGCAGCCTGGACATGGACACCGCCATGGCCATCCTCAACAACCGTTTCCAGATCATGGCGCAGTACCGCAAGCTGGTGATCGGCCCGCTGGTGAAGCAGGAGCTGGCCAAGGCCGACGAGTCGGTCCGCCACCTGTTCCGCCGCGCCAAGCGCCTGCTGTCGCGCGAGACCAGCCTGCTGGAGGAAAGCCACCACGCGCGCATCCAGCGTCTGCTGGAACACAGCCAGGCCCTGCAGGTGATCTACGAGAAGCGCCTCGCTCTGCAGCAGATCTGGGCGAAGACCAGCGCCAACGGCCACGACATGCTCGCCGCGATCAAGCAGTGGGTGCAGGAGGCCGAGGCCAGCGGCATCCAGTCGCTGCGTGAGTTCGCCGAGCAGCTCAAGACCTACTCGCTGCGCCCGGCCGTCTGAGTCAACGCGAAGCCGGTCACAAAAAGCCCGCCGTTCGGCGGGCTTTTGCTTTTTTCTCCGAGCACTTGGCTACTTTTGCGGTCATAGCCCACTCGATTGGGCGGGAGCGTACGCATGGAAGAGAAGGGCAAGGTGTCGGGCGATTACGAGGAGGTGCTGCTGGCGCTGCTGCATAGCCGTGCCGAAGCCGAACGACTCAAGGAACGCGAGCAACTGTTCAGCGCGCTGCTGGCCAGCGTGAATGCCGTGCTCTGGGCATTCGACTGGCAGCAGCAGCGCATGGTCTACGTCAGCCCGGCGTACGAGCGCATCTTCGGTCGCTCCGCGGCGCTGCTGCTGGCGGATTTCAGCGAGTGGCGCGACTCCATCTACCCCGACGACCTGGACTATGCGCAGAGCAGCTTCGACCAGGTGATCGAGCGCGGTGCGGTGGAGCAGCGCGAGTACCGCATCCTGCGCGCGGACGGCGAGGTGCGCTGGCTGAGCGACAAGTGCTTCATCAGCCAGCACAGCGATGCCGGTCTGCCGCTCATGGTGGTCGGCATCGCCGAAGACATCACCGACAAGAAGCACCTGGAGAACGAGCTGCACCGCCTGGCCACCACCGACGTGCTGACCCAGAGCAGCAACCGCCGCTACTTCTTCGACAACGCCGAGCAGGCCTTCAACGACTGCCAGCGCGCCGGTGCGCCCTTGGCCTTCCTGCTGCTGGACGTCGATGACTTCAAGAAGATCAACGACCGCTATGGCCACCAGGTCGGCGACCGCGTGCTGCAGAAGATCGCCCAGTGCGCCAGCGGCGCATTGCGCCGTGGCGACCTGTTCGGGCGCATCGGCGGCGAGGAGTTCGCCGTGCTGCTGCCTGGCTGCGACCAAGGCACGGCGCGGCAGATCGGCGAGCGCCTGCTGCGCGAAGTGCAGCGCCTGCGCTTCAACGAAGGCGACCAGGCGTTCGGCGTGACGGTCAGCCAGGGCATGACCCTGCTGCGCGCCGGTGACGAGAATCTCTCCAGCCTCTACGGCCGCGCCGACTCCGCGCTGTACCAGGCCAAACGCAACGGCAAGGACCGTATCGAGCAGGCCTGACAGGCCTGCGCCTTCCTCCCCGCTCTTGTGAGGCGTCTATCTTTTATTCCATTTGGCAATTAAGTTTTAATAATTAATTCTTTTTGGATTTATTTCCGATCTCTTATCGTTGCCCCCAGCGTGGCCGCAAGGGCCAGGCAACGAAGTCCGGCAACTCAGGTGGCGAGCATCCGCCAGAGCGTCCGGGGAAGGTGGCGGATTTCCGCTGACCAGTGCGCGGCGAAGGACCAGGCTACGGGGTGCAGACCCGCGCCAATCCACGTGTCTATGCAGGTTGGGCCAATTGGCCCGGGGTTTGCCATGCCTGCGGGAAGGCCCCCGGCCTTGCCCACAACAACAAGACACGAGCATTCACCATGACGCTGCCATTCCTTCCCGCAAGTGCCTTCCTGCCTGCCCGTCCACGCCTAGACCCTGCCTAGGGGCAACCGACTGCCGACCGCTGTACGCCAGCAGTTCCGGGCTTTTTTCCGGCTGCGCGCGGCCGCTTGCGCGACGCACTACGTGTCGCGATTGCCGACTTCACACAAGATCAATAAATGGGGATTCACCAATGAAGAGTCGTAACATCACGCAATCCGCACTGGCCGTCGCCGTGGCTGCGAGCGTCTTTGGCGTCCAGCTGCAGACCGCCAGCGCCAGCGGTTTCATCGAAGACAGCAAGGCCAGCCTGACCCTGCGCAACTTCTACATCAACACCGACAACCGCAACGGCACCGCCGCGCCGAACAAACAGGAAGAGTGGGGCCAGGGCTTCCTGCTCAACTATGCGTCCGGCTACACCGCGGGCACCGTGGGCTTCGGCGTCGACGCGCTGGGTCTGCTCGGCGTGCGCCTGGATAGCGGCAAAGGCACCCACTACGAATCCTCCAGCCAGCAGGCCGGCACTGTGTTCCCCTCCGATGGCGATGGCCGTGCAGTGGACGAATTCAGCAGCCTCGGCCCGACCCTCAAGGCCAAGGTCTCGAAGACCGAGTTCCGCTACGGCACCCTGCAGCCGAAGCTGCCGGTGGTGGTCTACAACGACGGCCGGCTGTTGCCGGTGACCTTCGAAGGCGGCCAGGTCACCTCGACCGACATCAAGGACCTGACCCTGGTCGGCGGCCAGCTGGAACACACCCGCGGGCGCAACTCCACCGACTGGCGCAGCCTGTCCATCGGCGGGGCCAACGGCTCGACCGCGAGCGCCCGCGACAGCAACAAGTTCTACTACGCCGGTGGCGACTACAAGGTGAACAAGGACCTCACCCTGCAGTACTACTACGGCCAGCTGACCGACTTCTACCAGCAGCATTTCCTCGGCCTGCAGCACAGCTGGGCGATCGGCCCGGGCGTCCTGAAGACCGACCTGCGCGCCTTCGACAGCACTTCCGATGGCAAGAACGGCAGCGCCGCCGGCCGCGCCGACGGCTACGTCAGCAGCGGCTACTACGGCGGCAACGTGACCAAGGGTGAAGTGGACAACCGTGCCTACAGCGGCCTGTTCACCTACAACCTGGCCGGTCACAGCATCGGCGCCGGCTACCAGGTGCTCAACGGCGACAGCGACTTCCCCTTCCTCAACCGTGGCGACGGTGAAGGCTCCACTGCCTACCTGATCACTGACGTACAGATCGGCAAGTTCCAGCACGCCGGCGAACGTACCTGGCAGGCGCGCTACGCCTACGACTTCGCCCAGGTCGGCGTACCCGGCCTGACCTTCAACGCCATCTACCTGAACGCCGACAACATCAAGACCAAGGGCGGCGACCAGGGCGAGTGGGAGCGCGACTTCAGCCTGGCCTACGTGATCCCGGACGGCACCTTCAAGGGCCTGGGCTTCACCTGGAAGAACGCCGCGCTGCGCAGCGACCTGCCGGCGGCCAGCAAGTCCGGCTATGCCTCCCAGCGCGACCAGGACGAGAACCGCCTGATCGTCAGCTACACCCTGCCGCTGTTCTAAGGCCGAAAGGCTTTTCGTAGGAGCGAGCTTGCTCTCGAACCGGCCCCGCTGCGGAGCAGTTCGCGAGCAAGCTCGCTCCTGCAAGGGCATGCAAAAAGGCCGTCGCCCCTCGCGGGACGACGGCCTTTTCATTGGCGGCTAGCGGGGCAGCGCTTCTGCGGCGCCGGCTGCTGCTGGGTAATGCAATGGATGTTGCCGCCGCCGAGGAGGATCTCGCGGCCCGGCACCATCACCACTTCGTGCTCGGGGAACACGCGCTGCAGGATGGCCTTGGCTTCTGCGTCCTTCGCGTCGTCGAAGCTGGGGGCCACGATGCCGCCGTTGACGATCAGGAAATTCACGTAGGAACCGGCCAGGCGAATCGACGGATCGCGCTCTTGCGAGCTGTCGACCAGGTCGACGCCGGCGCACTCTTCCTCGGTCGCGTGGATCGGGCCCGGGATCGGCATCTTGTGCACGACCAGTTGGCGACCCTTGGCGTCGCGCGCCTGCTCCAGCACGCGCATGGCAGCCTGGCAACGCGGGTAGTTCGGGTCCTGCGGGTCGTCGGTCCAGGCCAGCAGCACTTCGCCCGGGCGCACGTAGCAGCAGAAGTTGTCGACGTGGCCATCGGTCTCGTCGTTGTACAGGCCGTCCGGCAGCCAGATCACGGTGTCGATCGCCAGGTGCTCGCGCAGCACCGCCTCGATCTCCTCGCGGGACAGGTGCGGGTTGCGGTTGCGGTTGAGCAGGCATTCCTCGGTGGTGATCACGGTGCCTTCGCCGTCGACATGAATCGATCCGCCCTCGAGCACGAAGCCCTCGGTGCGGTAGCGCTCGCAGCCTTCGATCTCGAGGATCTTGCGCGCTACCTGGTCGTCGCGCTGCCAAGGGAAGTACAGGCCGCCGTCGAGGCCGCCCCAGGCGTTGAAGGTCCAGTCCACGCCACGCACGGCGCCCTGGTCATTGATCACGAAGGTCGGGCCGGTGTCGCGCACCCAGGCGTCGTCGGTGCTGATCTCGACCACGCGGATGGCGCTGCTCAGGCGGGCACGGGCGTTTTCGTATTGGCCGGCGGAGACGCAGACGGTGACCGGCTCGAAGCGCGCGATGGCCTCGGCGACGGCGCTGAACGCAGCCTGCGCGGCCTTGCCGCCCAGGCGCCAGTTGTCCGGACGCTCCGGCCAGACCATCCAGGTCTGGGTGTGAGGTTCCCATTCAGCCGGCATGCGGAAACCATCGGCGCGGGGAGTGCTGGTCAGGGTAGTCATGGGTTCACCATTTTGCTGAAGGCTGAAACCGGTGGCGGGCGCGGGCTGCCGCCGGATGGGTTACTCGGTTGGGATGACGTTGATGGCGCGCGTCCCGGGCGATGAGTGCGTCCTCCCGTTCGTCCGGATCGAAACCGTGGACAAGGATAGGCGCTTCGGTTTCGTCGAGCCCGGAGCCTCTTGCCGCAACGATCGGCGTTGCGGGTCGAGCGGAACGCTCCGTTTGCCGATATCTATCGGCCTTCCGGCTTGGGCGGTGGCCGATACAGATGCCGTCAGGCGAGCGATTGCAGTCCCTAACTGGGCTTTGGCAATTTATATCCGATAAAAATCGGCTTTCAAAGCGTTATTTATCGGGACGCTGAGCAATGGCCTCATAAATACGGATAAATATCCGGCTATGGGCTTCGGAGAGTATGACGCTGAAATGCTGCGCGCAGCTTATAGCTGCCGCTTGGGCAAGCAGGGCGGCAGATATAGCCCCAGGTACGCGTCGAGGACGCGCCGGCCTTCCTCGGCCAGCCGTGGCTCGATATGACCGAACCGCTGTACCGATAGCGCATAGACGCGGTCGCTGAGATCCATGGCCAGGCTGAACACCTCGATGTCCTCGGGCAGCTCCGGCAGGTGGAAGTGATGGTCGAACAGGGCGCGCATCGAGTTGCCCAGTTGCACGTCGTGCTGGCGGTCGGCGAGCGTCACCTCGGCGAGGCCGTGGCTCGCGAGGATCAGCTGGCGCGCCGCGGCGTCACCGGCGTAGACCGCCAGCATGCGTTGCTCGACGATCCGCGAAAGATCCCGCCAGTCGCGCAGCGCGGCGTGGTCCACCGGCTCTTCCAGACAGGCGCGGAAGGCCGCGTGGACCTCTGCGGTCAGCGCCTGCAGCAGCGCCGGAACGCTAGGGAAGAAGTGATAGACCGAGGAGGGTGGCATGTCCGCGCGCTCGGCCACCGCATAGATCGACAGGCCGGCGGTGCCGCTTTCGGCGAGCAGCGCGCGGGTCGCATCGAGGATGGCGGCGATGCGCGCCTGGCTGCTGGCGCGGGGCTTGCGGGAGGTGCTGGCAGTGGTCGACATGGAGCGCTCCGGACGTGAGCGGCTATTGGACGCCAGCTCACGCCGGAGGGGCAAGTCAGTTGCTCGCCGTGAGGCGGCTCCAGACGTCCTTGATTACCGGGGCGGTCTTCTCCGGTGCGGTTTCCAGGGCGAACAGGCGGCGCCGGGTTTCCTGGTCCGGGTAGAGTCCGTTCTCGCCGCGCAGGGCCGGGTCGAGGAATTCCTTCGCGTCGGCATTGCCGTTGGGATAGAAGGTCGCGTTGGTGATCTGCGCGGCCACCTTCGGCTGCATCAGGAAGTCGATGAAGCGCTGGGCCAGGTCCGGGTGCTCGGCGCTGCTGGGAATCACCAGGTTGTCGATGAACAGCACCGAGCCTTCCTGCGGCACCACGAACTTCACTGGCTGCCCGGCCTGCGCCGCGTGCACGGCGTCGCCGACCCAGGCCATGGCGATGCACAGCTTGCCGTCGTTGAGGTCCTGGATGTAGCGCTCGCTGTCGATATAGCGCAGGTTGGGCCGCAGCGTCTGCAGCACTTCGCCGGCGCGGCGAATCTGCGTCGGGGCGCTACGTGCGAAGTTGCGGCCCTGGTAGTTCATCAGCACCGAAAAGGTTTCGTCGGGCGCATCGAGCATGCTCATGCCGCACGCCTTCAGGCGCTGGCTGTACTGGGTGTCGAAGAGCAGCGCCCAGCTTTCCGGCACCTGGCCGCCCAGGGCCTTCTGTGCCAGTGGCTCGTTCACCGCGAGACCCACCGCGCCCCACAGGTAGGGCACTGCGTGGCGGTTTTCGGGGTCTACCGCGGCCAGCTTGCTCATCAGCTGCGGATCGAGGTGGCGGCGGTTGGGGAGCTGGCTGAAGTCCAGCGGACGCAGCAGGTTGTCCTTGATCAGCCCGGGCAGTTCGTTGTGCGAGGGCACCGCGACATCGATGTGCTCGCCGCTGTGCAGGGCCTTCTGCAGCTCTTCGGCGGTGCTGTAGGTGTGGTATTCGACCTGAATGCCGGTGCTCTTCTCGAAGTCCTTGAGCACTTCAGGTGCGATGTAGTCATTCCAGTTGTAGACGCGGATGACTTCTTGGGCCTGGACGAACAGCGGGCACAGCGTGAGCAACAGCGGGGCGAGCAGGCGTGGCATTGGCATTCTCCCTGTATGGCAAAGCGCGTCTGGCGGCGAGGCCGCTTCGTTTTTTTCCGGTGAAGACTGCGGCAGTGCAAGGACGCCCCGGTGCGGGTGTCCGCCGATCGTCAGGCGAGCGACGGACGGTCCGACGTCGACGCCCCCCGCGCCAGCCGCCGGCACACCCGCTGTACGGGCGTCACCGAAAGACGACGCCGGCACTAAGGCCGGGCGTCGCTGTTCGGTTTTATACGGTATGTAGATACCAGTTGTACTCGAGGTCGGAGATCGAATATTCGAACTCCTGCAACTCGTGCTCCTTGCACGCGACGAAGATGTCGATGTACTCGGGGCTGATGTACTTGTTCATCACATCGCTGTCGTCCAACTCGCGCAGGGCATCGCGCAGGTTGTTCGGCAGGCTCTGCTCCAGCTGCTCGTAGGCGTTGCCTTCGATAGGCGCACCGGGCTCGACCTTGTTGGTCAGGCCGTGGTGGACACCGGCGAGGACGGCCGCCAGAAGCAGGTAGGGGTTGGCGTCGGCACCGGCAACGCGGTGCTCCAGGCGTACCGCTTCCGGCGCGCCGGTCGGCACGCGCAGGGCCACGGTGCGGTTGTCCAGGCCCCAGCTCGGCGCGTTCGGCACGAAGAAGGCCGAGCCGAAGCGGCGGTACGAGTTGACGTTCGGGCAGAGGAAGGCCATGGAGGCCGGCAGGGTCTCGAGCACACCGCCGATCGCGTGGCGCAACGCGGCGTTCTGCTCGGGATCCTCGCTGGTGAAGATGTTCTTGCCGTCCTTGTCGAGCAGCGACACGTGAACGTGCAGACCGTTGCCAGCCTGACCCGGGTAGGGCTTGGCCATGAAGGTCGAGTCCATCTCGTGGTCGTAGGCGACGTTCTTGATCAGGCGCTTGAGCAGGACCGCGTAGTCACAGGCCTTCAGCGCGTCGTTGACGTGGTGCAGGTTGACTTCGAACTGTGCCGGGGCGCTTTCCTTGACGATGGCGTCGGCCGGGATGCCCTGGGCGCGGGCGCCGTCGATGATGTCCTGCAGGCAGTCGGCGTACTCGTCGAGGTCGTCGATGGAATAGACCTGGACGGATTGCGGGCGTTTGCCGGAGATCGGCGAGCGTGGCGGCTGCGGACGGCCGTTCACGTTCTCCTGGTCGATCAGATAGAACTCCAGCTCGAAAGCGGCAACGATCGACAGGCCGATATCGGTGAATTTCTGAACGACCTGGCGAAGCACTTCACGCGGGTCCGCGAAGAAGGGATCGCCTTCCATCTCGTGCATAGTCATCAGCAGCTGCGCAGTCGGGCGCTTCTGCCAGGGTTCCATGGCGATGGTGTCAGGGATGGGATAGCAGACGCGGTCGGCATCGCCGATGTCCAGGCCAAGACCGGTGCTTTCGACGGTGGAACCCGTGATGTCGAGGGCGAACAGCGAGGCGGGTAGGTTAATGCCTTTCTCGAAGACTTTGGGCAGGCTGGTGCGTTCGATGCGCTTGCCGCGGACCACACCATTCATATCTGCAATAAGGAGGTCGACGAACTGGACCTCGGGGTGTTCCTTCAGGAACTCGGTCGCTTCTGTGAGCGGAACGGCACTCGGGGGTACCGACATGATGCAACACCTTTATTGTTAAAAATTTCAATCATTCAAGGGCTAAGGTGTGAGTCAATCCGAAAGGCTACTTTATGTCAATAGTGCCAAAAATTGCCCTGAGGTGGTGCGGAGGGGCCATTTTTGGGGCGTTTTGGGTTATTCGTCACACGCTGTAAGCCCGGTTTCATGGGATGTTCATAGAGCCGTGTGCAATTTTTTACAGAGCTATTGTGTAAAAAAATGAACAAGGCTAAGCTCGAACGCAACCCATAACACTTACAAACACGGGTGTCCCATGTCTCGCCAGCCGTTAATCGGCGTGACCGCCTGCACAAGACAGGTTGGTCATCACCCCAACCATGTCGCCGGCGACAAGTACCTCAAAGCCGTCGTTGCTGGGGCGAATGGTCTGCCAGTGATCATTCCCGCCTTGGGCGAGCTTCTGAGTCTGGACACCCTGCTCGACAGTCTCGATGGCGTGCTCCTCACGGGCTCATCCTCGAACGTCGAACCCCATCATTATAGTGGCCTTGCGAGCGATGCTGGCACTCTGCATGACATCGCCCGCGACGCCACCAGCCTGCCCCTCGTTCGCGCCGCGATTTCCGCGGGCGTACCTGTACTCGGAATCTGCCGGGGTTTCCAGGAGATGAATGTGGCGTTGGGCGGCTCCCTGCACCAGAAGGTGCACGAAACACCAGGACTCATGGATCACCGCGAGCCGGCTGACGCGCCGGTCGAGGTCAAGTACGCCTTGCGCCATGCCGTGCATGTGCAGCCGGGCGGCGTGCTGGCTGGCATCGGCTTGCCGGAGCAGATCCAGGTCAATTCCATTCATGGCCAGGGCGTTGATCGTCTGGCGCCCGGCCTTCGAGTTGAAGCGCTGGCGCCCGACGGGTTGGTAGAGGCCTTTTCCGTCGAAGGCGCGAGTGCCTTCGCCCTCGGGGTGCAATGGCATCCGGAGTGGCAAGTGCAAACGAACCCCAACTATCTCGCTATCTTCCAGGCATTCGGCAATGCCTGCAGCAAGAGGGCGGGGCAACGTTGAGCCCGGCGGTTGGGGCTGGGCTCTCAAATCCTGAGGTCTTTATGACTACCAAGCTTGACCAGCTGACCAGCTGGCTGAAGGAACGCAAGATCACCGAGGTGGAATGTCTGATCGCCGACCTGACCGGGATTGCCCGGGGCAAGATCGCGCCGACCAACAAGTTCCTCAACGAGAAGGGTATGCGCCTGCCGGAGAGCGTTCTCCTGCAAACCGTGACCGGTGATTACGTCGAGGACGACATCTATTACGACCTGCTGGACCCGGCCGACATCGATATGGTCTGCCGCCCGGACGAGAATGCCGTGTTCCTCGTCCCATGGGCCATCGAACCCACCGCGATGGTCATTCACGACACCTACGACAAGCTCGGCAATCCCATCGAGCTGTCGCCGCGCAACATCCTGAAGAACGTCCTCAAGCTCTATGCCGACAAGGGCTGGAAGCCGATCGTGGCGCCGGAGATGGAGTTCTACCTGACCAAGCGCAGCGACGACCCCGACTACCCGCTGCAAGCGCCGGTCGGCCGTTCCGGTCGTCAGGAGACCGGCCGCCAATCCTTCTCCATCGACGCGGCGAACGAATTCGATCCGCTGTTCGAGGACATGTACGACTGGTGCGAGGCCCAGGGCCTCGACCTCGACACCCTGATTCACGAAGAAGGCACCGCCCAGATGGAAATCAATTTCCGTCACGGCGATGCCCTGGATCTGGCCGACCAGATCCTGGTGTTCAAGCGCACCATGCGCGAAGCCGCGCTCAAGCACAACGTGGCCGCCACCTTCATGGCCAAGCCAATGACCGGCGAGCCGGGCAGTGCCATGCACTTGCACCAAAGCGTGATCGATATCAAGACAGGCAAGAACATCTTCTCCAATGCTGACGGCAGCATGAGCGAGCTGTTCCTCCATCACGTCGGTGGCCTGCAACGCTTCATTCCAGAGGCCTTGCCGCTGTTCGCTCCGAACGTGAACTCGTTCCGCCGCTTCCTGCCCGATACCTCGGCGCCGGTGAACGTGGAATGGGGCGAGGAGAACCGCACCGTGGGCCTGCGCGTACCGGATTCCAACCCGGACAACCGCCGCGTGGAGAACCGCCTTGCCGGCGCGGACGCCAACCCCTACCTGGCCCTGGCTGCCAGCCTGCTGTGCGGTTACATCGGCATGGTCGAAGGCATCCGGCCCAGCGCACAGGTGAAGGGCCGTGGCTACGAACGGCGCAACCTGCGCCTGCCGCTGACCATCGAAGCGGCACTGGAAACCATGGAAGGCAGCAAGACCCTTGAACAGTATCTGGGCAGCAAATTCATTCGCGCCTATGTGGCCGTGAAGCGCGCTGAACACGAGAACTTCAAGCGGGTGATCAGTTCGTGGGAGCGGGAGTTCCTCCTGCTGTCCGTCTGATCGGCGTGGGGTCCGGCTCTGCCGGTCGGGCCCTGTGTTTATTACTGAGAGGTTTTCCCCAAATGACGAAACAGACCAGCGCCCAGACCCAGCATTGGCAGGCGCTCAGCCGCGAACACCACCTGGCTCCGTTCACCGACTACAAGCAGCTGAACGAGAAGGGTGCGCGCATCATCACCAAGGCCGAAGGCGTGTACCTGTGGGATAGCGAGGGCAACAAGATCCTCGATGGCATGGCTGGCCTGTGGTGCATGAACGTCGGCTATGGTCGCAAGGAGCTCGCTGAGGCCGCCTACAAGCAGATGCAGGAGCTGCCCTACTACAACCTGTTCTTCCAGACCGCGCACCCGCCCGTGCTGGAACTGGCCAAGGCCATCGCCGACATCGCCCCGGAAGGCATGAACCACGTGTTCTTCACAGGTTCCGGCTCGGAGTCCAACGACACCGTGCTGCGTATGGTCCGCCACTACTGGAGCATCAAGGGCAAGCCGCAGAAGAAGGTGGTCATCGGCCGCTGGAACGGCTACCACGGCTCCACCGTCGCCGGCGTGAGCCTGGGCGGCATGAAGGCGCTGCATTCCCAGGGCGACCTGCCGATCCCTGGCATCGTCCACATCCCGCAGCCGTACTGGTACGGCGAGGGCGGCGACATGTCGCCGGACGAGTTCGGCGTCTGGGCTGCCGAGCAGCTCGAGAAGAAGATCCTCGAAGTCGGCGAAGAGAACGTCGCTGCCTTCATCGCCGAGCCCATCCAGGGCGCGGGCGGCGTGATCGTTCCGCCGGACACTTACTGGCCGAAGATCCGCGAGATCCTCGCCAAGTACGAAATCCTGTTCATTGCCGACGAAGTTATCTGCGGCTTCGGCCGTACCGGCGAGTGGTTCGGCAGCCAGTACTACGGCAACGCCCCGGACCTGATGCCGATCGCCAAGGGCCTGACCTCCGGCTACATCCCCATGGGCGGCGTAATCGTCCGCGACGAGATCGTCGATACCCTGAATGAGGGTGGCGAGTTCTACCACGGCTTCACTTACTCTGGTCACCCTGTGGCCGCGGCGGTGGCTCTGGAGAACATCCGCATCCTGCGCGAAGAAAAGATCGTCGAGACCGTCAAGGCGGAAACGGCACCGTATTTGCAAAAACGCTGGCAGGAGCTGGCGGATCATCCCCTGGTCGGCGAGGCGCGCGGTGTCGGCATGGTTGCCGCACTGGAGCTGGTGAAAAACAAGAAGACCCGCGAGCGCTTCGAGAATGGCGTGGGGATGCTGTGCCGCGAGCACTGCTTCCGCAACGGCCTGATCATGCGCGCGGTGGGAGACACTATGATTATTTCGCCGCCGCTGGTCATCTCCAAGCCGGAAATCGACGAGTTGATCACCCTGGCGCGCAAGTGCCTCGATCAAACCGCCGCCGTAGTGCTGTCTTGAGTCTTCAACCGGGACTTTGACAGACTGCGCCTGTGCGTTGGCCAGGCTCACCGAGTGGTGTCGGCGGAACTGTCCGACGCCACTCGGAACATCAAAAATAACTGGAGCTACCCGCATGTCTAACATCTTCGGCAAGACCTTGCTCGCTGTGACTCTGGCGGGCGCTGTGGCCGGTATGGCACAGGCCGATGAAAAGGTTCTGCACGTATACAACTGGTCGGACTACATCGCGCCGAACACGGTCGATGATTTCACCAAGGCCACCGGCATCAAGGTCGTCTACGACGTCTACGACAGCAACGAAGTGCTGGAGGCCAAGCTGCTGGCCGGCAAGTCGGGCTACGACGTGGTGGTTCCGTCGAACTCCTTCCTCGCCAAGCAGATCAAGGCTGGCGTGTACGAGCCGCTGGACAAGTCCAAGCTGCCGAACTGGAAGAACCTGAACCCGGACATCATGAAGACCCTCGAGGTCAGCGACCCGGGCAACAAGTACGCGATCCCGTACATGTGGGGCACCATTGGCATCGGCTACAACCCGGACAAGGTCAAGGCCGTACTGGGCGACAACGCGCCGGTCGACTCCTGGGACCTGGTGTTCAAGCCCGAGAACATCGAGAAGCTGAAGCAGTGCGGCGTGAGCTTCCTCGACTCGCCGACCGAAATGATCCCGGCAGCCCTGCACTACCTGGGCTACAAGTCCGACAGCCAGGATCCGAAGGAAATCAAGGCCGCCGAAGACCTGTTCCTGAAGATTCGTCCGTACATCACCTACTTCCACTCCTCGAAGTACATCTCCGACCTCGCCAACGGCAACATCTGCGTCGCCATCGGCTACTCCGGCGACATCTACCAGGCCAAGTCCCGTGCGGTGGAAGCCAAGAACAACGTGAAGGTGGCCTACAACATTCCGAAGGAAGGCGCCGGCGCCTTCTTCGATACCGTAGCCATCCCGAAAGACTCCGCGAACAAGGACGCTGCCCTGCAGTGGATCAACTTCGTGCTCGAGCCGAAGGTCATCGCGCAGATCACCGACACCGTTTCCTACCCGAACGGTAACGCCGCGGCCACCCCGCTGGTGAAGGAAGAGATCCGCAAGGACCCGGGCATCTACCCGAGCGACGACGTCATGAAGAAGCTGTACGCCTTCCCGGATCTGCCGGCGAAGACCCAGCGTCTGATGACTCGCAGCTGGACCACTATCAAGTCCGGCAAGTAATGGACAGGCCTGGCCGGTCGGCATGACCGGCCAGGCGCTGACCGAACGGCGATGGAGGAACGTGCGCTCCTCCATCACCGGTTTCACGGATCCGGATCATCTGCAGTGGGATGACCGTAGGTTGCAGGACAGCCGGCATAGAAGGTTCTGCAAGAGCGCCCGTCGCTCCACGGAAGGCCCAGTAAAAGTTGTAAACGCCAACCAGACCAAGAAGCTTCACAACAACGCGAGGACCGACGTGTGCGCATTCCCTTCCGCAAAACCCTGATGACCGCCGTCTGCATGCTGGGCCTTGGCGCCACAGCCGCGCAGGCCGAACAGACCGTGCACATCTACAACTGGACCGACTACATCGGTGAGACGACCCTGGCCGACTTCCAGAAGGCCACCGGGATCAAGCCCGTCTACGACGTGTTCGACTCCAACGAAACCCTCGAAGGCAAGTTGCTGGCCGGTCACACCGGCTACGACGTGGTCGTCCCGTCGAACAACTTCCTCTCCAAACAGATCAAGGCTGGCGTGTTCCAGAAGCTGGACCGCAGCAAGCTGCCGAACTGGCAGAACCTCGACCCGGCGCTGATGAAGCGTCTGGAGAAGGCTGATCCGGGCAACAAGTACGCCGTGCCGTACCTGTGGGGCACCAATGGCATTGGCTATAACGTCGAGAAGATCAAAGAGGTGCTGGGCACCGACAAGATCGATTCCTGGTCGATGCTCTTCGAGCCGGAAAACATCAAGAAGCTGACCAAGTGCGGCGTCGCCTTCCTCGACTCGCCGGATGAAATGTTCCCGGCGGTGCTGAACTACATGGGCCTGGATCCCAACAGCACCAACCCGCAGGATTACGAGAAGGCCGAAGCCAAGTTCATGGCCGTGCGTCCGTACGTGACCTACTTCCATTCCTCGAAGTACATCACCGACCTGGCCAACGGCGACATCTGCATCGCCGCCGGTTTCTCCGGGGACATCTTCCAGGCCGCCAACCGCGCCAAAGAGGCCGGCAAGGGCGTCAAGATCGCCTATTCGATTCCGAAGGAAGGTGGCAACCTGTGGTTCGACATGCTGGCCATCCCGGCCGACGCGCCGAACGTCAAGCAGGCCCACGCCTTCATCAACTACCTGCTGCAGCCTGAGGTCATCGCCAAGGTCAGCGAGTACGTGGGGTACGCCAACCCCAACAGCAAGGCCGACTCCGTCATGGATCAGGAGTTGCGTCACAACCCGTCGGTCTATCCGCCGCAGGAAGTGCTTGACCGTCTGTATGTCTCCATCCCGCTACCGCCCAAGGTTCAGCGTCTGGAAACCCGTTCCTGGACGAAGATCAAGTCCGGTAAGTAAGAGCAATCCGAGTATGCCCGGCCGCGGGGGTCGGGCATCCATAGTTGGGAGTTGTGGTAATGGCTATAGCCTCCGGTGCCTACAAGAAAGCCCTTGCGGGCGACCAGCAACCTAAAGAGGTGTTGGTAAAAATCGACCGGGTCACCAAGCAGTTCGACGAAACCCTTGCGGTGGACAGTGTTTCCCTGACCATCAAGAAGGGAGAAATCTTCGCCCTGCTCGGCGGTTCCGGTTCCGGTAAATCCACCCTGCTGCGCATGCTGGCCGGCTTCGAGCGGCCGACCGAAGGTCGCATCTTCCTGGACGGCCAGGACATCACCGATCTGCCGCCCTACGAGCGCCCGATCAACATGATGTTCCAGTCCTACGCGCTGTTCCCGCACATGACCGTGGCGCAGAACATCGCCTTCGGCCTGAAGCAGGACGGTCTGCCCAAGGACGAGATCGACAAGATCGTCGATGAGATGCTCAAGCTCGTGCAGATGACCCAGTATGCCAAGCGCAAGCCGCACCAGCTGTCCGGTGGCCAGCGTCAGCGCGTGGCCCTGGCCCGTTCGCTGGCCAAGCGTCCGAAGCTGCTGCTGCTCGACGAGCCCATGGGCGCCCTGGACAAGAAGCTGCGTTCGCAGATGCAGCTGGAACTGGTTGAGATCATCGAGCGCGTGGGTGTGACCTGCGTGATGGTGACCCACGACCAGGAAGAGGCCATGACCATGGCCCAGCGCATCGCCATCATGCACCTGGGTTGCATCGAGCAGATCGGCAGCCCGATGGACATCTACGAGACGCCGGCCAGCCGCCTGATCTGCGAGTTCATCGGCAACGTCAACATGTTCGAAGGTCAGCTGATCGAGGACCTGCAGGACCACGCGGTCATCGCCTGCCCGCAGCTGGAAAACCCGATCTACATCGGCCACGGCATCAGCACCCGTGCCGAAGAGAAGCGCATCACCTATGCGCTGCGTCCGGAGAAGGTCATGGTTTCCGCGCAGAAGCCGGAAAACCTGGAGCACGAAGGCTGCAACTGGGCCCAGGGCACCGTCTATGACATCGCCTACCTCGGCGGCCACTCGGTGTACTACATCAAGCTGGCTTCGGGGATGATCGTGCAGGCCTTCATGGCCAACGCCGAGCGCCACGTTTCTCGTCCGACCTGGGACCAGCCGGTTTACATCAGCTGGTACGACGACAGTGGTGTGGTACTGCAATCATGAACATCGTCAGCTCGATTCAAAAACGCCTGCCCAGGGGGCGGCACGCTGTAATCGGCGTACCCTTCTTCTGGCTGCTGCTGTTCTTCCTGCTGCCCTTCGCCATCGTCGTGAAGATCAGCATGTCGTCGGCAGACGTGGCGATTCCGCCGTACACCCAGATCTTCCAGTACGCCGATCAGACCCTGCAGGTGGTGCTCAACCTGGGCAACTACCTGATGCTGACCGACGACCCGCTCTACATCGATGCCTACCTGGGCTCGCTGAAGATGGCCGCGATCAGTACCTTCATCTGCTTGCTGATCGGTTATCCGATGGCCTACGGCATCGCCCGTGCCAGCAAGGAAATGCAGACCGTACTGCTGCTGCTGATCATGATGCCGACCTGGACGGCGATCCTGATCCGCGTGTACGCCTGGATGGGCATCCTCTCCAACAACGGGCTGCTGAACAGCTTCCTGATTTGGCTTGGGGGCATCCACGAGCCGCTGACCATCCTCAACACCAACCTGGCGGTGTACATCGGTATCGTCTACTCGTACCTGCCGTTCATGGTGATGCCGCTCTACGCGAACCTGGTCAAGCACGACATGAGCCTGCTGGAAGCGGCTTCCGACCTGGGCGCGCGCAACATGACCAGCTTCTGGAAGATCACCGTACCGCTGTCGAAGAACGGCATCATCGCCGGCTGCATGCTGGTGTTCATCCCGGCGGTGGGCGAGTTCGTGATCCCGGAACTGCTCGGCGGCCCCGAGACGCTGATGATCGGTAAGGTGCTGTGGCAGGAGTTCTTCAACAACCGTGACTGGCCGGTGGCTTCCGCCCTCGCCGTCGTGATGCTGGCGATCCTGATCGTGCCCATCATTCTCTTTAACAAGAACCAGGCTAAAGAGCTGGAGGGCAAGGTATGAACAAGCGTTGGTCCTTCTCCAACATAATGCTGGTCCTTGGCCTGCTGTTCATCTACGTACCGATGCTGATTCTGGTCATCTACTCCTTCAACGGCTCCAAGCTGGTGACCGTATGGGGTGGCTGGTCGGTGAAGTGGTATGTCGGCCTGCTGGACAACACCCAGCTGATCAGCGCGGTGTTCCGCTCGCTGGAAATCGCCGTGTACACGGCGGTGTCCTCGGTGGTTCTGGGTACCCTGGCAGCCTTCGTGCTGACCCGCATCCCGCGTTTCCGTGGCCGCACGCTGTTCGGCGGCATGGTTACCGCGCCGCTGGTCATGCCCGAGGTGATCACCGGTCTGTCCCTGCTGCTGCTGTTCGTGGCCATGGCCCAGATGATCGGCTGGCCGCAGGAGCGCGGCATCGTCACCATCTGGATCGCCCACACCAGCTTCTGCTCGTCCTACGTGGCGGTAGTGGTATCGGCGCGCCTGCGTGAACTGGACCTGTCCATCGAGGAAGCAGCCATGGACCTGGGCGCCAAGCCCTGGAAAGTGTTCCTGCTGATCACCATCCCGATGATCGCTCCCTCGCTGGCAGCCGGCGGCATGATGTCCTTCGCCCTGTCGCTGGACGACCTGGTGCTGGCCAGCTTCGTGTCCGGTCCGGGTTCCACCACCCTGCCGATGGAAGTGTTCTCCGCCGTACGCCTGGGCGTGAAGCCGGAGATCAACGCCGTGGCCAGCCTCATCCTGCTGACCGTTTCGATGTTCACCTTCTTTGCCTGGTACTTCACCCGTCAGGCCGAGGAGCGTCGCAAGCGCGCGATCCAGGAAGCCATGGAAGCCAACGCCACCGACTGGCAGAAGAACGCTCCGGCTACCGCCTGACGTCTGCTGCCGCCGGTTGCTCCGGCATCCGTCGAAACACGGGCCACCTTCGGGTGGCCCGTGTCGTTTCTGCCGTTCGCCGGCATATTTCCAGATGCGAGAAAAGGGCTGCCTCTCAGAATGATCTGACAGCAAATCGCCCCTACTTCCCAGCAGATGCCGACTACTCTTCAAAGTGTTCGACACCGAGCACCGGCTACCCCGCAGGCTGATCGGTAAGCGGTGCGAACGACTCCTTGTGCAGAACCTGCAGCAAGGCGGGAGGCGGCGCCGAATACAACACCCCATTTATCCCTGGGGGGAATAAGGTGCCAGGGAGCTACGGCACCTCCCGCAGAACCTTTACTCCAAAAACGACGAACCCCGCGCAAGCGGGGTTCGTCGTTTCAGGCCGGACAGCGAGATTAGTGTCTGGTGGGCTGCAAGCGCAGCAGGCCCTTGCTGTTGGCTTCTACTTCCTCGTCGGTGAAGTGCTCGGGCTGGTACTGGCCCTCGACGTAGGCTTTGGCCTGGTCGGCGTAGTGCGCGTCGAACAGCACGCCGCTCTGGCCGACCGGGTTGATGCCGAGCGCGTGGGTCGGATCGGCGAAGTCCACCAGGCGCCGCGTCGAGGGGCCGTAGGTGACCGCCCAGGGTGCCGGGCCGATCGGCGAGGAAAGGTTGTTCGGCACCTCGTGCCCGCCCGGTGCGTCGAAGGGGCCGACATTGAACACGCGGTCCAGCGGCTTCTGCATGCCCAGTGGATGCACGTGGGTGAGCGTATGCGCCTTGCCCCACTGCCAGTTCTCCGGGTTCTGCCCAAGCGTTTCGCGCAGGTGCCGCAGGCTGGCCTGCCAGGCGGCTTTGACGATGTCCGCGCGACTTTCCTTCGCTGGCGTGCTGCGGTCGTCCCACCAGGGCGAGTCGGCGTCGGCGGCCAGGCGCGGTAGGGCGGTGTCGATGGTCCGCGTGGTCAGCAGCAGAGGGAAGTAGGTGTCGCCCATCTCGTCGTGCATGGCGCCGTAAGCAACCTGATAGAGGAACTGGCTGAACAGCGTGGCGGCCACGGAATCCAGCGGGAAGTCGCCTTTCCAGGCGGCGAGTTGCTCGACCAGCGCCTTCTCCTGCTCGTTCGCAGCCGCTTCACGCAGGGCCGGCAGCAGCGGTGCAAGGGTTCGCGGGCCATAGGCGGTCGTGGTGTCCAGCTGCAGCGCCTGGCTGTTCTGCAGGTCCCACTTCACCGAGCTGTCGCTCAGCAGTTGGTTCAGGCGTTGGCCGCGGTCGGCCAGGTTGTAGTAACCGGGCACCGGCCGGCCGTTGGCGGGCAGCGGCTGGAAGTTTGCCGAGACGATGTAGCCGCGCGCCGGGTTTTCTTCCTGCGGGTTCTCGCCGAAGGGGTAGAACGCGCCCTTGTCCGCGGCCGGCGTGCTGCCATCGAGGATGAAGTTCGGATTGACGCCCTGCGGGCGAACCGGCAGCTGTGCGGCGGCCCACCAGGCGATGTCGCCCTTGGCGTTGGCCCAGACCACGTTGAGGCCCGGGGCCTGGATCTTCTGCGCCGCGGCGCGGGCCTTGTCCAGGGTGTCGGCGCGGTCGAGCTGGTAGAAGGCATCAAGCAGTGGGTTGTCGGTCTGCAGGAAGGCCCACCACATGGCGATAGGCGTCTTGCCGGCGGTCTGGCCGAGGGCGTCGTTGATGATCGGCCCGTGCGGCGAGCTGCGCAGCACCAGCTTGACCGGCGCCTGGCCCTTGACCGCGATGTTCTGCTCCTCGTGCGTCAGGTCGACCCACTGGCCGTGGTACCAGACCTGCTCGGGATTGGCCGGGTTGACCTTCTCGGCGACCAGGTCCATGTCGTCGTTCTGGAACATGGTCAGGCTCCAGCCGAACTGCTGGTTGTGCCCGAGCATGGCGAACGGCACCAGCGCCTGGTGGTGGCCATAGAGCTCGAAGCCGGGCGCGCTGAGCTGTGCCTCGTACCACACGGAGGGCGCGGCGAAACGGATGTGCGGATCGCCCGCCAACAGCGGCTTGCCACTTCGTGTGTGGCTGCCGGAGACCACCCAGGCGTTGCTGCCCTCGTATTGCGGCAGCCCGGCGGAGGCCAACGCCTGCTCGCTGAGCTGGGCGATGGTGCCCAGGTCGTGCCAGTCGCTGCTGGCCAGTGGGGTGGACTGGAGCACGCCCTGTGGATGCCACTCGAGGTCGAAGACCTTCAGGTAGTCGGCGCCCAGCGTATCGCGCACATAGGTCAGCAGCGGTTCGGTGCGCAGCGCCACGGCGAAGCTGTAGGCGAGGTAGCCGGAGACGGCGACGGTGTCCTCGGCGGTGAAGGGGCGCTTGGGAATGCCCAGTACGTCGAACTCCAGCGGCCGCGGATGGCTGTCCTGGAAGGCGTTGACGCCATCCAGGTAAGCCTGCAGCGCCTTCCAGGAGGGTGAGTTGGTGTCCTGGTGCGCGACGTAGGAGGCGGCGCGCTGGCGCAGGCGCAGGGTTCGGAACAGGCGATCGGTATCGATCAGCTTGGGCCCGAGGACTTCGGCCAGCTCGCCACGCGCCAGGCGACGCAGCATTTCCATCTGGAACAGGCGGTCCTGCGCCTGCACGTAGCCCAGCGCGCGATACATGTCGGTCTCGTTCTGCGCGCTGATATGCGGCACGCCGCGTTCGTCGTAGCGCACGTCGACGACCGACTGCAGCCCGGGAAGGGCAGCCTGGCCGTCGCGGACCGGCTGCTTGCCGTGCAGGTACCACCCGGCGCCTGCGGCAGAAGCGGCGACGAGGACGGCAAGGACGCTGAGGGAGCGTTTCATGGCGGGGCGGATCTCCTTTTTGTTGTGCCCGGATTCTGCGCGGCAAGGCGCTGGCGAATCATTGACCGGAGATGCGCGCTCTGGAAGTCTTTGGTCAAAAGGACATTCCATGCAGCCCATCTCCAGTGCCCCGCTGACCCACTCGGCCACCCTGCGTCGCCTGCTCTACGAGGCTATGGCCGATCTTGGCCTCGACCCCACGCAGGTCTATCGCGACTCCCTGCACCGGCCGCGCCCGCCCTTGCTGGTTTCTCGGTTGCTGCACGACGAGGTGCCGCAGTTCTGGCGTTCGCTCGCCGCGGCCACCGGCGACGTGGACATCGGTCTGCACCTGGGCGAGGTGATGAAGCCGCGCCTGCTCGACGTGGTCGGCTACCTGCTGCTGGCCAGCCGCGACCTGGGAGAGGCGTTGCAGAGTTTCCTGCGCTTCCAGCACATCCTCTCCGGTGGCTTCTGCGCGCAGCTGCGCGAGCAGGGCGAGCACGCCTGGCTGATCCTCGACATTCACTACCAGGGCTATCCGCCGCTGCGTCAGCAGATGGAGTGCCTGATGCTGCTGTTCCTCAAGCTGATGGCGTTCATCACCGATGATGAGTTCCGCTTCCTCGGCATCGAGTTCCGCCACGCGCAGCCCGTGCGCCTGCGCGAGCACCGGCGACTGTTCGGCCTGACCCCGACATTCGACAGCGAGCACGATGCCGTCTGCTTTCCCCGGGCGTTGCTGAGTCGCCCTTCGCGCACAGCCAATGCGGGGCTGCATGCCATGCTCAGCAAGCATGCGGAGGAGGAGTTGCGTGAGCTGCGGGAGAACGACCTGTTCAATCGCCTGCGCTATCTGCTCGGCATGCGTCTCGGGCAGGCCGATTGCTCACTGCGGGCTTGTGCCGAGTCGCTGGGGTTGACGGAGGGTGCGTTGCAGCGCGGCCTGGCTGGCCTGGGCAGCAGCTTCCGCGAGCTCCGTGAAGAGGTGTGCCGGCAGCGTGCTATCGATCTGCTGGGGGACGGCGTGGCGATCCGCGAGGTCGCTCGGCGCTGTGGCTTTGCCGAGCTTTCGCCTTTCTACCGCGCCTTCCGGCGCTGGTTCGGAGTGCCGCCGGAGCGCTATCGGCAGCAGCTTGGAAGCCGGATGGAGGAGGCCTGAGAGAGCGCTCGGCCTCGACCTCATTCGGCCAGCGGGACCTCGCGGGCCAGGTCGAGCAGGGCCATGGCATCGAGTTGCGTCTCGATCTGCAGGAAACGCATGGCGCGGGTCGGCGAAACGTCCTTGGCGATCCGGTCGATGTATTTGCTGCGCAGGTCTTGGCGCTCGTCCTGGAGTTTCTCGGCGCGCTTGATCAGGTCCTTGGCGGCGTCGTCGGAAACCTTGCCGGTGTTGTAGGCCTTGGCGTAGTCGAAGATCAGCGCCAGGTGCTCCTTGCTCAGCTTCTCGGCCTCGCTGCGATAGGTGTTGTAGATCGGCCAGAAGGCGTTCGCCTCATCGCTGGTCAAGTTCATGTTGGCTTCGACGATGCGCTTGCGCTTGTAGTCGATGTTGGCCAGGTGGTTATCGATCTCCGCCTTGTGCTCGGACATCACCTGCTGGGTGCTTGGTTGGTCGTCGGCGACTGCAATAAGTGGCAGAGACAGCAGGGCGGCGAGGGCGATGGTGGGACGAATGCGCATGCGCAGGCTCCATGTGAGTGGGCAGCGGCCCCTCGTGGGCCGGCGAGGCAAGTGTAGATGCCGCTCGGGCACTAGCCTTGACCGCCATCACGCCAACGGCAGAAACAGCCCTGGGCGAGGTTGTGGGTGGCCTCCACCCGCCGCCCGGCGAGCAGCGCATCCAGCACTGGCTCGATGAAGCTGTTGGCGGAACTGCATACAGCGCCTTCGCTGTAGGGGCCGAAGTAGGCGAGGCGGCCGTCGCGGTCCCAGATGGCTACCGCCGGGCTGGCCGGCAGATCCTGCATTCCGTCGAGGCTTGGCAGTGGTCGCATACCGGCCAGGCTTTCCGGCATGCGGCCGTGGCTGCCGGGTTTCTGCACCGCGAAGAACGCCACGCCGCGTGTGCTGTAGCGAGCCAGCAGCTCGCCAAGGTGTTGCTGGTTACCGACGTTGCACGGGCAGGCCGGGTCCCAGAAGTGCACCAGGCGGATATTGCCGGGGCCGGCCATCGCGGCGGGCAGCTTGAGTCCGGTGCCGCTGAATAGGGTCGGTTGATCGTCGAAGGGGTGCAGATAGTGCTGCTGGAACCATGTGTACGCGCCGAACAGGGCCGCGGCGGACAGCAGGATAGCGAGGACACTGAGAAGCAGCGGGCGGTGGCGGGCAGGCATGGCGAATCCCGGTAAGATAGCCGGCAAGATTGCCACGCCGGCGCCTGCGGCAGAAGTTGCCACGGCCTTCGGCCTTGCGCCCCGTTATCAGCGGAAACCCCGATGCCAGAAGCCTTCCAGCCCGATTCGCTGCGTCACAGTCTGCGACCCTTGGCCGCGGCCGTGATGGACCACCAGATCCTCGCCTACCAGGCCTACTACGGCCTCGACATGCGCGAACGGCATCCCGGTGTGGACAGCCGCCTGGGCGTGTTCGAGTGTGCCGGCTATCGCATCGCCACCCAGTACTGGCGCCCTGCGCAAGCCCGCGGCAGCGTGGTGCTGCTGCACGGTTACTACGACCACATGGGCCTGTTCAGCCATCTCGTCGAATGGGCGCTGGGACTGGGTTTTGCGGTGCTGGCCTGCGACCTGCCGGGGCATGGCTTGTCCAATGGCGCGGCGGCCAGCATCAACGATTTTGCCGAATACCAGGCGGTCTTCACCGGCCTGCTCGGCCAGGCCGAGGCGCTGGAGTTGCCGCTGCCTTGGCACCTCTGCGGGCAGAGCACCGGCGGCGCGATACTTCTCGACTATCTGCTGACCGGCGCGCCGCGCCCAGAACTGGGCCACACGCTGCTGCTGGCACCGCTGGTGCGGCCACGTGCCTGGGGCTGGTCGAAGTTGAGCTATCAGCTGCTGAAGCCCTTTGTCGGCTCCATACCGCGCAAATTCACCGATAACTCCAACGACGCCGAGTTTCTCGCTTTCCTCCGTGATCGTGACCCGCTGCAACCGCGCATCCTGCCTACCGCCTGGGTCGGCGCGCTGGCGCGCTGGATTCCGCGCATCGAAGCGGCGTCAGCCAGTGACCGCAGCCTGCTGGTGGTGCAGGGCGACGCCGACGAAACAGTGGATTGGCGTTACAACCTGAAGGTGCTGGAGGACAAGTTCGAGCGCATCGAGTGCTTGTTGCTGACCGGTGCGCGGCACCATCTGGCCAATGAGAGCGAGGCATTGCGGCGGCGCTACCTGGAGTTTCTCGGCGAGCGCCTCAGTTGAGGGACCGGGGAATAGAGGCGATGTCCTTGAATCCTTGCGCCTGCTCCTGCGGCGCCACCTCTGCTTCCACGGCGGGCGCAGGATAGCGGCTCGCTACTGCGGAAGGCGCCTCATGGCGCGTAGGACGCGTCTGATCCCTGTCAGGGATTTGCAGGTGCCGCGGCGAGTCCGGCGCGCACGCCCGCCAGGGCCGCCTGGTAGTAGGCGCGGCCGGCAGGCGATTCGGCGAAGTCGGCGAACTGCTGCAGCTCTGCATCGGAGAGGCTGCGATAGACGTACAGCAGGGTGTTGTCTAGGTCGGCGCCTATCTGCTGCATCAGATTCTGGCGCTGTCCTTCGAGCATGCCGTTGCCCTGGCCGAGCAGGCCCGGGAGCATCTGGCTGAGGCTGTCGGCAGCCACTCCGGCCAGAGCCAGGCTGACTTCCGCACCCGCTTCACGGGCAGGCAGCGCCTGGCTCAGGCGCTGAATGAGCTGCTGGCGCTGTGCGCTGGCCTGCTGTCGGGGTAGACCATTGGCGTACTGGGCGAGTTGGTCATGGCGGGTGGCTAGGGTCTCCGCTGCACTGACCTTGTGGCCCAGCGGCGATTCGAAGAAGGCCAGTGCGGGCGCACTGTCGGCCAGGTTGCTGCGTAGCCCGGCCAGTGCGCGCGCGTCGATCTGATCGGGGGCGAAGCGCTGGTTGCTGTTGTCCACCAGGGCCTGGTAGAGCGCCTGCGGCAGGCTGGCCTTGTAGCGTTGCTGCGCGGCGTGCAGGGCATCGTTGAAATGCGCGCGCTGTTCCGGCCAGCCGGCGGCCTGGTACAGGCGCAGGTAGTCATCGGCCAGGACGGGTAGGCCCAGCATCAGCAGGGCTAGGGCTAGCAGTGCGCGCAACTCGGGGGTCCTCCTGGCGGTGCGGTCCATTGCCGCGGCTATTGTCTGCAAGCCTGCCCTCGCTTGTCGAGGCGCTTGTGGCCGGCGTTACAATAGCGCATGAACCCGACTCCCGATTCCCCGCTGCTGCAGCACCTGGTCGACGACATCGCCGAGCAGGGCTGGTCGATGCAGAGCGTCTTCCTCCCAAGTGACCTGACCGGAGCTCTCGCAGCCGAGTGTCGAGCCCGTTCCGAGGCCGGTGAACTGGCCGCGGCTTCGGTCGGCCGTGGTGCCGGGCAGGCGGTACGCGAAGGCATTCGCGGCGACCACATCCAGTGGCTGGAGCCGGGGCAATCGGCGGCCTGCGACCGTTATCTGGAATTGATGGACTGCCTGCGACAAGCGCTCAATCGCGGCTTGTACCTTGGTCTGGAAGACTTCGAGTGCCACTTCGCCCTCTATCCGCCTGGGGCGTTCTACCAGAAGCACCTGGATCGTTTCCGCGATGACGACCGTCGCACTGTCTCCGCCGTGCTTTACCTCAACGACGATTGGCAGCCGCAGGATGCCGGAGAATTGCGCCTGTACCTGCCCGATGGCGCCGAGCGCGAGGTGCCGCCGCTGGGTGGCAGCCTTGTGCTGTTCCTCTCGTCCGACTTCCCCCATGAAGTGCTGCCGGCCAACCGCGAACGGCTGTCGCTGACCGGCTGGTTCCGCCGCCGCGCCTGACCCGGGCTCAGTGGCCCCAGATGCGGAGGGTCCCGCTGATGTCCTGGATGTCGCGCACTTCGATGCTGCCGAGCCTTCCTTCGCCGACATAGAGGTCGCCGGCCACCCGCAGGCGGATGGTCTGCGAGGGCAGGCCGCTGGCGTTCAGTTGCTTGTTGATGCTGGTCAGGTCCGGCAGGGTCAGCGCCAACTGCTGCTGGCCGCTGGCGCCGCGTACGACGTCCACCGCCAGGGTCGGCAGCTCGATGCCGAAGATCGGCAGGCTGAGGCCGAGCTGCGCCGGACCGAAGGCCAAGGCGCCGCCGCGCCCGTCAGGGCAGAGCGCGGCGCTGGTGCAGCCGTTGTCGATCTTCACATTGCGCAGCGAGACGCTGCCGCCGTTGTCGATCCAGGCCGCCTTGCCGATGCTCGCCTGGACGTTGGCGCGGATGCTCAGCCCGTCCTGGCCGCTGATGCGCCCGAGGTGCTCGTTGTCCAGCGGTTCCATGGCGGCCTGGGCGGCGCTGCAGAGCAATAGGCTGGCGCAGAGCGCCGACAGGCGATTCAGGCTGGCGAACATGATGGCGTGTCCCTCGCGGTGGCAGTGAGCGTGGCAGTCTGCGCGGCGTTCTGGCGCTGCGCCACGACAGTCCGGCAGTTCCAGCCGAAGGATGGGCCGCGCGGCCGGCGATCCGATCCGGATGACCCATTCGGCTGAGCGGGCTAGTCTGTGCCGATCGGAAATGGAGCTTCAGCCATGCAGAAGATTCTCGTCAGCCGCTGCCTGCTGGGGCATCGGGTGCGCTACGACGGGGGCAGCCACGGTCCCTTCGATCTGCTCGAGCGCTGGCAGGCGCAGGGGCGGGTAGTCGCCCTGTGCCCGGAGGTCGCGGGTGGCTTGCCAACGCCGCGTCCGCCGGCGGAGATTGCAGGCGGCCAAGGTGGCAGGGTGCTGGATGGCCTGGTCCAGGTCGTGACCGTGGAGGGCGAGGACGTCACCGATGCTTTCGTGCGCGGCGCCGAGCGTGCTGTGGAGCTGGTACACAGCCACGGTATCCGCCTGGCTGTGCTCAAGGCGCGCAGCCCGTCCTGCGGCAACCGCGAGAACTATGACGGCGGCTTCTCCGGGCACCGCGTGGAGGGCGAAGGCGTGACGGCTGCGGCGCTCAAACGGATGGGCGTGCTGGTGTTCAGCGAAGAGGAACTGGACGCCGCTGCGGTATGCCTGGCCGGGCTGGAAGCGGGTGGCTAAGAGGGCGACTTTCGGCGAGGCTCGAGCCCGTACCTGAACGGCGCGTCTATGCTGAAAGGGTTTCCCCGGCGGGTTCGGCTGTGACGGCCTGCCGGCTCTCCGCAATCTGTCCTTCAGGAGCCCTACATGAAACCTTCACTGCCTAGCCTGGGTCTTGCCGGTCTGCTGCTGCTCGCCACCGGCGCTGCCCTGGCGGCCGGCATGCCACGCACGCCGTCCCCCGTGGACGCCAAGGTGTATTTCATCGAACCGCAGGACGGCGCCACCGTCGGCAAGACCTTCACCGTCAAGTTCGGCCTGGATGGCATGAATGTCGCTCCGGCCGGTTCGGCTGCACCGAATTCCGGGCACCATCACCTGCTGGTCGACCTGAAGGAGCAGCCGTCGATGGACATGCCGCTGCCGGCGAACGACAACATCCGCCACTTCGGCAAGGGCCAGACCGAAACCCAGCTCACCCTGCCGCCGGGCAAGCACACCCTGCAGCTGCTGCTGGGCGACCGGAACCACGTGCCCTTCGATCCGCCGGTGGAGTCCAAGCCGATCACCGTGAACGTCCAATAGCCTGCGCGAAGGCATGAAAAAAGGGAGGCCGAGGCCTCCCTTTTTCGTATCGCGCAGCGCTTAGAAGAGCACGCGGCTGCGGATGGTGCCATTGACGTGCTGCAGCTTCTCCAGCGCCAGGTCCGAGTACTCGGCGTCGACGTCGATCACCACGTAGCCGACCTTGTCGTTGGTCTGCAGGTACTGGCCGGAGATGTTGATGCCGTTGTCGGCGAACACCTTGTTGATCTCGCTCATCACGCCCGGAACGTTGGCGTGGATGTGCAGCAGGCGGTGCTTGCCCGGGTGCGACGGCAGGGCCACTTCGGGGAAGTTGACCGAGGACACCGAGGTGCCGTTGTCGCTGTACTTGACCAGTTTCTCGGCCACTTCCAGGCCGATGTTGGCCTGGGCTTCAGCGGTAGAGCCGCCGATGTGCGGGGTCAGGATCACGCGATCCAGGCCGCGCAGCGGGCTTTCGAACTCTTCGTCGTTGGACTTCGGCTCGACCGGGAACACGTCGATGGCGGCGCCGATCAGGTGCTCGTCCTTGATCGCCTGGGCCAGGTGGTCCAGCTCGACCACGGTGCCGCGAGCGGCGTTGATCAGGATGCCGCCTTTCTTGATGGCGCGGATTTCCTTCTCGCCGATCATCCACTGGGTGGACGGCAGCTCCGGCACGTGCAGCGAGACGATGTCGGACATGCCGAGCAGCTCGTGCAGGTTGCCGATCTGCTGGGCATTACCCAGCGGCAGCTTGGTCACGGTGTCGTAGAAGAACACCTGCATGCCCAGGGCTTCGGCCAGGACCGAGAGCTGGGTGCCGATCGAGCCGTAGCCGACGATGCCGAGCTTCTTGCCGCGGATCTCGAAGGAGTTGGCCGCCGACTTGATCCAGCCGCCGCGGTGGCAGGAGGCGTTCTTCTCGGGGATGCCGCGCAGCAGCAGGATGGCTTCGGCCAGCACCAGCTCGGCGACCGAGCGGGTGTTGGAGTAGGGCGCGTTGAACACCGCGATGCCGCGCTGGCGGGCAGCGTCCAGGTTGACCTGGTTGGTGCCGATGCAGAAGCAGCCCACCGCGATCAGTTTCTTGGCGGCGTCGAAGACTTCCTCGGTCAGCTGGGTGCGGGAGCGGATGCCGATGAAGTGCACGTCGGCGATCTTTTCCTTCAGCTCTTCACCGGACAGCGCGCCCTTGAGGTACTCGATGTTCGAGTAGCCGGCGGCCTTGAGGGTGTCGACGGCGTTCTGGTGTACGCCTTCGAGGAGGAGGAATTTGATCTTGCTCTTGTCGAGAGAAGTCTTGCTCATCTGCTTGAACCTGTAGTCCCGGGATAATGGCTAGAAAATGAACAGCTCTGGCCGAACCGGCCGGTGCCGCAGCTCGGCGCCAGGTGGCGATCTGCGTGGGGTGCGTATGCTAGCATGTTCTCCCTTTCCCTTGCCCGGTTGCGACCTGAGCTGTTCTCAGGACGACCATGAACCATTTGAGAGTTCCGCCAATGACCCGCGAAGCCCTGATCGAATCGCTCAAGCCCCTGCTGGAGCCCGGCAAGCTGCTGACCGACGCCGATTCCCTCGAAGCCTATGGCAAGGACTGGACCAAGCATTTCGCCCCGGCGCCGCTGGCCATCGCCTTCCCCAAGAGCATCGAGCAGGTGCAGGCCGTGGTGCGCTGGGCCAACGAGCACAAGATCGGTCTGGTGCCTTCGGGCGGGCGTACCGGGCTCTCCGCCGCCGCCGTCGCCGCCAATGGCGAAGTGGTGGTGTCGTTCGACTACATGAACAAGATCCTCGACTTCAACGCCTTCGACCGCACCGTGGTGTGCCAGCCGGGCGTGGTGACCAAGCAGCTGCAGCTGTTCGCCGAGGAGCACGGCCTGTACTACCCGGTGGACTTCGCGTCTTCCGGCTCCAGCCAGATTGGCGGCAACATCGGTACCAATGCCGGTGGGATCAAGGTCATTCGCTACGGCATGACCCGTAACTGGGTGGCCGGCATGAAGGTCGTCACCGGCAAGGGCGACCTGCTCGAGCTGAACAAGGACCTGATCAAGAACGCCACTGGCTACGACCTGCGCCAGCTGTTCATCGGCGCCGAAGGCACCCTGGGCTTCGTGGTCGAAGCCACCATGCGTCTGGAGCGCGCGCCGAAGAACCTCACCGCGATGGTCCTCGGCACCCCCGACTTTGATTCGATCATGCCGGTGCTGCACGCCTTCCAGAGCCGCCTCGACCTGACCGCCTTCGAGTTCTTCTCGGACAAGGCGCTGGCCAAGGTCCTGGCCCGTGGCGACGTGCCGGCGGCCTTCGAGACCGACTGCCCGTTCTACGCCCTGCTGGAGTTCGAGGCGACCACCGAGGAAGTGGCCAACGAGGCGCTGGCCACCTTCGAGCATTGCGTCGAGCAGGGCTGGGTGCTGGACGGCGTGATGAGCCAGAGCGAGCAGCAGCTGCAGAACCTGTGGAAGCTGCGCGAGTACATCTCCGAGACCATCTCGCACTGGACTCCGTACAAGAACGACATCTCGGTCACCGTCGGCAAGGTCCCGGCCTTCCTCAAGGACATCGACACCATCGTCGAGGCCAACTACCCGGACTTCGAAGTGGTCTGGTTCGGCCACATCGGCGACGGCAACCTGCACCTGAACATCCTCAAGCCCGAGAACCTCACCAAGGACGAGTTCTTCGCCAAGTGCGCGACTGTCAACCAGTGGGTGTTCGAGACCGTGCAGAAGTACAACGGCTCCATCTCCGCCGAGCACGGCGTGGGCATGACCAAGCGCGACTACCTGGGGTACTCTCGCTCGGAGGCCGAGATTGGCTACATGAAGGCGGTCAAGGCGGTGTTCGATCCGAACGGGATCATGAACCCCGGCAAGATCTTCGCCGAGTAACACCCCAGCAGGGCCGGTCTTCCGGCCCTTTGCTTGTCCGGGCCCTTCGCAGGCGGCCGGCAGCGCCACCCCACATTCCGTCAGGAGTCGGTCATGAGTTACCAGCATCAGTATGTCGACGGCACCCGCATCCACTTCCCGCTGGGCAAGGTGGTCTGCGTCGGGCGCAACTACGCCGAGCACGCCAAGGAACTGAACAACCCGGTGCCCACCGAGCCGCTGCTGTTCATCAAGCCCGGCTCCTGCACCGTGTCGCAGGAAGGCGGCTTCGCCATCCCCGATGATCGTGGTGTCGTGCATTACGAGGCGGAGATCGCCGTGCTGATCGGCAAGCCGCTGTCGCGCAAGCCGAGCGTCGAAGAGGTGCTGGACGCCATTTCCGGCTACGCCCCGGCGCTGGACCTGACCCTGCGCGACGTGCAGGCCAAGCTGAAGGAAAAGGGCCTGCCGTGGGAGCTTTCCAAGTCGTTCGACGGCGCCTTCGTGCTGGCGCCCTTCGTCAGCGCCGATCGCTTCCCCGATCCGACCAACATCGACATCCGCCTGACCATCGACGGCGTCGTCCGCCAGGACGGCAACAGCCGCGACATGCTCAATCCGATCGTGCCGCTGATCCAGCACATCGCCGGGCACTTCTCGCTGCAACCGGGCGACGTGGTGTCCACCGGCACGCCGGTCGGCGTCGGTCCGCTGGAGCGTGGCAGCGACCTGGTGCTGGAGCTTCCCGGCGCCAGCCGCTTTGAGAGCCGCGTGCTCTAAATCTGGCTCCACTGGCAAAGGCCGCCTTCGAGGCGGCCTTTGTCATTTCAGCCTGGGCCAAAAGCCGATTCAGGCTGGTTTCAGTTGGGCTGGCTAGGCTGGGTCCAACGAAAACAGCCAGGAGGCTCCTTCATGACCCGTATCCAATTTCCCCTGATCGCCGCGTGCGTCCTGCTTTCCGGCACTGCCTTCGCCGCCGGCTACACCGGCCCGAACGGCGAAGCGGCGAAGCCGGCACCGACCACCCAGGTGACTACCGTGAAGGCGGCCAAGGAAGCTGCGGACGACACCCCGGCGGTGCTCGAGGGCACCATCATCAAGCGCCTGCACGGCGAGCACTACGAGTTCAAGGACGCCACCGGCAGCATGCAGGTGGAGATCGATCACGAGGATTGGCCGCAGGGCGTCGATGTGTCAGAGAAGACCAAGGTGCGTCTGACCGGTGAGGTTGACCACGAGCGCAAGGGAGTCGAGATCGACGTGGATCGCGTCGAAGTCCTGCAGTAACGCGCGCCAGCAAAAAGGCCGCGCCGGGGATGGGGTTCCCGGCGCGCGGCCTTTTTGCTTTTGGTTCTTTCGTAGGAGTTCGCTCCCACAGGCCGTCAGCCGATGCTGTCGAAACCCTGCAGCACGTTCACCGCATTGATGCCGATCTCTTCCACCGCGTAACCGCCTTCCATGACGAACAGGGTCGGCAGGCCGAGCTTGCCGATGGCTTCGCCCATGCGCAGGTAGTCCGGCGAATCCAGCTTGAACTGCGAGATCGGGTCTTCCTTGAAGGTGTCCACGCCCAGCGACACGATCAGCACGTCCGGCGCGTAGGCCGAGATCTGGCGGATCGCCGCCTGCAGCGCGAGGCTCCACACCGACCAGTCGCTGCCCGAGGCCAGCGGGTAGTTGAAGTTGAAGCCTTCGCCTACGCCCTGGCCCTTCTCGTCGGCGTAGCCGAGGAAGTACGGGTACTCGAAGCGCGGGTCGCCGTGGATCGAGGTGAAGAGCACGTCGGCGCGGTCGTAGAAGATGTCCTGGGTGCCGTTGCCGTGGTGGTAGTCGACATCAAGGATCGCCACGCGCGCGGTGCCCTGGTCGAGCACTGCCTGGGCGGCGATGGCGGCGTTGTTGAAGAAGCAGTAGCCGCCCATGTAGTCGGCCGAGGCGTGGTGTCCCGGCGGACGGCACAGGCTGAATACCGAGCGAGCGCCCTTGGCCAGTTCGGCCTGGCCGGTCAGCGCCACGTTCACCGAGCTTAGGACGGCCTGCCAGGTGCCGGCAGTAATGGGCGCACCGGCGTCGAAGCTGTAGTAGCCCAGGCGGCCGTCGATGCTGTCCGGCTCCTTCTGCCGCAGGCGGCGGGTCGGCCAGGCGATCGGCAGCATGTCGTGGGTGCGGCCGGTGGCCACCCAGTCGCGCCAGGCGTGTTGCAGGAAGTTGACGAAGCCTTCGGTGTGAATCCGGCGGATCGGCTCCAGGCCGAAGTCGCGCGGACCCTGGATGTCGCCCAGGCCGACCGCCTTGACCCGGTCGAGGACCATGTCGGCGCGGCTGGGCTTCTCGAAGCAGGGCGTGAACTTGCCGCCGATCAGCTCGTGCTGGCCGTGGTGCAAGCGATGGTCGTCCGTGTAGATCGTCAACATCATGCGCTCCTGGGGGCGCCCCTTGGCGCCCGGTGGGTTCCTGGGATCAGGCGTTTTCTTCGAAGTTCACGCTCGGCGCCTTGCGGCGGAAGCCGCCGGTATGCACCGCCAGATAGGTGAAGCCGACGGCGAACCAGCTCAGGCCGACCACCAGGGTCAGCTGCGACAGGCTGGTCCACAGCCACAGCGTCAGGCACAGGCCGATGAAGGGCACCAGGCCGTAGAGCAGCAGGTCGGCAGGCGTGCGGCGGCCTTCCTTGCCCAGGTAGGTGCGGATCACCGCCAGGTTGACCACCGAGAAGGCCACCAGGGCGCCGAAGCTGATCATCGAGGCCAGGGTGGTCAGGTCCAGCACCACCGCTAGCAGGGAGATGGCGGAAACCACCAGAATCGCTACGACCGGCGTCTGGAAGCGCGCGTGCAGGGTGCCGAACAGGCTGCGCGGGAGGATGCCATCGCGGCCCATGGTGAACAGGATGCGCGACACCGAGGCCTGGGAGGCCAGCGCCGAACCGATGCAGCCGGCGATGTAGGCGGCGGTGAAGAAGTTGCCGAGGAATTGGCCGCCGGCCTTGAGCATCACTTCATTGGCCGCCGAGTCGGCGTTCTGGAACACGCTGCCGGGGAACACCAGCTGGCTGATGATCGCCAGCAGGGTGAACAGCAGGCCGGCGATCACGGTGGTGATGATGATCGCGCGGGGGATGTCGCGGCGGGCGTCACGGGTTTCCTCGGCCATGGTCGAGACGGCGTCGAAGCCCAGGAACGACAGGCAGAGCACCGCGGCGCCGGCCATCAGCGGGGCGAAGCCGGGCTTGCTGCCATCGCCGACGAAGGGCGCGGCGAAGTCCAGGGTCGGGGCGCCGGCCAGGCTCTTCAGCGACATGGCGACGAACACCACGATGAACACCAGCTGGGCGCCGACGATCAGGTTGCTCATGCCGGCCACCTGGCTGATGCCGACCACGTTGAGCACGGTGACCAGGGCGATGGAGCCGACCACGAACACCCAGGCCGGGATTTCCGGGAAGGCGATGTTCATGAACAGGCCGATGAGCAGGTAGTTGATCATCGGCAGGAACAGGTAATCGAGCAGCAGCGACCAGCCGGACAGGAAGCCGACTGCCGGACCGAAGCTCAGGCTGGTGTAGGAGTAGGCCGAGCCGGAGATCGGATACTTACGCACCATGAAGCTGTAGGACGCGGCGGTGAAGAGCATCGCCAGCAGGGTGATCAGATAGGCGGTGGCGGTGCGGCCGCCGGTCATCTCGGTGACCACGCCGTAGGTGGTGAACATGGTCAGCGGAACCATGTAGACCAGGCCGAAGAAGACCAGGGCGGGCAGGCCCAGGATACGTTTCAGGCGGGCGTCCGCCGGGGCGTTGGGGGTGTCGGCAGTGCTGCCGAAACGAGCGATCTGTTCGCTGGCCATGGATGTTTCCTCGCGAGTCTTGTCGTTGTGATGCGGGTGCGCGGCTTGGCAGCCGGCGCGGGTCGGTGCGGGCGGCTTAGCCGCAGCGCTGCCGACGGGACAGATGGGCGAGGAAGGTGCGGGCGCGGTGCAAGGCGCGCGCCGGGGTGCTGCAGGGGCTGATCATGAAGCAATCTCGGTGTTGTTCTTGTGGATGCTCGCTGGCGCTTTTCCTGGATTCCGACACGTACTGGCTTCGGCGATCGCGGCCCTGGCGACCATTCCCTGGGCGAGCTCCCGGACTCTAAAACCGATCCTGTCCCGGAAGAACCCTGCAAAGGGTCAAAAAGGGATCGAAGTGGCCAAATTGGCTGTCAGGCGCAGCGGCGGACAGCCTGTCCGCCGCATTGCCTCGGGCTTATTTCTTCAGCTTGGTCCAGACCTTGGCGCGCAGCGCCAGGGACTTCGGCGAGCACAGCTTGAAGGGCTTCAGGCGGTCGAGCTTGTCGGCCGGGGTGTTGATCGCCGGGTCGTCGAACAGCTCCTTGTCCATGAACTTCTCGGAGCCGGTGATGGCGTTGTTGTACTTGGCGAAGTTGGAGGCCGCGGCGATGTTCTCCGGCTGCATCATCCAGTTGAGGAAGATGTTCGCTTCCTTGACGTTGGTGGCGTCCTTGGGAATGGCCAGGTTGTCGATGAACAGGCGGATGCCTTCCTTCGGATAGACGTACACCAGGCTGGCGCGCTGGGCGTGGGCGCGGTGGTAGGCGCCGTTCCACTGCTGGTGCATCCAGACTTCGCCGGCGGCCATGCGCTCGATGGTGCCGTCGCTGTTGTACATGGCCAGCAGCGGCTTCTGCTTGAGCATCAGGTCGAGGACCTTCTGCGCTTCCTTCGGATCCTCTGTGCACTCGTCGACGCCGGCGTAGTAGGTCGCGGGCGCCCACATGTCGTCGACGGAGTTGAGTGCGACCACCTTGCCCTTGAAGTCTTCCGGCGGCTCGAAGAACGGCTTCCAGCTCTCCTCGAACTTGCCGCCCGGCGCCTTGGCGCTGTCGTAGGTGTAGCCGGTGGTGCCCCACAGGTAGGGCACGGTGTAGTCGTGGCCCGGATCGTAGGAGAGGGTCTTGAACTTGTCCTTGAGGTTGGCCAGGTTCGGCAGCTGCGACTTGTCGAGCTTCTGCAGCAGGCCTTCCTTGACGAAGATCTCGATGAAGCTGTCCGACGGAACCACCACGTCGTAGGCGCCGCCACCGGCCTTCAGCTTGGCCAGCAGGGTCTCGTTGCTGTCATAGGCGTCCAGTGTGGCGTGGATGCCGGTGTCCTTCTCGAACTTCTTCAGCAGCTCCGGCGGGAAGTAGTCCGACCAGTTGGCGAAGTGCAGCGTGCCCTCGGCGTGAGCCTGGCTGGCCAGGGTCAGGCCGGCCAGGGCGGCGGCCTTGATGGCCAGGGGAAGGCGGCGGATGGTCATCGGTGAAGCTCCTGTGCGAGTAGTTTTTTTAGGGAGGCAGTCAACGCCGGCGCTGGCCGACGTAGTACGACAACGCAACGAACGCGATGGAAATTAGAAGAATTATCGAGGAAATGGCATTGATCTTCGGTGATATCCCCATGCGGATGGAGCTGAAGATATACACCGGCAGGGTGGTGGCCCCGGCGCCGGCGACGAAGTAGGTGATGACGAAGTCGTCCATCGAGATGATGAACGCCAGCATCGCCCCCGAAAGGATGCCGGGCATCAGCAGCGGGCAGGTCACCTTCCAGAAGGCCTTCCACGGCGAGGCGTAGAGGTCGGCGGCGGCCTCCGCCAGGCGCGGGTCCATGCCCTCCAGGCGGGCGCGGATCGGCAGGTAGGCGAAGGGGATGCAGAACACCACGTGGGCCAGCAGGATGGTGAACAGCGACAGCTTCAGGCCGATGAAGGCGAAGAACATCAGCGTGGCCACCGCGGTAACGATCTCAGGCACCAGCAGCGGCAGGCCGATCACCCCGTTCATCAGGCTCTGGCCACGGAAGGCGCGGCCGCGCATGCCCAGCGCCGCCAGGGTGGCGAGCGCCGTGGAGAACAGCGTGGCGAGGCTGGCGACGATCAGCGAGTTCTTCGCCGCGCGGACGATCTCCGGATCGTTGGCCACCACGGCGTACCACTTGAAGCTGAAGCTTTCCCAGAGGGTCGCCGACTGGCCGCTGTTGAAGCTCAGCACCACCAGCACCAGGATCGGCACATACAGGAAGGCGAAGAACAGCCAGGCGGCCGGCCGCACGCCGGCGAAGCGCCAGAGCGGATTGAGCGAATTCATGGATGACCTCCGGCGGCGCCCTGCTTGAAGCGGAGGCTGTAGATCAGCATCGCGATCAGCACGAAGGCGAGCAGGGCGAAGGACAGCGCCGCGCCGAACGGCCAGTTGTGCGCCGTGCCGAACTGCAGCTGGATGAGGTTGCCGATCATCAGCGACTTACCGCCGCCAAGCAGCTCGGGAATGATGTAGTTGCCCAGGGCCGGGATGAACACCAGGATGCAGCCGGCGACCACGCCGGGCATCGACAGCGGGATGATGATCCGCCGCAGGGCCTTCCAGCGGTTGGCGCCGAGGTCGAAGGCAGCCTCTACCAGGCGCCAGTCCATCTTCTCCAGGCTGGTGTAGATCGGCAGCACCATGAACGGCAGGAAGGTGTAGAGCAGGCCGATGATCACCGCGTTATCGGTGTACAGCAGGCCGATGGCCGCGTCGGTGAAGCCCAGCTTGTGCAGGCCTTCGTCGATCAGGCCGCCATTGCGCAGCAGCAGGATCCAGGCGTACACGCGCACCAGCAGGTTGGTCCAGAACGGCACCGTGACCAGGAACAGCAGCATGTTGCGCCGGCGTTCGTCCTGCAGCGCCAGGTACAGCGCGGTGGGGAATCCGATCAGCAGGCAACCGATGGTCGTCATCAGCGACAGCCAGAAGGAGCGCTGGAAGATACCCAGGTAGTCGGTGTTGAACACCAGGGCGTCATCGAGATCGCGTTCCCAGAGGAAGTTGATGTAGGCCTCGATGGTGTGCTGGCCCCACTTCACGCCGCCGTAGTCGCCCGGTGCCTGGACCGACACGGCGAACATGATGCCCAGCGGCAGCACCAGGAACACCAGGAGGATGATCATCGCCGGGGACGTCAGCGCCAGCCGGGCGCGCAGGCTCTTGCGCTCGGCTTGCTGGCGCAGCGTCGTCATTCGGCCAGTACCCGGATGGCGTTGCCGGGAACCCGCACACGGACCCGCGAGCCGGGTGCGTGCGGCGTATGGGCGCCATCGCGGTTCTGCTGGCGCACGCGGAAGCCGCCGGTGCCAGCGATGTTCAGGTGGTAAACGGTGTCGGTGCCGACGTAGACGATGTTCTCCACCACCCCTTCCAGCTCGCCGTCATGGGCCAGCTCGGTGCGCTCCGGGCGTACCGCGAGGGTCACCTTGCCTGGTAGCGTGGTGCTGGCGGACAGCACCTGGCCGTCGGCCAGTTGGACGCCATTGGGGTGCGCGGTGCCTTCGAGGAAGTTGGTTTCGCCGATGAAGTCGGCCACCCAGCGGTTGACCGGGGTTTCGTAGATTTCGGTCGGACTGCCGATCTGCAGGACCTTGCCCTTGCTCATCACCGCGATGCGGTCGGACATGGTCAGGGCTTCTTCCTGGTCGTGGGTGACGAAGATGAAGGTGATGCCGGTTTCGTGCTGCAGGCGCTTGAGCTCGATCTGCATCTCCTTGCGCAGCTTCAGGTCCAGCGCCGAGAGCGATTCGTCGAGCAGCAGCACCTTGGGTCGGCTGGCCAGCGCGCGGGCCAGGGCGATGCGCTGTTGCTGGCCGCCGGAAAGCTGGTCGGCGCGCCGCGAGCCGACTTCTGGCAGGCGTACCAGCTCGAGCATGGCCTTGACTGTGGCGTCGATCTCGCTCTTCGGCTTGCCCTGCATTTCCAGGCCGAAACCGATGTTCTGCGCGACCGTCATGTGCGGGAACAGGGCATAGCTCTGGAAGACGGTGTTGACCGGGCGGCGGAAGGGCGGGAGACCCTGCATTTCTTCGCCGTAGAGGCGGATGCTGCCGGAGGTGGGTTGTTCGAAGCCGGCGATGAGCCGCAGAAGGGTGGTCTTGCCGCAGCCCGACGGGCCGAGGAGGGTGAAGAACTCGTTGGCGCGGATGTCCAGGGACACGTCGTCCAGGGCCTTGAGGCCTTGGCCGGGGGTACCGAATTCCATGCCGATTCGCTCAATCGCAATCGCGCTGGTCATTCTTCAATACCATGCAGTTAAGCAGTTGTTATTGTTGAGGTTTTGCAGTTTCTGCGACCGCTTCACCTAGCTGCGACCTGATAATGGCCCGGCAATTCGTGGGGGCAGAACGATAGAACAGGCCAATAAGGGATAAATGAGGCCAAGTTGTCGGGCCATTTCGATTGGCCTTGTCTGAAATGGATGCGCTCGATGTAGGAGTGGACCTTGTCCACGATAGCTGAAGCATCCGGCGCGATTCGCGGATGAGATCCGCTCCTACGGTCGCGCCGGGCTAGCCCCGGTACAGGCTCGGGCTGTAGCCGCTCCAGCGCTGGAAGGCATGGCGGAAGCTGGCGGTTTCGCTGTAGCCGAGCTGTTCGGCGATCAGGTAGATCGGCAGGTCGGTGTCCTTGAGCAGTTGCCGGGCCTTGTCGTAGCGCACCTCGTCCAGCACCTGTTGGTAGCTGGTGTTGTGCTGCTGCAGGTGGCGGCGCAGGGTGCGGCTGGAGCGGTGCAGGTGACGTGCGACGGCATCCAGGCTTCGGCACTCCTGCAGGTGGCTGGCCAGGTGGCGGCGAATCAGTTCGAGCACGTCTCCGCGATTGCTCAGCTCGGCGCTCTGGCGTTGGCATTGTTGCAGGCCGTTGTGGCAGCTCACGGGGTCGGCCAGCGGTAGGGGCCGGTCGAGTAGCGCCGGGCCGAAGCACAGGGCGCTGGTCGGGGCGCCGAACTCCACCGGGCAGCCGAGACGCTCGGCGTAGGTGTGGGCGTGTAGCGGGGGACGGTAGGCCAGCAGCAGTCGGCGCGGGCGCACCGACTCGCCGAGCAGGTCGCGCACCACGGTAAGCAGCGAGGTCAGGCACAGCTCGGTGTTGAATACCGTCAGTTCCGGGGCGTAGCGATAGCCTTCGGCGCTCAGCCAGACCTCGTCGCCATGGTCCTGCAAGGCCAGGCGGAAGTAGGTGCCGAGCAGGTCCGGGTAGGCCAGCGCCAGTTGCAGCGCATCGCGCAGGGTGCGGCTGGCGAGCATGCTGTAACCGAGGATGCCGTACGCCGAGACGTGCATGCGCAGGCCCAGGTATAGCCCCAGCGACGGGTCCCGGTAGTACTGCAGGGCATTGGCGAAGACCCGCAGCTCCTGGGCGTGGGTGACAAGCTTCTCCGCGGTGCGTAGATCCGCTTCGGCGATGCCGCTGCCCTCCAGCAGCAGATCGCGGGGAATCCCGGCCTGGCTGAGGACTTCGGTGGCCAGCACCACGGTGTGCAGGGTGGTCAGGGTACGCTGTTCGGGAAGCTGGGCGGTGGCCATCGATATCCCTCGTGTCGAATGGCGGTCGGTAAGCGGGGCGCTAGCCTGAATCTAGCCCGGAAAACGAGCGCTGCATGCCGATTAAGCCAGGATTCAGAGGCGCTGTGCTATCACGGCTGCCCTTTCTCGATTGGACTGCCGATGCTTCGCCATTTCACTCCGCGCCGTCTGCTGGCGCTCCTGCTGATTCTGCTGCTGGCTGCGGCTTTGGTCGGCCAGCACTTCCGCCTCTTCGAGCGCGCCTAGTTCGCTGTGCGCGAGTGGCAGCATGAAGAGCACTGGCGCGGACGTTCGGTGTGGCTGCCGGACTATCGCGTGGTGGTCGAGGCGCAGCCCATCGCCGGGCTCGACGATGATGTTTCCGCGCTGACCTACGATCCGCAGCGCCACAGCCTGTTCACCGTGACCAACCAGCCGGCGCAGATCATCGAGCTGTCGCTGGACGGCCGCCTGCTGCGCAAGATCGTCCTGCACGGCTTCGGCGATACCGAAGCGATCGAATACATCGCGCCGGGCCGCTACGTGTTGAGCGACGAGCGCCGCCAGCGCCTGTTCGAGGTGCAGCTCGACGATGCGACCCGCGAGCTGGATGCCAGCCAGGCGCAGCAGCTGTCCCTGGGGATCGGCCAGATGGGCAACAAGGGCTTCGAGGGCCTGGCCTACGACGCCAAGGGCAAACGCCTGTTCGTCGCCCAGGAGCGCGACCCGCTGCGCATCCTGGAGATCCATGGCTTCCCGCAGGCATCGACCGACCAGCCGTTCGCCGTGCATGTGCTGGGTGACCCCGAGCGCGACAGCCGGTTGTTCGTCCGCGATCTTTCCAGCCTGCAGTACGACGCGGGCAGCGGCCACTTGCTGGCGCTGTCGGACGAATCGCGCCTGGTGCTGGAGCTGGACGTCGATGGCAAGCCGATCAGCAGCCTGTCGCTGCTGCGCGACAGGCAAGGGTTGCAGCGCAGCGTGCCGCAGGCCGAGGGGGTGGCCATGGACGGGGAAGGCACGCTGTACCTGGTCAGCGAGCCCAACCTGTTCTACGTGTTCCGCAAATCGACTGGTTTGGCGGGCCAATAGCATTGGCATTACAGTAGCGCCGCCCACGGAGTGTCGATTCGCGGGAGCAACTATGAACATCATCAGGGAAGTCCAGATCAACCGCCGCTTGAAAAAGGCCCTCGATCACCACCAATGCCGCCTCTCCGGTGGCATCAAATCACTGCGTGACGGCGCGCAACTGACGCTGGAACCGGGCGTCAAGATTGGCAAGGCCAAGATTTATGCTCCGACCCTGGAGGTCGGCGCCTACACGGATGTGGTCAGCGGTTGCGAGTTCCTCGATGTCGCACGCATCGGCCGGTACTGCTCGATCGCCACGGGGGTGGTGATCGGTCAGGGACGTCACTCTCATCCAATGGATTGGCTGACCACCCACAATTTTCCAAGTAATCCGAAACTGCTCCGGCGGCCGACGAAGCGTCATGCGCCACTAATCCCGACCGTGATCGGGAACGACGTTTGGATCGGTCGTGACGTGCTGATTCTCGATGGCGTGACGGTGGGGACCGGTTCGGTGATTGGCGCTCAATCGCTGGTGAACAAGGACGTGCCGCCCTACGCCATCGTTGCCGGGTCGCCGGCGCGGGTGATCCGCTATCGCTTTTCGCCGGAGGTCATCGAGCGCCTGTTGGCCAGTCGCTGGTGGGAACTACCACTGGATGCACTGGGCGAGTTGCTGCTGGACGACCCCGAGGCCTGCCTGGATGCGCTGGAGCGGCAAGGGCCGCCGCCCCAGTTGAACCCGCAAAAGCTTCAGGTCCGTTCCAAACCCTGGGGAGTGGAGCTGTTGCCCACTTAGGCAGTCACTCAGCTGTCGTCACTGATTCCGGCATCGGGCGCGTAGCGCTTCACCGAGGCGACGCCGTTCTCGGCGCTGGCTCGGCTGCCGTACATCTGGCTCTGACCGACGACTTGGCCGTTGGTGGCCTTGAGCACGAAGTAATGCTTGCCGTTGCTGGCTTCCTTCAGCTCGAAGGCGCCTTCGCGCTGCGAGTTGCGGCGTACCGACTCGATGCCCTCGATGGCCGAGGTCTTGGCCTTGTACAGCTCGCTGCTGATGACGACTTCGCCATTGCTGGCGTGCAGGTTGAAGTGGAACTGGCCATCGCTGGCCTTCTTCAGGTGGTATTTCGCGGCCATGGCTGCCTCTCCGACGCAGGACGCTGAGTCCTAAGCCTAGCCGCTGGCGGGCGCCCGTCCATGGGCGCGCACGATCAGGCCTTGAGGGTCTTCACGCCGTCGGCGGTGCCGAGCAGCAGCAGGTCGGCCGGGCGCGCGGCGAACAGGCCGACGGTGACCACGCCGACGATGTTGTTGATGCGCTCTTCCAGGGCTACCGCGCTTTCGATGCGCAGGTTATGCACGTCGAGGATGATGTTGCCGTTGTCGGTCAGCACGCCGTCACGGTAGACCGGGTCGCCGCCCAGCTTCACCAGCTCGCGGGCCACATGGCTGCGGGCCATGGGGATGACTTCGACCGGCAGCGGGAAGGCGCCGAGCATGGGCACCAGCTTGCTGGCGTCGGCGATGCAGATGAACTGCTTGGCCACGGCCGCGACGATCTTCTCGCGGGTCAGCGCAGCGCCGCCGCCCTTGATCAGTTCCAGGCGCTCGTTGCTCTCGTCGGCACCGTCGACGTAGAACTCCAGCTCGCTGACGGTGTTCAGGTCGTAGACCGGGATGCCGTGGCCTTTGAGGCGCTGGGCGGTGGCTTCGGAGCTGGCCACGGCGCCATCGAACTCGGCCTTGTGCTTGGCCAGCAGGTCGATGAAGAAGTTGGCGGTGGAGCCGGTGCCGACCCCGACGATGCTCTTGCTGTCGAGGTGCGGGAGGATGTGGTCGACGGCGGCCTGGGCCACGGCCTGCTTGAGCTGGTCCTGGTTCATGGTGCGGGGTATCCGGCAAAGGGAATGGCAGAGGCGCGAATTATAGCGGCGCTGCCCGCCGAATGTGGATTCGGCGCGCCAGGCGCGCGCCGACTGGAGTAGACTCCGGGCTTTGTGCCCGGTCCCAGCGAAGCCCGCCCCGATGCTCGAACAGTACGTCAAGAAGATCCTCACCTCGCGCGTCTACGACGTTGCGGTGGAAACGCCCCTGCAAGCCGCCCGCCAGCTCTCCGAGCGCCTGGGCAACCAGGTCCTGCTCAAGCGCGAGGACCTGCAGCCGGTGTTCTCCTTCAAGATCCGCGGCGCCTACAACAAGCTGGCGCAGCTGACTGCCGAGGAGCTGGCGCGCGGCGTGGTCACCGCTTCGGCCGGCAACCATGCCCAGGGCGTGGCCCTGGCGGCGCGCGAGCTGGGCGTGAAGGCGACCATCGTGATGCCGCGCACCACGCCGGAGCTGAAGGTCCAGGGCGTGCGCGCCCGCGGCGGCAAGGCAGTACTGCACGGCGATGCCTTCCCCGAGGCGCTGGCGCACTCGCTGAAGCTGGTGGAAGAGAAGGGCTACGTCTACATCCACCCCTACGACGATCCGGACGTGATCGCCGGCCAGGGCGCCGTGGCCATGGAAATCCTCCGCCAGCACCCGGGCCGCCTGGATGCCATCTTCGTGCCGGTTGGCGGCGGCGGGCTGATCGCCGGCATCGCCGCATACGTGAAGTACCTGCGCCCCGAGATCAAGGTGATCGGCGTCGAGCCGGACGATTCCAACTGCCTGCAGGCCGCCATGGCCGCCGGCGAGCGCGTGGTGCTGAACCAGGTCGGGCTGTTCGCCGATGGCGTGGCAGTCGCGCAGATCGGCAAGCACACCTTCGATATCTGCAAGGACTACGTCGACGAGGTGATCACCGTCAGTACCGACGAGATCTGTGCGGCAATCAAGGATATCTACGACGATACCCGCTCGATCACCGAACCTGCTGGTGCGCTGGCCGTTGCGGGCATCAAGAGGTACGTCGAGCGCGAAGGTTCGAAGGGCCAGACCCTGGTGGCCATCGATTCGGGCGCCAACATCAACTTCGACCGCCTGCGCCACGTCGCCGAGCGCGCCGAGCTGGGCGAGAAGCGCGAAGCCATCATCGCCGTGACCATCCCGGAGCGTCCGGGCAGCTTCAAGGCGTTCTGCGAGGCCATCGGCAAGCGCCAGATCACCGAGTTCAACTACCGCTACAACACCGACCAGGAAGCGCACATCTTCGTCGGTGTGCAGACCCACCCGGACAACGACCCGCGCGCGGTGCTGGTGGAGCAACTGCGTGGCCAGGGCTTCCCTGTGCTCGACCTGACCGACAACGAACTGGCCAAGCTGCACATCCGCCACATGGTCGGCGGCCATTCGCCACGCGTCAGCGACGAGCAGGTGTTCCGCTTCGAGTTCCCCGAACGCCCCGGTGCGCTGTTCAACTTCCTCAACAAGCTCGGCGGGCGCTGGAACATCACCATGTTCCACTACCGCAACCACGGCGCCGCCGACGGTCGCGTGGTCGCCGGCCTGCAGGTGCCGGCGGAAGAGCGCCACCTGGTGGCGGCGGCGCTGGAAGAGATCGGCTACCCGTACTGGGACGAAAGCGACAATCCGGCCTACAAGCTGTTCCTCGGCTAACGGCCGTAATCGCTGGGTTGCGCTTGGCAAATGCCACCCCGTCATCCCCGCGAATGCGGGGACCCAGCGACAAAGCGCGCTGCTAGGCTGAAGTAACAGCCCGATACACGACAGGGAAGCCCATATGGAAACCTACCAGACCCTCAAGATTCTCCACGGCGCGGCCGTGGCCGTTCCGCTGCTGGCCATGGTCGGCCTCGCCTGGTACGGCTGGCGCAGTTGGCGCGGTGGGGATGCCGGCGTACTGGCCAAGGCGCTGCTGCGCATCGGCCTGGCCGCCTGGCTGTTGGTCGCCGGCAGTGTGGTCAGCCTGCCCGTCACGGGGTGGCAGATGGTGCATCGCGCCGGCTTCCCGCTGGGCCAGACCTGGCTTCTGGCCAGTGCCTGCCTGCTGATCCTGATGACGATCTTCTGGCTGCTGTTCACCAGTCGCCTATGGCGCATTCGCGCCCTGGCGGTCAGCGCCCGTGACAGCGGAGAGCCGCTGGCCGAGCGAGCATCCCGCGAGCTGCGCTTCGGCACTGTCTTCCTGGCGCTGGCCCTGGTGAGCCTGTTCACCATCCTCTGGCTGATGCTCGCCAAGCCGCTCTAGGTGCGGCCGGCGCAATGGCGATGGAGCGCCGATGAGTCCCTACCTGCTGCTCAAGACCCTGCATATCCTTTCCGCGACCCTGCTGTTCGGCACCGGCCTGGGCTCGGCCTACTACGCGTGGCGCGCCTGGCGTAGCGGCAACCTGCAGGCGATCGCCGTGACTTTCCGCCATCTGGTGACGGCCGACTGGCTGTTCATCGCCACCAGCGCCGTATTCCAGCCGCTCAGTGGCCTGGCCATGGCGCGCATCGCCGGCTGGCCGCTGGACCAGGGCTGGGTGCTGGGGAGCCTGGGGCTGTACGTGTTCGCCGGGCTCTGTTGGCTGCCGGTGGTGTGGCTGCAGATCCGCGTGCGCGACATGGCGGAAGTGGCTTGGGCGACGGACAGCGTGCTGCCGCCGCAAGCCTTCCTTTATATGCGCTGGTGGTTTGCGCTCGGCTGGCCAGCGTTCCTGGCCTTCCTCGCGATCTACTGGCTGATGGTCAACAAGTCGTTTTGAGGCGACTCAGCCGCGCAGACTGAGCACCGGCCAGCCACGGCTCTCGGCGGTGGCGCGGAGGACGTCGTCCGGATCGACGGCCACCGGGTTGGCCACGGCTTCGAGCAGCGGTAGGTCGTTGCGCGAGTCGCTGTAGAAGTAACTGTCTTCCAGGTTCATGCCGGTTTCTTCGAGCCAGCGTTGCAGGCGCGTCACCTTGCCGCCCTGAAAGCACGGCACGTCGAAGGTCTTGCCGGTGTAGTGGCCGCCGATCATCTCGCACTCGGTCGCGATCAGCGTCTCCACGCCCAGGCGCGCGGCGATCGGGCCGGTGACGAAGCGATTGGTGGCGGTGATGATCACCAGCCGGTCGCCGGCCGCCCGGTGCTCGGCCAGCAGGGCTTCGCCCTTGGGCAGGATGATCGGCTCGATGACTTCTTCCATGAACTGCTGGTGCCAGGCAGCCAGTTGCTCATGCGAGGTGCGCGCGAGGATGGCCTGGGTAAACGCCTGGTAGGCGAAGACGTCGAGCGTGCCGGCCTGGTAGTCGGCGTAGAAGGCGTCGTTGCGCGCCTGGTACTCGTCGGCGTCGACGAAACCGCGCTGGCACAGCCACTCGCCCCAGCTGTGATCGCTATCGCCGGCCAGAAGGGTGTTGTCGAGATCGAAAAGGGCCAGACGCGCCATGATTCACCGTTAACTGCAGTCGCGGAAAAGTCGCCTAGAGTAACGGCTTTTACCCGGCCTGCACATGTCGCCGCGCCTCGCGTTGCCGCTGTCACAGGCTTTGTGGAACAATGCGGGCACACGCGTTTTCGAGGATGTCCCGCCGTGATCGATCCCGATGGTTTTCGCCCTAATGTCGGCATCATCCTCTCCAACGAGGCCGGACAGGTGCTGTGGGCGCGGCGCATCAACCAGGACGCCTGGCAGTTCCCGCAAGGTGGTATCAATGCCCGGGAAACCCCGGAAGAAGCGCTGTTCCGCGAGCTGAACGAAGAGATCGGCCTGGAAGAGCAGGATGTGAAGATCCTCGCCTGCACCCGCGGTTGGCTACGCTATCGCCTGCCGCAGCGCCTGGTGCGCACCAACAGCCAGCCGCTGTGCATCGGGCAGAAGCAGAAATGGTTCCTGCTGCGCCTGACCGGCGACGAGCAGCGGGTGCGCATGGATGTCACCGGCAAGCCAGAGTTCGATGGTTGGCGCTGGGTGAGTTACTGGTACCCGCTCGGCCAGGTAGTGACCTTCAAGCGCGAGGTCTACCGACGGGCGCTGAAGGAATTGGCGCCGCGTCTGCTGGCGCGGGACTGAACACGGAGATAAGGCCCTGAGCATGCTCAACACGCTGCGCAAGATCGTCCAGGAAGTGAACGCCGCCAAGGATCTCAAGGCGGCGCTGGGCATCATCGTGTTGCGCGTCAGGGAAGCCATGGGCACCCAGGTGTGTTCGGTCTACCTGCTCGACGCCGACACCAACCGCTTCGTCCTGATGGCCACCGAAGGCCTGAACAAGCGCTCCATCGGCAAGGTCAGCATGGCGCCGAACGAAGGCCTGGTCGGCCTGGTCGGTACCCGCGAAGAGCCGCTGAACCTGGAGAACGCCTCCGAGCACCCGCGCTACCGCTACTTCGCCGAAACCGGTGAGGAGCGCTACGCCTCCTTCCTCGGCGCACCGATCATCCACCACCGTCGCGTCATGGGCGTGCTCGTGGTGCAGCAAAAAGACAAACGCCAGTTCGACGAGGGCGAGGAAGCCTTCCTCGTCACCATGAGCGCGCAGCTCGCGGGCGTTATCGCACACGCCGAAGCCACCGGTTCGATCCGTGGCCTGGGCAAGCTCGGCAAGGGCATCCAGGAAGCCAAGTTCGTCGGCGTACCCGGCGCACCCGGCGTTGCCGTGGGCAAGGCCGTGGTGGTGCTGCCGCCGGCGGACCTCGAAGTGGTCCCGGACAAGAGCATCGACGACGTCGAGGCCGAGATCGAGCTGTTCAAGCAGGCCCTGGAATCGGTGCGCGAAGACATGCGCAACCTCTCCAGCAAGCTCGCCACCCAGCTGCGTAAAGAAGAGCGCGCGCTGTTCGACGTCTACCTGATGATGCTCGACGACGCCTCCATCGGCCAGGAAGTGAAGCGCATCATCCGCAACGGCCAGTGGGCCCAGGGCGCCCTGCGCCAGGTGGTGATGGAGCACGTCGCGCGCTTCGAACTGATGGACGACGCCTACCTGCGCGAGCGTGCCTCCGACGTCAAGGATATCGGCCGCCGCATCCTCGCGTATCTCCAGGAAGAGCGTCAGCAGACCCTGACGTACCCGGACCAGACCATCATCGTCAGCGAGGAACTTTCTCCGGCGATGCTCGGCGAGGTGCCCGAGGGCAAGCTGGTCGGCCTGATCTCGGTACTCGGTTCGGGCAACTCGCACGTCGCCATCCTCGCCCGCGCCATGGGCATCCCGACGGTGATGGGCGCGGTCGACCTGCCGTATTCCAAGGTCGACGGCATCGACCTGATCGTCGACGGCTACCACGGCGAGATCTACACCAACCCGTCGCCGCAGCTGGTCAAGCAGTACGGCGAAGTGGTCGCCGAAGAGAAGGAACTGAGCAAGGGCCTGGCCGCGCTGCGCGAGCTGCCCTGCGAGACCCTCGACGGCCACCGCATGCCGCTGTGGGTGAACACCGGCCTGCTGGCCGATGTGGCGCGCGCCCAGGAGCGCGGCGCCGAAGGGGTCGGTCTGTACCGCACGGAAGTGCCGTTCATGATCAACGACCGCTTCCCCAGCGAAAAGGAGCAGCTGGCGATCTACCGCGAGCAGCTCTCGGCCTTCCACCCGCTGCCGGTGACCATGCGCACCCTCGACATCGGCGGCGACAAGGCACTGTCCTACTTCCCGATCAAGGAAGAGAACCCGTTCCTCGGCTGGCGCGGCATCCGCGTCACCCTCGACCACCCGGAAATCTTCCTGGTGCAGACCCGCGCCATGCTCAAGGCCAGCGAGGGCCTGAACAACCTGCGCATCCTGCTGCCGATGATCTCGGGAACCCACGAGCTTGAAGAGGCGCTGCACCTGATCCACCGCGCCTGGGGCGAGATCCGCGACGAAGGCGTGGACATCCCCATGCCGCCGATCGGGATGATGGTGGAAATTCCCGCGGCGGTGTACCAGACCCGCGAGCTGGCGCGCCAGGTGGACTTCCTCTCGGTCGGCTCCAACGACCTGACCCAGTACCTGTTGGCGGTCGACCGCAACAACCCGCGCGTCGCCGACCTCTACGACTACCTGCACCCGGCGGTTCTGCAGGCGTTGAAGAAGGTGGTCGACGACGCCCACACCGAAGGCAAGCCAGTGAGCATCTGCGGTGAGATGGCCGGCGACCCGGCGGCTGCCGTGCTGCTCATGGCCATGGGCTTCGACTCGCTGTCGATGAACGCCACCAACCTGCCGAAGGTGAAATGGCTCTTGCGCCAGATCACCCTGAGCAAGGCCCGCGAGCTGCTCGGGCAGCTGATGACTTTCGACAATCCGCAGGTTATCCACAGCTCCCTGCACCTGGCCCTGCGCAACCTGGGTCTTGGCCGGGTAATCAATCCGGCGGCGACCATCCAGGGCTGAGCCCCCCCAGGTCGCGCCGTCCCGGAGCTGCGTCGTCCCGGGAGCCAACGTAGGACCGGCATGTCCGGACGAGGCTTATGGACGAGCAGCAACTCCCCGCGGCGGATGCCCGCGACGGTATCGAGAAGACCCTTCGCTATGCCCTGGAAGTCGTCAGCGACGGCATCTGGGACTGGGACATCGCCAGCAATCACGTCAAGCGCAGTCCGGGCTGGTACCGCATGCTCGGCTACCCGCTGGACGGCCTGCCGGAGGATGTCGACACCTGGCACTCGGTGATCCACCCGGACGACTTCGAGCGCGTCATGCAGGGGTTCCAGGCCTACATCGAAGGCCGCCATCCAACCTACGCCGCGGAGTACCGCTGCCGCTGCCTGGACGGCGAATACCTGTGGATAAGCGATCATGGGCGATTCGTCGAGTTCGATGGGCAGGGGCAGGCAACGCGCATGATCGGCGCCCATCGCAACATCCATGAGCGCAAGCTTGTCGAGCTGGAGCTTCAGCAGCGCAACGAAGAGCTGCACGAACTCAATCGTAACCTTGAGCAACTGGTGGAGCAGCGTACCGAGGCCCTGCGTCGGGCCAACCTGGCGTTGGCCGAGCAGGCTGCGGAGGCTCTGCGCCTGAGCGAGACGGACCCGCTCACGCAGATATTCAACCGACGCCGCTTCGAAAGCAGCTTGCAGCACGAGTGGCTGCACTTCCAGCGCCACGGCCACGACGTCAGTCTGCTGATGTTCGACCTCGATCACTTCAAACGCATCAACGACAGTCACGGCCACCCGGTGGGCGACCGCGTCCTGGTCGCGGTGGCGAAAGGAGTGCGCAACAGCCTGCGCGATGGCGATTGCTTCGCCCGCTGGGGTGGAGAGGAGTTCATCGTGCTGTTGCCGGACACGCCGCTAGCCGCCAGCCACGCGTTGGCGGAGCGCCTGCGCCGATGCATCGGCGAGGTGGGCGCCGGACTGGAGCATGCGCTGACTGCCAGTTTCGCGCTGGCCACCCTTCGCTGCGGGGAGTCGCTGGAAGACTTGCTACGGCGGTTGGACGACGCGCTCTATCGCGCCAAGCAACGGCGCGATTGCATCGAGCTCTGCTAGGCGCTTACTTCGATGTCGCCCAGGCGCGCGCCATGGGGACCAAAGCTGCGTTCGAGGAACTCCCGGCGCCCATCGGCATGGACCCGCAGCACGCTGCTGGCGCGGGTGCCGTAGTTCGGGCTGGCGATGAACACGCTGGACAGCAGGCGTTCGGTGGCGATGCCGACGCCGGTTTCCGGCAGCTGTTCGTCCTGGGGCTTCTGGGTATCGGCGAGCAGTTCCAGCAGGCTGTGCGGGTCGGCGGCGTCGAGGCGTTCGGCCAGCGCGGCGCGAGCGCGCTCCAGCTTCGGCCAGGGCGTATCCAGCGCGGCATTGGACACGCCGTGCAGGCCGGGCGGCAGCAAGCGTGGTGCGCCAGTGCGCGGGTTGAAGTAGCAGAGCTGGCGGGCATCGCCGACCAGCAAGTTGAAGCCTGAGTAGTCGGAAGCGCGCGAGCGGACCCGCTCCAGATAGTCGAAGGGCGACTCCCGGCCGCGCAGGAAGCCGGCCACCAACTCGCCGCGCGAACGGGGGCCGAGCGGTTGATCCGGGTCGCGGACGTTGGTCAGCGCGGCGAAGCGACCGTCCGGGCCGATGCCCAGCCAAGTGCCGCCGGCTTCCAGGTCGCGCCCGGCGAAGACCCCGGGCGCATCCTCCCAGGCCGCGAGCGGCAGGGTGGGGCGGGCATAGAATTCGTCACGATTGGCCGCGACTATGAGGGGCATGGCGTGGCCGGGGCGCCAGGCGAGCACGATCAGGCACATGGGAAACTCCTGGTGGTTCGCGCAGTCTATCAAGCCCTCAGGCGTGCTGGAGCCCCCGGGTGGCTTCCGCTACCATGCCGCTTTTCCGATCCGAGGTGACCATGGAGTTCCTCCTCTACCTGGTGCTGGGCGCCTGCGCCGGGGTACTGGCCGGCCTGTTCGGCGTCGGTGGCGGCCTGATCATCGTCCCGGCCCTGGTCTTCAGCTTCACCGCCCACGGTTTTTCCGTCGACGTACTCACGCAGATGGCGGTGGGCACTTCGCTGGCGACCATCGTTTTCACTTCGATCAATTCCATTCGCGAACACCATCGTCGCGGCGCGGTGCGCTGGCCGGTGTTCGTCTGGATGACAGTCGGGATCATCGTCGGCAGTGCCCTGGGCGCGCTGACCGCATCGGCCATCAAGGGCCCGGTGCTGCAGAAGATCATCGGCAGCTTCGCCGTGCTGATCTCTTTCCAGATGGCCCTGGACCTCAAGCCCAAGGGTGGCCACGAGCTGCCAGGCAAGGCCGGTCTTGGCACGGCCGGTGGTTTCATTGGCTGGGCCTCGGCGATCTTCGGCATTGGCGGCGGATCGCTGACCGTGCCCTTCCTGTCCTGGCGCGGTTTGCCCATGCAGCAGGCCGTGGCGACCTCCTCGGCCTGCGGGCTGCCGATTGCCATCGCCGGCGCGATTTCCTTCATCGTGGTCGGCTGGCACAAGCCGTTGCTGCCGGAATGGAGCTTCGGCTTCGTCTACCTGCCGGCGCTGGTCGGCATTGCCGTGACCAGCATGTTCTTCGCCCGCATCGGTGCGCGCCTTGCGCACCGGCTGCCGGCCAAGGTGCTCAAGCGCCTGTTCGCCTTGCTGATGTTCTGCGTCGGCATGAGCTTCCTGCTCAAATGATTCGTCCCTAGGAGAAAGCGATGCTGCCTTATCCACAGATCGACCCCGTCGCGGTGTCGCTCGGCCCCCTGAAGATCCACTGGTACGGCCTGATGTACCTGATCGGCATCGGCGGTGCCTGGCTGCTCGCCTCGCGCCGACTGGACCGTTTCGATCCGACCTGGACCAAGGAGAAGCTTTCCGACCTGGTGTTCTGGGTCGCCTGCGGTGTCGTCCTCGGCGGGCGCATCGGTTACGTGCTGTTCTACAAGCCGGACTTCTATCTGAGCAATCCGCTGAACCTGTTCAAGGTCTGGGAGGGCGGCATGTCCTTCCACGGCGGGTTGCTCGGGGTGATGCTGGCGACCTGGTGGTTCGGCAAGCGCAACGGCAAGAGCTTCTTCCAGCTGATGGACTTCATTGCGCCGCTGGTGCCGATCGGCCTGGGTGCCGGGCGTATCGGCAACTTCATCAACGCCGAACTGTGGGGCAAGCCGACCGACGTGCCCTGGGCGATGATCTTCCCGCCGTACAGCGACCCCGCACAGCTGCCGCGCCACCCGTCGCAGCTCTACGAGTTCGCCCTGGAAGGTATCGCGCTGTTCATCATCCTCTGGCTGTTCTCGCGCAAACCGCGCCCGACCGCCTCGGTGTCCGGCCTGTTCATCCTCTGCTACGGCTGCTTCCGCTTCTTCGTCGAGTTCTTCCGCCTGCCGGACGCCGACCAGGGTGCCGGCGGCAATGGTGGTCCGGGCTACATCGCCTGGGACTGGCTGACCATGGGCCAGTTGCTCTGCGTGCCGATGATCCTCGGCGGCATCGCGCTGATGGTCTGGGCCTACCGCCGCGCGGCGGCCAAGCCACTGGCCAACTGAGCCCGCAGCCGCATGAAAAAGCCCGCCGAATGGCGTTTTTTTTTGTGGGCGCTGCGTAGGAGCTCAGGCCGGCTCGACCAGCAGCAGCACGCCGTCCTGTCCGGTGACCTTCACCTGGGCGCCGGCCGGCAGGTCGGGGCCACTGACCAGCCACAGGCTGTCGCCGACGCGGACCTTGCCGCGCCCGCCGACTATTGCGTCGTGCAGCGCGAACTGCCGGCCGATCAGCTCGCTGCCGCGTCGGTTCAGGCCGCTGGCCGCGGCATTGGCGCCGGGACGGTGCTGGTAGCGCCACCAGAACACCACGGTGAGCAGGGAGAGGATGCCGAAGGCGAGGAACTGCCAGGTCCAGTCCATGGCCGGGATGAGGAAGGTGAGTACGCCGGTTGCCGCGGCAGCCACGCCGACCCAGAGCAGATAGCCGCCGGCGCCAAACACTTCGAGGATCAGCAGCAGGGTGCCGAAGGCCAGCCAGTCCCAGAAGCTCAGGTGCTGCAGGTATTCCCACATGGCCTCAACTCCGCTTGGCGCCGGAGGCGTCGCCGAAGGTGGCCTTGACGATCTCGCCAATGCCGCCCACCGCGCCGATCACCTGGCTGGCTTCCAGCGGCATCAGGACGATCTTGCTGTTGTTCGAGGCGGCCAACTGGCCCAGGGCGTCGACGTACTTCTGCGCGACGAAGTAGTTCACCGCCTGCACGTTGCCGGTGGCGATGGCCTCGGAGACCACGCGGGTCGCCTTGGCTTCCGCCTCGGCCTGGCGTTCACGGGCTTCGGATTCGAGGAAGGCCGACTGGCGCAGGCCTTCGGCTTCGAGGATCTGCGCCTGCTTCTTGCCTTCGGCGGTGAGGATTTCCGCTGCGCGGCGGCCTTCTGCTTCGAGGATCTGCGCACGCTTCAGGCGCTCGGCCTTCATCTGGCTGGCCATGGCTTCGACCAGGTCGGCCGGCGGGCTGATGTCCTTGATCTCGATGCGGGTGACCTTCAGGCCCCAGGGCGCGGTGGCCTCGTCGACGGTGCGCAGCAGGCGCTCGTTGATCGCGTCGCGCTGGCTGAGCATGTGGTCCAGCTCCATGGAGCCGAGCACGGTGCGGATGTTGGTCATCACCAGGTTGCGCACGGCGTTCTCCAGGCCGCTGACCTCATAGGCCGCGCGTGCTGCGTCGACCACCTGGAAGAAGCACACGGCGTCGATCTGCACGATGGCGTTGTCGGCGCTGATCGCCTCCTGCGGCGGTATATCCAGCACGCGCTCCATCATGTTGATCTTCTGCCCTATGCGGTCCATCACCGGGACGATGATGTTCAGCCCCGGCTTCAGCGTGCCGGTGTAGCGGCCGAAGCGCTCGACCGTCCACTCGTTGCCCTGCGGTACCACCTTGAAGCCCATGAACACGATCGCCACCGCGAGGATGACAAAGAGGATCAGGACACTGCCGGTTTCCATGTAGCGCACTCCTTGGTCGAAATACTTCCTGTGGGGCTCTGCTGGATTCCCGCGTGCGCGGGAAAGACGGTGCTTGCGTCGTCGTCCCCGCGAACGCGGGGATCCAGCAGACCGACGTTATTTCTGCTCGCTCTGCGGCGTGACCCGCAGCACTTCCTCGATAGTGGTGAGGCCGGCCGCGACCTTCTGCGCGCCGGACAGGCGCAGGCTGCGCATGCCTTCCTTGAACGCCTGGCGGCGCAGCTGGATGAGGTCGGTGTCGGGAGTGATGAACTGCTTCAGGTTGTCGGTCAGCAGCATGATCTCGTAGACCCCGGCGCGTCCGCGGTAGCCGGTGTCGCGGCATTCCAGGCAGCCCACCTGCTGGTGCGCGCCGGTTGGCAGCGGGGCATTCCACGGGCGGGTCAGTTCCTGCCAGTCGGACTCTTCCAGCGCCATCGGCGCCTTGCAGTGCGGGCACAGCGTACGCACCAGGCGCTGGGCCATGACGCCGAGCACGGTGGCGCGGATCAGGTAGTAGGGCACGCCCAGCTCCAGCAGGCGGGTGATGGCCGTGGGCGAGTCGTTGGTGTGCAGGGTGGAGAGCACCAGGTGGCCGGTCAGCGCCGCCTGGATCGCCATCTCGGCGGTTTCCAGGTCGCGGATCTCGCCGACCATGATGATGTCCGGGTCCTGCCGCAGCAGGGCGCGCACGCCGCTGGCGAAGCTCAGGTCGATGTTGTGCTGCACCTGCATCTGGTTGAACGAGGGCTCGATCATCTCGATCGGATCCTCGATGGTGCAGACGTTCACCTCGTCCGTGGCCAGCTGCTTGAGCGTGGTGTAGAGCGTGGTGGTCTTGCCCGAGCCGGTCGGCCCGGTGACCAGGATGATGCCGTTGGGCTGTTTGGTCATGCTCTGCCAGCGGCGCATGTCGTCGGGCGAGAAGCCGAGCTGGTCGAAGGTCTTGAGCAGCACTTCGGGGTCGAAGATCCGCATCACCATCTTCTCGCCGAAGGCGGTGGGCAGGGTCGACAGGCGCAGTTCGACCTCGGCGCCGTCCGGGGTCTTGGTCTTCACCCGGCCGTCCTGCGGCTTGCGCTTCTCGGCGACGTTCATGCGGCCGAGGCTCTTCAGGCGGCTGACCACCGCCATCGTCACCTGCGGCGGGAACTGGTAGACGTTGTGCAGCACGCCGTCGATGCGGAAGCGCACGGTGCCCTGTTCACGGCGCGGCTCGATGTGGATATCGCTGGCGCGCTGCTGGAAGGCGTACTGGAACAGCCAGTCGACGATGGTGACGATGTGCGCGTCGTTGGCATCGGGTTCCTGGTCGTTGGCGCCGAGCTTGAGCAACTGCTCGAAGTTGCCGACGCCGCTGATCTTCATGTCCTGCGCCGAGGCGCCGCTGACCGACTTGGCCAGGCGGTAGAACTCGGTGGTGAAGCGCTGGATGTCCTGCGGGTTGCACACCACGCGCTTGATCGGGCGCTTGAGCACGTGGGTGAGGTTGCTCTCCCAGCTGTGCACGAAGGGTTGCGCGCTGGCGATGGTGACGCTGTCAGGCGCCACCGCCACGGCGAGGATCTTGTGGCGCTGGGCGAAGGCGTAGGACATCAGCGGGGTGACCGCGGCGACGTCGATTTTCAGCGGGTCGATGCGCAGGTAGGGCTGGCCGGAGTATTCGGCCAGCCAGTGGACGAGCTGGTCCAGGTCCAGGTGTCGACCGGGGTGGCGCAGGTCCGGGACCTGCTGTGCGGCAAGGAATTCCAGGGGGTGCTGCTGGTTCTTCACCGCGCTGCGACGGATCGCCAGGCATTGCTCGGCATCGGCCTGCGCGATGCGCCCCTGGGCAACCAGCTCGTGGAGGATATCGGCCAGATCCAGCCAACGGTCCTGGGCTGGCGATGCGAACACGGACATGCGGACTCCCTGCGTTGAATGTGCCGCGGACGGCTGCGGGTGGAACGGTTCTGAGTCCTCCCCGCGCCGCCGGGTTCCCAGCTTATTTCAAAAGCGCCTTCCAGGGCTTGAGAGCCAGCACAGTATGGGCCTGGGCCGCCAGGGCATCCAGCGTCTCGGGGTCGCGCTGCTGGATCATCTGCTGCAGCTTCACCAGCTCGCCATAGAGACGGTCGACCTCGGCCAGCAGCAGGACGTCGCGCGCCTGGCGCAGCCAGACCAGCATGCGTTGCAGGCGCGGCAGGTGGTCGACGAGCAGCATCGGGTCCTGCTGGGCGCGCGACAGCGGCAGGCCTTCGGCTTCCTCGGCCAGTTGGCGCGGCAGCCATTTGCCCAGCGCCGCAGCGCCCTGGCGGTTGCCGCGCTCGTTGCGGCCTTCGGTCCAGGCGCGCTTGAGCAGCCAGAGCGAGGCGTTGAGCGAGAACAGGCCCCAGCGGGTTTGCGCGAGCTCGGCGCGGAAGGCTTCCGGCGCCTGCTGGCGGACGCTTTCGTCGGTTTCGCCTTGCTCAAGGCGCGGGCTCCAGTCGGCGATCAGCGCGTCCAGGGCTTCGCGCAACTCGCGGGAGCTGGCGCGCGGCACCACCTGGCCGAGGCTGCCGAGCAGCGCGCGCAGGTCGACCAGTTGTTGCAGCCAGTCCTGCAGGAGGCGCCAGTGGCCGTTGTAGCGGTATTGCTCGGCGAGGCGCTGGCTGTTGCCCAGCAGGGCCCAGGCGATGCCGGCGAAGGCGCCGTCGAGCGGGGTTTCCGCCAGCAGCTTCTGGGTATCGGCCTGCACCGAATAGCTGGCCGGGTCGTACAGCCGGTAGCCGCGCTCGGCCTTGCTGATGTCGCAGGGCATCAGCGGCAGGTCGGCGGCCAGTTCGGCGGCGAGCTCCAGCAGCGTTTCGGGTTCGCCCTGGCGCAGTTCGAGCTCCAGCTCGCAGATTTCCTCTTCCTGCTCACCGGCGATCACCTTGCCGAGGTCGAGGGCGGCTTCCACCACGACCTTGGCCTTGCCGCGGCCCCAGGCGATTTCCGCGCGCTGGCGGTTGAAGTCGGTGGTGAAGATCGGCGCCAGCTGCTTCTTGTCGAGGTCGGCCAGCGCCGCCGGCCAGCATTGGTCGTCGAGCTTCTTCAGGTCCAGCTTGGCCTTGTCCAGGTACCAGTCCCACTCGTTGCGCTCGGACAGCCCGGCCACGCTGTGGCCGCGGCTCTTCAGGGTCTGGATGTACTGCTCGCCATCGCGGCGCAGGCGCAGCGCGACACGGGCGCGCGCGAGGTCGCGGGCCGGGGTGTCGTAGTACTGGTTGAACAGTTCGCTCTGCTGCCAGCCGGACTTGTTGCGCTTCTTCAGCAGCGGATGGTCGCGCAGCGCGTCGAGGGTTTCGCGGCTGACGCGCAGCTTGATTTCGGTTTCTTTCTGCATGACGGGTTCCGGGTCGGGGGCGGCTGCCGCCCTGGAAGGAAAAGGGTAGACGGGGCGCGGCGAAAGGGTGCCGGGCCCGGCGCTGGGCGCGTGCGTCGAGGGCCGTCAGTGTACAGGAGGCGGCTGGCGTCCCGGAGGTTTAATCGTCCGCCTTCCTGGGCCATGATGGCGGCAAAGCGTTCGGAGAAGCCCATGTCCCTGCCGAGTCTGAAAGACCGTTTCGCGCACCTGCTCGCCCTGCCGTCGGTGAGCTGTACCCAGGCCACCCTCGACCAGTCCAACCGCCCGGTGGTCGAGCTGCTGGCCAACTGGCTGAGCGACCTCGGCTTCGCCTGCAAGCTGCAGGAAGTGACGCCCGGCAAGTTCAACCTGCTCGCCAGCCTCGGCAGCGGCCCCGGCGGCCTTGTACTCGCCGGGCACACGGACACCGTGCCCTACGACGAGTCCCTGTGGAAAAGCGACCCGCTGCGCCTCGACGAGCGCGACGGGCGCTGGTATGGCCTTGGCAGCTGCGACATGAAGGGCTTCTTCGCCATCGTCATCGAGGCGCTGCTGCCGTTGCTCGACCAACCGTTGCGCCAGCCGCTGCTGATCCTCGCCACCTGCGACGAGGAAAGCTCCATGTCCGGCGCTCGCGCCCTGGCCGCCGCCGGCAAGCCGCTGGCGCGCGCCGCGGTGATCGGCGAGCCCACCGGGTTGCGGCCGATCCGCCTGCACAAGGGCGTGATGATGGAGCGCATCGAGATCCACGGGCAGAGCGGCCATTCCTCCGATCCGCGCCTGGGGCATAGCGCCCTGGAGGCCATGCACGCCGCCATCGGCGAGCTGCTGGCGTTGCGCGCGCAGTGGCAGACCGAGTTCAACAATCCGCAGTTCGGCGTGCCGCAGCCGACCCTCAACCTTGGCTGCATCCACGGCGGCGACAACCCCAACCGCATCTGTGGCCAATGCGCCCTGGAGTTCGACCTGCGGCCGCTGCCGGGTATGGACCCGGAGGCCCTGCGGCGGGCCATTGGCGAGCGTCTGCAGCCGCTGGCAGAGCGATTCTCGGTGCGCCTGGACTACCACCCATTATTTCCCGCCGTGCCGCCCTTCGAGCAGGGGGCGGACAGCGAGCTGGTGCGCCTGGCCGAACGTCTAAGCGGGCATTCGGCGGAAGCGGTAGCCTTTGGCACCGAAGCGCCGTATCTTCAGCAGCTCGGTTGCGAGACCCTGGTGCTCGGCCCCGGCGACATCGCCTGCGCCCACCAGCCAGACGAGCATCTGGACCTTGCGCGCATTCCTCCGACCGTGGAGCTGCTGCGCGGCCTGATCAAGCACTACTGCCTGTAAACGTCATGAAGAGGAGATATCTGTCGATGTGCATGCGACGACGATAACCGCCGCGCCCGCCCTTGCCGGCTCTTTGCACTCGACAACCCTTCATCGCTCGACGCTTACAGGCTTTCTGCACAATGCACGACTACGTCAACTGGTTACGTCACGCCTCCCCCTACATCAACGCCCACCGGGACTGCACCTTCGTGGTCATGCTGCCCGGCGAGGGTGTGGAAGACCCGAACTTCGGCAATATCGTCCATGACCTGGTGCTGCTGCACAGCCTCGGCGTGCGCCTGGTGCTGGTGCACGGCTCGCGCCCGCAGATCGAAGCGCGCCTGGCCTCGCGCGGGCTGGCGCCGCGCTTCCACCGCGGCTTGCGGGTCAGCGACGCACCGACCCTGGAGTGCGTGATCGATGCCGTGGGCAGCTTGCGCATCGCCATCGAAGCGCGCCTGTCGATGGACATGGCCGCCTCGCCCATGCAGGGCGCGAGGCTGCGCGTGGCCTCCGGCAACCTGGTGACCGCGCGGCCGATCGGCGTGGTCGAGGGCATCGACTACCACCACACCGGCGAGGTGCGGCGGATCGACTGCAAGGGCATCAACCGCCTGCTCGACGAGCGCTCCATCGTGCTGCTCTCGCCCCTGGGCTACTCGCCCACCGGGGAGATCTTCAACCTCGCCTGCGAGGACGTGGCCATGCGCGCGGCCATCGAACTGGGCGCCGACAAGCTGATCCTGTTCGGCGCCGAGCGCGGCCTGCTGGACGAGGACGGCGCGCTGGTCCGCGAGCTGCGCCCGCAGCAGGTGCCGTCGCACCTGCAACGTTTGGGCACCAGCTATCAGGCCGAACTGCTCGACGCCGCCGCGCAGGCGTGCCGCGCTGGCGTGCGGCGCAGCCATATCGTCAGTTTCACCGAGGACGGCGCGCTGCTCAGCGAGCTGTTCACCCGCGCCGGCAACGGCACCCTGGTTGCCCAGGAGCAGTTCGAGCAGCTGCGCGAGGCGGGCATCGAGGATGTCGGCGGCCTGCTGGAACTGATTCGTCCGCTGGAGGAGCAAGGCATCCTGGTGCGCCGTTCGCGCGAGGTGCTGGAGCGCGAGATCGAGCAGTTCAGCATCGTCGAACGCGAGGGTCTGATCATCGCCTGTGCGGCGCTCTATCCGATCGCCGACTCCGACTCGGCCGAACTGGCTTGCCTGGCGGTGAACCCGGAGTACCGCCACGGCGGTCGTGGCGATGAACTGCTCGAGCGCATCGAGAAGCGCGCCCGCGCGCTGGGTGTGAAGACCCTCTACGTGCTCACCACGCGCACCGCCCACTGGTTCCGCGAGCGCGGCTTCCAGCCCAGCAGCGTCGACCGCCTGCCGGCGGCGCGTGCCTCGCTGTACAACTATCAGCGCAATTCGCAGGTGTTCGAGAAGAGCCTGTAACGCCGGCTTTTCGTAGGAGCGGATCTCATCCGCGAATCGCGCAGGGATATCCAGCTATCGCGGACAAGGTACGCTCCTACAAGGTGATTTCGCGCATCAGTGAAAGGCACAAATGAAAAAGAGGCCCGAAGGCCTCTTTTTTCTTTGCAGCGATCTCAGACGCCGATCAGACCCAGGATGCTCGCCTGGTAGGCGGCGACGAAGGTGTCGAAGTCGCCTTCGGGCTGGCGTTCCAGCGCTTCCTGTTCGGCCAGGGAGTTGCGCGCCATGGCTTCGAAGGCTTCCTGCTCGGCGGCCGGCAGCGGCTTGGACAGCTGCTCGGCATGCTCGCGGCTCTTGCGCAGGGCGAAGGCGGTGAAGCTTTCGCCGCGCTCGCGCATTTCCGCCAGTACCTGGGCGGACGGGGTGCGATCCGGATCGGCGATCTTCTCGCGCTGTTGCATCAGGCTTTGCGCGTGGACGTTGCTGCCGGTGGCGCGGTCGAGCAGTTCGGCGATGGGTGCGATGCGCTCGACCAGCTCGCTGGCCCAGACCTGCAGCGGTACGGTCTGCCCGCCGCGTTGCAGGTGCAGGCCCGGACGTCGGCCTTCCTTGACCACCTTGAGGAAGTTGCTGGTCGCCGCACCGCATTCGCCGTCGGCGAGCAGCGGGCTGTCCTGCAGCGCGCAATAGAGCAGGAAGGCGTCGAGGAAGCGGCCCTCGGCGGCGTCGATGCCCAGCGGCAGGAAGGGGTTGATGTCCAGGCAGCGCGCTTCGACGTACTGCACGCCGCGGCTCTCCAGTGCCTGGATCGGCCGCTCGCCGGTGTGGGTCACGCGCTTGGGACGGATGCTCGAGTAGTACTCGTTCTCGATCTGCAGCACGTTGGTGTTCAGCTGCACCCACTCGCCATTCTGCTTGGTGCCGATCTTTGCGTACGGCTCGTAGGGCGAGCTGACCGCGCGGCGCAGGCTCTCGACGTAGCTGTCGAGGTCGTTGTAGCAGGGCGTCAGGCCCGCCTGGGCGTTGTTCTGGTAGCCCAGGTCGCTCATCCGCAAGCTGGTGGCGTAGGGCAGGTAGAGGGTGTGCTCGTCGAACGCCTGCAGGTTGTGCGGGCGGCCGCGCAGGAAGCCGGCATCCAGCGCCGGCGAGGCGCCGAACAGGTACATCAGCAGCCAGCTGTAGCGGCGGAAGTTGCGGATCAGCGCGATGTAGTGCGCCGACTGGAAGTCGCGCAGCGACTGACCGCCATCCTCGTGCTTCTGCAGCAGCTGCCAGAGCCCCTCGGGCAGCGAGAAGTTGTAGTGGATGCCGGCGATGCACTGCATGGTCTTGCCGTAACGCAGCGCCAGGCCCTTGCGGTAGACGTACTTGAGGCGACCGATGTTGGAGGTGCCGTAGCGGGCGATCGGGATGGTCTCCTCGTCCGGCAGTTCGCAAGGCATCGACGGGCTCCACAGCAGTTCGCCGTCGAGGTGCTGGCTGGCGAAGCGATGGATGCTTTCGAGCGAGCCGAGGGTCTGTTCGACGCTGGTGCTGGTCGGAGTGATGAACTCCAGCAGCGCCTCGGAGTAGTCGGTGGTGATCTGCGGGTGGGTCAGGGCCGAGCCGAGCACGCGCGGATGTTCGGTCAGGGCCATCCGGCCGGCCTCGTCGACGCGCAGGCATTCGCGCTCGATACCGTGCAGGCACTGGGCGAGCAGGGGCAGGTTGGCAGCGTCACCGAGCAGAGCCAGGCGGCGGGAAAGTAGGTCGCTCAATTTGAAGTCCTTCACGCGGCGGTCGCCCCACTATGGGGGTGGACCAGGCGGTCTACAAGGGGGAGGGCGGCCGGCGTTGTCGCCTGGCGGGCTGCGACTCACCGGAGCCCGCGTGGCGTGCGGGCTGCCGATGGTCAGGATAGTGCAGGTGGGGAAGGGCGGCTTACAGCTGGGCGAAGGTGCCTTGTCCCTTGGCGACCAGCTTGTCGCCCTGGAACACTTCGGCTTCCACCACCAGCGAGCGACGCCCGGCGTGCAGGACCTTGGCTACGCAGCGCACTTCGCCCTCGGCGACGGCGCGGATGTAGTTGATCTTGCACTCCAGGGTCACGCTCTGGCGGTCGAAGCCATGGGCGCTGGAGCAGGCCAGGCCCATGGTCACGTCCATCAGCGAGAAGATCGCCCCACCATGCATCACGTTACCGCGATTGCGTAGGTGTTCGGCCATCCTCAGGCTCACCTCCGCCTCGCCGTCGCCGATGCGCACCGGCTCCAGGCCGATGTTTTCGCTGAAGGCGCTGATCATGATGTCGCGGCTGGGCATCTCGCTCATGGCGGTTCCTTACTTCTTCTTCAGTTGCTTGGCGTTGGCGAACAGCGAGGCCATGGCGTTGTTTGCCGGGGCCTTCTCCTGCTGGCGCGGGGCGCTGCGCTCGTTGCGCTGACCGCCCTGCGGACGACCGCTGCCACGCGGGCCATCGACCTTCTCGCCGGGGGTGTCGCTCATGCGCATGGACAGGCCGACGCGGTTGCGCGGGATGTCCACTTCCATGACCTTCACCTTGACGATGTCGCCAGCCTTGACCACTTCGTACGGGTCCTTGACGAACTTCTCCGACAGCGCCGAGATGTGCACCAGGCCGTCCTGGTGGACGCCGATGTCGACGAAAGCGCCGAAGTTGGTGACGTTGGTCACCACGCCTTCCAGCACCATGCCGGGCGTGAGGTCCTTCAGGCTTTCCACGCCGTCCTGGAACTCGGCGGTCTTGAACTCCGGACGCGGGTCGCGGCCAGGCTTGTCGAGTTCCTTGAGGATGTCGGTGACGGTCGGCAGGCCGAACTGCTCGTCGGTGAACTTCTTCGGGTCGAGGCGCTTGAGGAAGCCGGAGTCGCCGATCAGCGAGCGGATGTCACGGCCGGTGTCGGCGGCGATGCGCTGCACCAGCGGGTAGGTCTCCGGGTGCACCGCCGAGGCGTCCAGCGGGTTGTCGCCGTTCATCACGCGGAGGAAGCCGGCGGCCTGCTCGAAGGTCTTCTCGCCCAGGCGGCTGACTTTCTTCAGCTCGTCGCGGGTCTTGAACGCGCCGTTGGCGTCGCGGTGCGAGACGATGTTCTGCGCCAGGGTGCTGTTGAGGCCGGAGATGCGCGCCAGCAGGGCGGCGGAAGCGGTGTTCACGTCCACGCCCACGGCGTTCACGCAGTCTTCCACCACCGCATCCAGGCTACGCGCCAGTTGCAGCTGCGACACGTCGTGCTGGTACTGGCCGACGCCGATGGACTTGGGCTCGATCTTCACCAGCTCGGCCAGCGGATCCTGCAGGCGGCGGGCAATGGAGACGGCGCCGCGCAGCGACACGTCGAGGTCCGGGAATTCCTTGGCGGCCAGTTCCGAAGCGGAGTACACCGAGGCGCCGGCCTCGCTGACCATGACCTTGGTGCACTTGAGCGCCGGGTACTTCTTGATCAGCTCGATGGCCAGCTTGTCGGTCTCGCGGCTGGCGGTGCCGTTGCCGATGGCGATCAGCTCGACCTTGTGCTTGGCGCACAGGGCGGCGAGCACGGCGATGGTCTGGTCCCACTGGTTCTTCGGCGCGTGCGGGTAGACGGTGGCGGTGTCCAGCAGCTTGCCGGTGGCATCGACCACGGCGACCTTCACGCCGGTGCGCAGGCCTGGGTCCAGGCCCAGGGTGGCGCGCGGGCCGGCCGGAGCGGCGAGCAGCAGGTCGTGCAGGTTGCGGGCGAAGACGTTGATCGCCTCGGCGTCGGCGCCTTCGCGCAGCTCACCGAGCAGGTCGGTTTCCAGGTGGGTGTAGAGCTTGACCTTCCAGGTCCAGCGCACCACCTCGGCCAGCCACTTGTCCGCGGCGCGGCCCTGGTTACTCACGCCGAAGCGCTCGCCGATCATGGTTTCGCACGGGTGCGCAGTGCCCGGCAGCTCGTCGCCGACCTTCAGGGCGACGCTCAGCACGCCTTCGTTGCGGCCGCGGAAAATCGCCAGCGCGCGGTGCGACGGGGCGCTCTTGAGGGGCTCGTCGTGCTCGAAGTAGTCGCTGAACTTGGCACCTTCGGTTTCCTTGCCGGGCACGAGGCGCGCGGTCAGGGTGGCGTTGTCCTTGAGGAACACGCGCAGGCGGTCGAGCAGGGTGGCGTCCTCGGCAAAGCGCTCCATGAGGATGTACTTGGCGCCTTCGAGCACGGCCTTGGTGTCGGCGAAGCCCTTCTCGGCATCGACAAAGCGTGCGGCTTCGGCTTCCGGGGTGAGCGTCGGGTCGTTGAACAGCGCGTCGGCCAGCTCGCCGAGGCCGGCTTCCAGGGCGATCTGGCCCTTGGTGCGGCGCTTCTGCTTGTACGGCAGGTAGAGGTCTTCGAGGCGGGTCTTGGTGTCGGCCAGCTTGATCTCGCGAGTCAGCTCCGGGGTCAGCTTGCCCTGTTCCTCGATGCTGGCGAGGATCGCGCCGCGGCGCTCTTCCAGCTCGCGCAGGTAGCGCAGGCGCTCTTCCAGCATACGCAGCTGGGTGTCGTCGAGGCTGCCGGTGACTTCTTTCCGGTAGCGGGCGATGAAGGGGACGGTGGAGCCTTCATCGAGCAGGGCGACGGCAGCGGCGACTTGCTGCGGTTGAACGCGGCCGGAGGGCAGTGCGGAAAGCTCTTCGGCGATACGGGTGTTGATGCTGTCCATGAATCCACCTGGTGAAACCAACGAAATACGGGGCTTGGCTGCCGCGCCCGGGCGCTGTGCAGGCGTCTATGACAACGCCCCGCCGCAAAAGCGCCGCATTATACCCGTGGCCGATTGACCCGGAGGGCGGTCGGTCGGGGAAAAATCTGCTAACAATGGTCAGACCGTTGGAATGCGCGGCTGGGCGATAATCGCCGGCCCGATCAGAACTGGAGCCACCATGTCGAACCCCGCCACTCTTCCCGAAGGCGAAAAAATCCTCATCGTCGACGACGACGCGCGCCTGCGCCGTCTGCTCGAACGCTTCCTCGAGGAGCAGGGCTATCGCGTGCGTGCTGTAGAGAACACCGAACAGATGGACCGCCTGCTCGCCCGCGAGCTGTTCCAACTGGTGGTACTCGACCTGATGCTGCCCGGCGAGGACGGCCTGTCGGCGTGCAAGCGCCTGCGCGAGGCGAACAACCAGATCCCGATCATCATGCTCACCGCCAAGGGCGACGAATCCAGCCGCATCCAGGGCCTGGAGCTGGGCGCCGACGACTACCTGGCCAAGCCGTTCAACCCGCGCGAGCTGCTGGCGCGGATCAAGGCCGTGCTGCGTCGCCAGACGCCGCTGGTGCCGGGCGCTCCAGCGGGCGAGGACGAAGTGGTGAGCTTCGGCGACTACGAACTCTTCCTCGCTACCCGCGAGCTGAAGAAAGGCGAGGAAGTGCACATGCTCACCACGGGTGAGTTCGCCGTGCTCAAGGCACTGGTGCAGCACGCCCGCGAGCCGCTGACCCGCGACAAGCTGATGAACCTGGCCCGCGGCCGCGAGTGGGACGCGCTGGAGCGCTCCATCGACGTGCAGATCTCGCGCCTGCGCCGGCTGATCGAGCCGGACCCGTCCAAGCCGCGCTACATCCAGACCGTCTGGGGTGTCGGCTATGTGTTCGTACCCGATGGCGCGGCCCGTAAATGACCCCGATGGCAGGGGCGAGCAAGCTCGCTCCTGCACCAGCTCCTTCCTGGTAAGTCCTCTTGAAAACCCCGCTCTGGTTCCCGCAAAGCTTCTTCGCCCGCACCCTCTGGCTGGTGCTCATCGTCGTGCTCTTCTCCAAGGCGCTGACGCTGGTCTACCTGCTGATGAACGAGGACATGGTGGTCGACCGCCAGTACAGCCACGGCGCGGCGCTGACCGTGCGCGCCTATTGGGCGGCCGACGAGCGCTCGCGCGAAGCCATCGCCAAGTCGGCGGGGTTGTCCTGGGTGTCGCAGGAAAACGAGCAGCCGGAAGAGCAGCACTGGCCGTATAGCGGGATCTTCCAGCGGCAGATGCGCACCGAACTCGGGCCGGACACCGAGACGCGCCTGCGCATCCACGCGCCGTCCATGCTCTGGGTTCACGCGCCCAGTCTCGGCGACGGCTGGCTGGGCATTCCGCTGTATCCGCACCCGCTGCGCGGCCAGCAGATCTGGAGCGTGCTCGGCTGGTTCCTCGGCATCGGCCTGCTTTCCACCGCGGCGGCCTGGATCTTCGTGCGCCAGCTCGGAAAGCCGCTCAAGCGCCTGGTGGTAGCCTCGCGGGAGTTCGGCAAGGGCCGCAGCGTGCGCCTGCCGCTGGGGCAGGACACGCCCAGCGAGATGGCCGAGGTCTATCGCGCATTCAACCAGATGGCTGACGACGTCGAGCAGGTCGGGCGCGAGCGCGAACTGATGCTCGCCGGGGTTTCCCACGACTTGCGCACGCCGCTGACGCGCTTGCGCCTGTCGCTGGAGCTGATGCCCGAGGGTGAGCGCGAAATGGTCGAGGACATGGTTCGCGACATCGAGGACATGGACCAGATCCTCGACCAGTTCCTCGCCTTCATCCGCGACGGTCGCGACGAGCCGGTGGAGGAGGGTGACCTCAACGAACTGACGCGTGAGGTGGTGGCGCCCTTCAACCAGGGTGAGAAGCGCGTCGGCATTTCCCTGGAGCCGCTGCCGCCATTCCCGTTGCGCCGCGTGTCGATGAAGCGCCTGCTTGGCAACCTGATCGGCAACGCGCTGCATCACGGCGGCGGTCATGTCGAGGTGGCCAGCCACCTGGCCGGTGGCGGAGGCGCGCCTTATATCGTGTTGAGCGTGCTCGATCGCGGTCCCGGCATCGCCCCGCAGGAACTGGACAGCATCTTCAATCCCTTCATTCGTGGCGACAAGGCGCGCGGCGGCAAGGGCACCGGCCTGGGACTGGCGATCGTCAAGCGCATCGCCGCGCAGCATGGCGGCAGCGTCGAACTGCGTAATCGCGAAGGCGGCGGGATGGAAGCGCGGGTCTGCCTGCCGCTCGGACTCATGCTGCCGCGTGGGGCGTCCTGACGCGAACCATCGATCTACCAGCTCAACCCTTTCGCATCCAGCCGCGCCACCTTCCCATAAGGCCAGGCGCGGTTCTGTGCGCCATGCCCGCTGGGCAGTTGGTGGTAGAGCGGAATGCCCAGCGGCTTCAGGTATTCGCTGAAGATTTCTTCCAGGCTGTGCGCCACGTTCTTGCGCGGGCAGTCGGTGAAGGTACCCAGCACCACAGCGCCAAGGCTCGCTGCGTCGATGCTCTGCAGGAGCTGCCAGAGGCTGCGTTCCAGGCGGTAGAAGGGCTCGCCGACATCTTCCAGGATCAGGATTGCCCCCGCCGGCGCATGCAGCCCGGCGACCGTGCCGGCCGTGCTGGCCAGTGCTGTGAGGTTGCCGCCGACCAGTTGTCCTTCCACGGCCTGTTTCGGGCCCATCAGGTGTGCTGTCGGCAGTCGTCGCTCATCGCCGGCCAGCACGCGGCTTAGCGAAGCCAGCGAGGCCAGGCGCTCGCGTTGTTCGGCCGGAGCGCTCAGCGGCTGCAAGCCGAGGGCACTGGCCACCGGGCCGTGGATGGCCGGCAGGCCATGGCGATGGAAGGCGCTGAGCAGGATCGAGATGTCGGAGAAGCCGATCAGAGGCCGTGGCGAGGCCGCCTGCAATCGCGCCCAGTCCAGGTTTGGCACCAGCTGCGCGCAGCCGTAGCCGCCGCGTAGGCACCAGACTGCGCTGATGTCGGGTAGCTCGAACGCCTTGTGAAAGTCTTCCAGTCGCTGCTCGACGGTGCCAGCCAGATAGCGATAGCGCGCCTCGGCGTGTTCGCCCAGGTGGTAGTCGATGCCGAGCACTTCGAGCTGGCGCAGGGTGGCCTCGAAGACCTCATCGGCGATTGAGGAGGCGGGTGCCACCAGGGCGACGCGGCCCTCTATGGGCGACCAGGTCAGTTCGGAGGAACGGGGGGATTTTGGCATCGGTTATTCGTGATCAGACGGAGCGGCGGTGTGCTTCATGTGAGCGCTGAGTAGATATCCCTGTCGAGGCATCGTTCCTGCCGGAACCCTCGGCCCGGCCTTCCCTGGCCGGTCGTTCGTGAGCGCGACGCATGCGTCGCGTACGCGTCTCCTCACCCCTTACCTTGAGTGCGGACCAAGTGCGGCCCGGAATTCTTCTCCAGGTACTCGATGATCACCCCGGCGATGTCCTTCTGCGTGGTGGTCTCGATGCCTTCCAGGCCCGGCGAGGAGTTCACCTCCATCACCAGCGGGCCGTGGTGCGAGCGCAGGATGTCGACGCCGGCGACCTTCAGGCCCATGACCTTGGCCGCGCGGATGGCGGTCATGCGTTCTTCCGGGGTGATCTTGATCAGGCTGGCGCTGCCGCCGCGATGCAGGTTGGAGCGGAATTCGCCGGGCGCGGCCTGGCGCTTCATCGAGGCGATGACCTTGTCGCCGACCACGAAGCAGCGGATGTCGGCGCCGCCGGCTTCCTTGATGTACTCCTGGACCATGATGTTGTGCTTGAGGCCCATGAAGGCTTCGAGCACGGATTCCGCGGCCTTCTGGGTCTCTGCCAGCACTACGCCGACACCCTGGGTGCCTTCCAGCAGCTTGATCACCAGGGGCGCGCCGCCGACCATCTGGATCAGATCCGGGACGTCGTCGGGGGAGTGCGCGAAGCCGGTGATCGGCAGGCCGATGCCCTTGCGCGAAAGCAGCTGCAGCGAGCGCAGCTTGTCGCGCGAGCGTGCGATGGCCACCGATTCGTTGAGCGGGAATACGCCCATCATCTCGAACTGGCGCAGCACCGCGCAGCCATAGAAGGTGACCGAGGCGCCGATGCGCGGGATGACCGCGTCGAAGCCTTCCAGGGGCTGGCCGCGGTAGTGGATCTGTGGCTTGTGGCTGGCGATGTTCATGTAGGCACGCAGGGTGTCTATCACAACCATCTCATGTCCGCGTTGCTGCCCGGCCTCCACCAGCCGACGGGTGGAATACAGGCGCGGATTGCGCGACAGCACGGCGATTTTCATTGAGCACCTGAAAGGGCGGGGGTAACCATGATGAGGGGTTTGTCCTGGACGTAGGTCAGCGCCGGGTTGACCACGAGTTGGCCTTGGACCAGCGCCTTGGAGCCGAGCAGAACGCGGTAACGCATGGTCTTGCGGCAGGCCAGGGTGAATTCCACAGGCCAGATGCGATCGCCCAGGGCCAGGGTGGTGCGGATCACATAGCGGTGCTGGCTCTGGCCGTTGGAGCTCTTGATGGTCTTCATCGTCACCAGCGGCGCCTCGCAGCGATGCCGGCGCAGCACCTGGGTGCCGAGGTGGGCGGTGAAGCGCACCCAGTCGCGGCCGTCGCGGTGGAAGGTGACGATGTCGCTGGCATGCAGGCTGGAGGTGCTGGCGCCTGTATCGATCTTTGCGCGCAGGCCGACGATCCCGAGGTCAGGAAGGGCGATCCATTCACGCAGGCCGATCACGGAGAGGTGGTCGAAGGTCTTCAAGGGCTGCCGTTCCTGGGTTTTGCGGCATTCTAGCAGGGCCATTGGCACCCGCCAGGGGCCTGCCGACAACGCCGGCCCGAGGGTAGACTGGCCAGGTTACAGACCTGTGGATGCAGTCCCGTGAGCGAGAAAGACGACGACAAGGTGCGCCTGGACAAATGGCTGTGGGCGGCGCGCTTCTACAAGACCCGCGCGCTGGCCAAGGCGGCTATCGAAGGCGGCAAGGTGCATTGCCGGGGCGAGCGCTGCAAACCCAGCAAGGAGCCCAAGGTCGGCGAGGAATATGTGCTGCGTACCGGCTTCGACGAACGCACCGTGGTGATCAAGGCGCTGTCGGTGGTACGCCGCGGTGCGCCTGAAGCGCAGCAGTTGTACGAGGAGACCGAGGAGAGTGTGAAGCGCCGCGAGGACGCCGCTGCGCGGCGCAAGGCTGGTGCGCTGGGCGTGCAGACCGACGGGAGGCCAAGCAAGAAGCAGCGCCGGCAGTTGCTGCACTTCCTCGACGATCAGGAGTGAGGCTTTTTATTGGCTTCCCGCGTGCGCGGGAATGACGTGCCGTGGTGAGCCCCTTCGGCCGTCATCCCCGCGAACGCGGGGACCCAGAAAACCGGCTCAGGCGGAGACCACGCTCAGTCGATTGAGCAGCGGAATCTTCGCCAGCAGGTCGAACAGCGGATCGGTCAGACGGATCAGCCCGCCAGAGGCCCAGGCGACGAAAGGTGTGAAGCAGCTCCAGGCCAGGGCGACCAGGGCCATCTGCACCCCTCCTATATAGTCGTCCTGCCCCCAGTGGGCGCCGGCCACCAGGCGCGGCAGCATGAGCAGCAGCGCCAGGCCCCAGATCACAACCCACTGCAGGGCGGTGCGGGCGAACAGCGTGAGGAACAGGGCCCAGGCCAGCAGCACCGAAGCATGGTCGCCGGGGAAGCTGCGCGCGGACTGGTCCTTGATCTCGTGGAAGGTGCCGTTCCAGGACGGGAAGTACTGTGCCAGGTGCACGGCGTCCGGGGCGAAGGTGGAAATGCTGTCGTGCTGCCAGTCCATATGATGCGCAAGCTTCGCGTAGAGCACGCGGACCACTACCAGTACCAGCATGGTGGCAATCAGGCCGAAGCTTGCCGCGCGCACCTGGGTTGCCTTGAAGATCCAGTCGCCGCGGATCAGCAGGCCGAGCAGGAGGAGGCCGACCAGCGCGTCGAACGGCCGGGTGCTGGCCACGGCGAAGATGTCGCGCCAGGTGTCGTTGGTCGCCAGAGGCGCATTGAGGGCGTGGAACAGGCTGTAATCGAACAGGTCGATCGCCGCGCGGGTCGGTGCCCAGAGCCAGAGCAGCAGCAGGACGAGGGCCAGCAGGTGGCAGGCGATGAACGCTCGCCACGACCAGGTGGCTTGGAACGGAGAGGCTTTCTCCATAGAATCGATCCCCCTTTTCGAACCACCCAGGTGCGGGCGGGTGACGCAAAGCGCGCTTTATAGGCCTTTGTAACCGGCTTGTCATTCATTTCTGCATCCGAGCAGCGTTGTGCCCAGCATGTCCCAGAACGATCAAAGTCAACGTTTCCTTTTCGACAACTCCGACGTCCGCGGCGAGATGGTCGAGCTGGAGCGCAGTTACGCCGAGGTGCTGGCCAAGCATCCTTATCCGCAGCCGGTGGCCGAACTGCTCGGCGAGATGCTCGCCGCCGCGGCCCTGTTGTGCGGCACCCTGAAGTTCGACGGCCTGCTGATCCTCCAGGCGCGCTCCAGCGGCAGCGTGCCGCTGCTCATGATCGAGTGCTCCAGCGACCGCGAAGTGCGTGGCCTGGCCCGCTACGACGCGGAGTCGGTGAAGGACGGCGCGGGCCTGCACGAGCTGATGCCCGACGGCGTGCTGACCATGACCATCGACCCGAAGAACGGCCAGCGCTACCAGGGCATCGTGCCGCTGGAAGGCGCCAACCTCGCCGAGTGCCTGAGCGGCTACTTCGCCACCTCCGAGCAGCTGCCGACCCGCTTCTGGCTCAATGCCGACAGCCGCCATGCCCGTGGCCTGCTGCTGCAGCAACTGCCGGCCGACCGCCTGAAGGACGCTGAGGCCCGCGAGGCCAGCTGGCAGCACGTCACCGCCCTGGCCGACACCCTCACCGCCGAGGAGCTGCTGGGCCTGGACAACGAAACGCTGCTGCACCGCCTGTACCACGAAGAGGACGTGCGCCTGTTCGACGGCCAGCCACTGGTGTTCCGCTGCAGCTGCTCGCGCGAGCGCTCGGCCAATGCGCTGGTCAGCCTGGGCCAGGACGACGCCGAACGCCTGCTGGGCGAGCTCGGCGGCGAGATCACCGTCGACTGCCAGTTCTGCAACCAGCGCTACCTGTTCGACGGCAACGACATCGCCCAACTGTTCGCCGGTGGCGGCAGCGCGGCGCCGTCAGAAACCCGCCATTGATCGCGGCTATCGGTTCGATAGCCGAACGCTTGGCGCGTGCAGCGGATCAGAGGCTGCACGATCCAGAATCTTTTCTGGCATAATCCCGCGACTTTTTTCCGCTGTAGTGGGAATCAGAAGTCACTACGCAATGTTTGGAGGACTCGGCTCCGGCCGATGGGGACCCACATGACGCAAGCCAATAAAGCCGTGTACACCGATATCAGCGTTGCCCAACTGGTCGAGGAAGCCATTCGCCGCGGCGAAGGTCGCCTGGCCGACAACGGCTCGCTGGTCGTGGAAACCGGCCACCGCACCGGCCGCTCGCCTGCCGACCGCTTCATCGTCGAAGAGCCCGGTAGCAAGGACTCCATCGCCTGGGGCGCGATCAACCGCCCGTTCCCGGCCGACAAGTTCGACGCCCTGTGGGCGCGTGTCGAAGCCTTCAACAACGCGCAGGAACATTTCGTTTCCCACGTGCATGTAGGTTCGGCTGCCGATCACTACCTGCCGGTCAAGATGACCACCGCCACCGCCTGGCAGAACCTGTTCGGCCGTGCCCTGTTCATCAACCCGGAAACCTACAACCCGGCCGGCCGCGACGAGTGGCAGGTGCTGAACGTGGCCAACTTCGAGTGCGTGCCCGAGCGTGACGGCACCAACTCCGACGGCTGCGTGATCCTCAACTTCGCCCAGAAGAAAGTGCTGATCGCCGGCATGCGCTACGCCGGTGAAATGAAGAAGGCCATGTTCTCCGTGCAGAACTACCTGCTGCCGGAAAAAGACGTGCTGCCGATGCACTGCGCCGCCAACATCGGCGAAGCCGGCGACGTGACCCTGTTCTTCGGCCTGTCGGGCACCGGCAAGACCACCCTGTCGGCCGACGAAAGCCGTTACCTGATCGGTGACGACGAGCACGGCTGGGGCGAAGGCGTCGTCTTCAACATCGAAGGCGGCTGCTACGCCAAGTGCATCGACCTGTCCGAGAAGAACGAACCGGTCATCTGGAAAGCCATCAAGTTCGGCGCCGTGCTGGAGAACGTGGTTCTCGACGCCGAGCGCACCCCGGACTACGCGGACGACCGCCTGACCCAGAACTCCCGCGCGGCCTACCCGCTGGAGCACGTCGAGAAGCGTTCGGAAGCCAACCTGGGTGGCGAGCCCAACGCGGTCATCTTCCTGACCTGCGACCTGACCGGCGTACTGCCGCCCGTGTCGATCCTGAACAACGAGCAGGCGGCCTACCACTTCCTGTCCGGCTACACCGCGCTGGTCGGTTCCACCGAAATGGGTTCGGGCGGCGGCATCAAGTCGACCTTCTCCACCTGCTTCGGCGCGCCCTTCTTCCCGCGTCCGGCTGGCGTCTACGCCGAGCTGCTGATCAAGCGCATCAAGGCCTTCGGCTCCAAGGTGTACCTGGTCAACACCGGCTGGACCGGCGGTGGCTACGGTGTCGGCAAGCGCTTCAACATCCCGACCACCCGTGGCGTGATCGCCGCCATCCAGAGCGGTGCTCTGATCGGCGCCGAGACCGAGCACCTGGACATCATCAACCTGGACGTGCCGAAAGCCGTTCCGGGCGTCGAGACCAACCTGCTCAACCCGCGCAACACCTGGGCTGACAAGGCTGCCTACGACGAAGCCGCCAAGGGCCTGGCCAGCAAGTTCATCGAGAACTTCAAGAAGTTCGACGTGAGCGACGCCATCAAGAACGCCGGCCCGCAGCTGTAAGCGCGCCCGTTCGTTGAAAGAGCCGCCTTCGGGCGGCTTTTTCATTGGCCTGGAGTTTCCCTGTAGGAGCGCCCCATGGGCGCGATTCGCGGGCATGGCCCGCTCCTACGCCAGCGGCGGAGCGGGCCCGCTTGCAAAGCGGATTTGCGCTGTTCGCGAGCGAGCTCGCTCCTACAATGGCAGTCCCTAGGCTGGGTGGACGCCCATGTAACGGAGTTATCCACATGCACGACACCCTCGAACCCGTCTTCGGTTTCCGCCAGTTCCGCCCCGGCCAGGAGGCGGCGGTCAGGGCCGTGCTCGCCGGGCGCTCGGCGGCGGCGATCTTCCCCACCGGCTCCGGCAAATCGCTGTGCTACCAGTTGCCGGCGCTGCTGCTGCCGCACCTGACCCTGGTGGTCTCACCCCTGCTGGCGCTGATGCAGGACCAACTCGCCTTCCTCGCCCGCCATGGCATTGCTGCCGCCAGCATCGACTCGGCGCAGAGCCGCGAGCAGGTGGCGCAGACCATGGCTCGCGCGCGCAGCGGCGAGCTGAAGGTGCTGATGATCTCGGTGGAGCGCCTTAAGAACGAGCGCTTCCGCCACTTCATCGGCGAGGTGCCGATCTCCCTGCTGGTGGTCGACGAGGCGCACTGCATCTCCGAGTGGGGCCACAACTTCCGACCCGACTACCTGAAGCTGCCGGACTACCAGAAGCAGTTCCGCATTCCCCAGGTGCTGCTGCTCACCGCCACCGCGACGCCTGCGGTGATCGCCGACATGCGCGCCAAGTTCGCCATCGCCGAGCAGGACGTGGTCACCACTGGCTTCTACCGCGCCAACCTGAACCTGCAGGTCGAGCCGGTCGCCACTGCGGCCAAACGTGCCCGCCTGGTGGACTGGCTGGGCCCGCGCGTGGGCCAGCCGAGCATCGTCTACGTCACCCAGCAGAAGACCGCTGAGGAAATCGCTGCGCACCTGTCCGAGCGTGGCGTCCCGGCCTGCGCCTACCACGCCGGGATGGATCACACCGAGCGCGAAGCGATTCAGAAGCGCTTCATGGCCGGCCAGCTGAACTGCATCGTCGCGACCATCGCCTTCGGCATGGGCATCGACAAGAGCGACATCCGCAACGTGGTGCACTTCGACCTGCCCAAGTCGGTGGAGAACTACAGCCAGGAGATCGGCCGCGCCGGGCGCGACGGCCAGCCCTCGGACTGCCTGGTGCTGGCGAACCGCGACAGCCTCAACGTGCTGGAGAACTTCGTCTACGGCGACACGCCCGAGCGCGAAGGCATCCGCAGCGTGCTGGAGGAAATCCTCCAGGCGCCGAACGGCCAGTGGGAGCTGATGCTGACGGCGCTGTCGGACCAGTCGAACATCCGCCAGCTGCCGCTCAAGACGCTGCTGGTGCAGCTGGAGCTACGCGGCATCATCGCGCCGCGTTTCGCCTATTTCGCCGAATATCGCTTCAAGAACCTCATCGAGCCCGAGGCGCTGCTGAATCACTTCGAGGGTGAGCGGCGGCAGTTCGTCGAGGCGATCCTCAGCTGCTCGGCGCGCGCGCGGACCTGGTTGACCCTGGACTTCGACACCCTCTATCAACGCCACGGCGCCGAGCGCGCGCGGGTGGTGAAGGCGCTGGACTACTTCCAGGAACGCGGCTGGATCGAGCTGGAAAGCAAGCAGATGACCGAGGTCTACGCGGTGCTCGACCGCGAGTTCGACCCGCAGCTGCTGGGCGATGAGCTGTATGGCTACTTCAAGCGCCATGAAGGCAGCGAGATCGCGCGTATTGGCGCCATGTTGGCGCTATTCGCCAGCGACGAATGCCTCAGCCATCGACTGGCCCGCTACTTCGGCGACGAGCGCGCGCCGGAACATTGCGGCCATTGCTCGGTGTGCGCCGGGCGCGTGGCCCATCTGCCGGAGCCGCCGGCCCTGCCGCCGCTGGAGGGGCAGACGCTGCAGACCCGTTGTGCCGCCTTCCTCGACAAGTACCAGGGCGCGCGCGGCGCTTCCCCCAGTGCCGACTGCGTGACGCGCTTCCTCTGCGGCATCAGCGTGCCGGTCTTCCCACGCATGCGTGCACGCACATTGCCGGGTTACGCGACGCTGGAGGACTACCCGTACGCCCAGGTGCGGGCGTGGGTGGAAGGGCAGCTCTAAGCGGCCGCCCAGACGAGCGCGGCCTGGCCCTTGGGCTCGTCGAGCTGCCAAAGCTCGCCGCGCTCGATGCGGAAGTGCGAGCCGTCCTTGCGGATGCGGGTGCCGGCGTAGCCCTGGGCGAAGCCGCGCTCGCGCACCGAGGCGAGGATGGCGTCGCGGTCGGCCTGGGCATCGGCATCGGCGCTCAGCCGCGAGGGCAGGCCGATGAATTCTTCTTCGCCGTAACCGAAGGCCTGGCGCGCGGCGGCATTCACGTAGATGAAGCGCGGGTCGGCGGATGCGTCGTGGGCGAGCAGGGCGAAGGGCGCTTGCTCGTGCAGCCAGTCCAGGCGGCCGCTTTCCTCTCCATCGAAGACGTCCGCGCCAATGCCTTTGCCGTGCAGGCGCTGGTAGGCGGCGTCGATCTGCTGCAGCAGTTGCAGGGCGGTGGACATGGCGTACTCCAGGGGCGGGCGAAAGGCGCCGGCATTGAGCCGCAGGGCGCGGCCAGGGTCAACCGGTAACGCTGGCGTGTACGCGCAAATCTAAAGGTTGGCGGTGTGTGGATATCGGGCCTTGTAGGGTGTGGGGAAGCGATTCGCTCCTAGACTCCAGCAGGCACTGCCTGCCCACTGGCCGAGGAAGTCCCATGTCTGTCGAACACCTGGATGTTCTTATCGTCGGCGCCGGCCTCTCCGGCATCGGCGCTGCCTACCACCTGATGAAGCATTGCCCGGGCAAGACTTTTGCCCTGCTCGAAGGCCGCGAGGCCATGGGCGGCACCTGGGACCTGTTCCGCTACCCCGGCATCCGCTCCGACTCGGACATGTACACCCTTGGCTACAACTTCAAGCCCTGGACCGATCCCAAGGCCATCGCCGACGGCCCCTCGATCCGCCAGTACATCGAGGACACCGCGCGGGAGAACGGCATCGACCGCAAGATTCGCTACAGCCATCGCGTGCTCAAGGCCGACTGGTGCAGCGACAGCGCGCGCTGGAACCTGAGCGTGCAGCGCGGCGATGAGCCCGAGCCGGTGCGCATGAGCGCGCAGTTCCTCCTCATGTGCACCGGCTACTACCGCTACGAGGCCGGCTTCACCCCCGAATTCAAGGGCCGCGAGAGCTTCCGTGGGCAGGTCATTCACCCGCAGCTGTGGCCGGAAGGCTTCGACTACAGCGACAAGCGCATCGTGGTGATCGGCAGCGGCGCCACCGCCGTGACCCTGGTGCCGTCGCTGACCGACAAGGCGCGCCACGTCACCATGCTGCAGCGCTCGCCGTCCTACGTGATCAGCCTGCCGCAGAATGACCCGATCTCGAACTTCCTGCGCCGCTTCCTGCCGGAAACCTGGGTCTACCGCCAGGCGCGGACCCGCAACGTGGCCATGCAGATGGTCTTCTTCATGCTCTCCAAGGCCTTCCCCAATGTGGTGCGTAAGGCCCTGCTCGGCCTGGCCAAGCACCAGCTGGGCAAGGGCTTCGACATGCGCCACTTCAGCCCGCGCTACAAGCCGTGGGACGAGCGCGTGTGCTGCGTGCCTGATGGCGACCTGTTCAAGGCGCTGCGCAAGGGCAAGGCCTCGGTGGTCACCGAGCACATCGACAGCTTCTGCGAGAAGGGCATCCGCCTGAAGTCCGGCGAAGTGCTGGAAGCCGATGTGATTGTCACCGCCACCGGGCTAGACCTGGTGATGTTCGGCGGCGCGGAGCTGGCGGTGGACGGCAAGCCGTTCCAGGTCAACCAGAGCATGGGCTACCGCGGCATCATGCTGCGCGACCTGCCCAACCTGGCCGCCGTGGTCGGCTACACCAACGCCAGCTGGACCTTGAAGGCCGACCTTTCCAGCGAATACTTCTGCCGCCTGATCAACCACCTCGACGCCATCGGCATGCGCCAGTGCACGCCGCGCGCCGGGGTCGGCGAAGTGAAGGAAGAACCCTTCCTCAACCTGCAGTCCGGCTACATCCAGCGCGCCGCCGACAAGATGCCCAAGCAGGGCGATCGCACGCCCTGGAAGCTCTACCAGAACTACGCCCTGGACCTGGCGCTGCTGCGCCACGGCAAGGTCGAGGACGGCTACCTGGTGTTCTCCGGGCCACGGGACGCGTACAGCGAAAACGCCGGCCTGGCGCCGGTGGAGGGCTGAGGATCGCTCCTTTCGATGATGCTCATCGGCAAATCGGCCTGAACGCGCGGGCCAGAGCGGTTTACCATTGCCGCCTTTTGCCCCTCATCGAAAGGAGTCCCTCCATGCATATCGACGAAGCCATCCGCAGCCGCCGCGCGGTGAAAGGCTACGACCCGGCCTTCAGCCTCAGCCGTGAAGAGAAGGACGAGCTGCTGCAGCTGGCCATGCTGGCGCCCTCGGCATTCAACCTGCAGCACGTGCGCCTGGTCGAAGTCAGCGACCCGCAGCTGCGCGCGCACATCCGCGAAGTTGCCTGGGGCCAGGCCCAGGTCACCGACGCTTCGATGCTGGTGGTGATCTGCGCCCAGCTCGACAGCTGGGAGAAGAACGCCAGCCGCGTCTGGGAAGGCGCGCCGCAGGAAGTGCAGGACTACATGGCCGGCGCCATCGACAACTACTACCGCGGCAAGCCGCAGGTGCAGCGCGACGAAACCATGCGCAGCTGCGGCCTGATGGCGCAGACCCTGATGCTCGCCGCGCGCGGCAAGGGCCTGGACTCCTGCCCGATGGATGGCTTCGATTTTGACGCCGTGGCCCAGCTGATCAACCTGCCGGAAAACCACGTCATCGGCCTGATGGTCGCGGTCGGCAAGCAGACCGTCGCGCCCAAGCCGCGCGTGGGCAAGCTGAGCCTGGACGAAGTGGTGATCCGCGACCGTTTCTGACGGTTGCCGGTTACGCGAGAAACGCGCCTTCGGGCGCGTTTTTTCGTTCAGGCGGCTGGCGCAGAAGGAGCAACTGTCTATTGGGCTCCCGCGTTCGCGGGAGTGACGGGATCAAGATTCGCTTTTCCTGCGTCGTCCCCGCGAACGCGGGGATCCAGAAGCTACGTAGGAGCAGATCTCATCCGCGAATCGTGCCGGACTGCCCGGCTATCGCGGACAAGGTCCGCTCCTACAAAAACCGTCTATGCCGACATCAGCGCGGCGCCGTCTCGACGACCTGCTCGACCAGCCACTGCAACGCCACGTCGCGCTCGCGCTGGGCGAGGTACACCAGCTCCAGGTGGAACTGGCCGACGTCGAAGGGCAGGTCCAGCACCTGCAGCGGCAGCAGGCGGGCGAAGTGTTCGGCCAGGCGTGTCGGCAGCACCGTGAGCAGGTCGCTGGAGGCCACCAGATGCGCGGCTTGCAGGTAGTTGGGGGTGACGTAGGCGATCTGCCGCTTCAGCCCCTGGCTGGCCAGCCACTGGTCGACCATGCCCTTGGTCTGCCCGCCCGACACCCACAGGTGGCGCTGGCCTAGGAAGGTCGGCAAGTCGATCGTGCCTTGCACCTCGGGATGCCCCTTGCGGACCAGCAGGCGCAGCGTCTCGTGGGTCCAGCTGCGGCGCTGGAAGCGTGCGGGGATGTCCTCGAAACGCCCCAGCACCAGGTCCAGGTCGCCCTTGTCCAGCGCCTCGACCGGCAGGCTCGGGCTCAGGTGGCGCACGTCCAGGGCCATGCCTGGTGCTTCGGTTCCGAGGCGCTGCAAGAGTGCTGGCATGCACAGCAGTTCGGCGTAGTCGGTCAGCGCCACCGTGAAGCGCTGGCGGCTGCGCGCTGCGTCGAAGCTTTCGCCACCGCTGAGACTTTGCTGGATGCGCTGCAACGCTTCGCGGATCGGCGCTTCCAGTTCCAGCGCACGGGCGGTCGGCTGCATGGCGCGGCCGACGCGCACCAGCAGCGGATCGTCGAGCAGCTCGCGCAGGCGGTTCAGTGCGTTGCTCACCGCCGGCTGGCTGAGGGCCAGGCGCTCTGCCGCGCGGGAAACGCTGCGTTCGCGCAGCAAGGCGTCGAGCACGCGGAGCAGGTTGAGATCGAAGGTGTTCGTATTCATCCGCCGAATACTGCGCATCACAAGACTAAATTTCAAAAATAATTGGATCTTTCCTAAGGTGTCTGACGCTTTTTCGCTCAAACGCCCGTTCGCAGAACAAGAGGAAGACCATGAGCCAGACCCCTTCGATTCGCACTGCCGCCGTGATTGGCGCCGGCACCATGGGCCGCGGCATCGTCATGTGCCTGGCCAACGCCGGCGTGCAGGTGCAATGGCTGGACAACAACCCGCAGATGCTCCTGCAGGCCCAGGGCGCGGTGGCCGACACCTACGCCCACAACGTGCGTCAGGGCCGCATCGACGAGGCCGAAGCAGCGGCCCGCCGTGCACGCATCTCGCCAGCGGAGAACTACGCGGCGATCCGCGAGGCGGACCTGGTGATCGAAGCGGTCTACGAGAACCTCGAACTCAAGCAGGCGATCTTCCGCGAGCTGGATGCGGCGCTGAAGC